>JAZGGH010000165.1:0-3071 GCA_036480335.1 Gammaproteobacteria bacterium | reverse complement strand
AACCCTCACCCCGAGGATCGCTTGCAGCAGAAAATTGTCTGGTTTGCTTATCGAATTGTACCGCTTGCATATTCCCGTATTGATAGCTTTTTTCTTTGAATTGATGGCCTAATTTTGTTAACGCCTCGATTTCGGGTTCGGTTAATCCATCTTTTTCATAGAGAATTTGATCAGGAATATACTGATGATGGAATCGTTTGACCTTAACCCAGGATTCGGGACCATGATCTTTGGCAAAATCGAGTATGGCTAACAGGACCATAGAAATAATCCGGCTTCCCCCTGGCGTACCTAATACCGCAATGCGCTTCTTATCTTCTAAGAAAGTTGGGGTCATACTGGATAACATACGCTTACCAGGTTGTATTGAATTAGCAATACCACCCACCAGACCATAGCCATTCATTGCTCCTGCCAGGCTGACGAAATCATCCATTTCATTATTGAGTAAAACCCCGGTTCCTGGTGCAACAAAGCCTGAGCCAAATGGAAAATTAATACTTAGTGTTGCTGCGACGCGATTGCCTTCATTATCAATGATGGAGAAATGAGTGGTATCGCTGCCTTTTTCCTCATCTTGGCTCCACCCTGCCAGATGTTTGCTGGGTAAAGCTTTATCCTGTCGAATGGTGCTTCTTAAACCGGCCGCATAATCGGAGCTTAATAATCTTTTTTGAGGGATTTCAATAAAATCAGGATCACCCAGATATAGCGCACGATCATGGTAGGCACGGCGCAAGGCCTCAACAATAAGATGCATGCGAGTAGTGGCATCAACTGAGTTCAGGTCGTAAGCAGATAGAATATTTAACGCTTCAATTAAAACGATGCCGCCAGAAGAAGGTAGAGCGGCGCTGGTGATTTTTATATCTCGATAAGTGCCATAAATCGGCTCACGTTCAATGATACGGTAGGCTTCCAGATCTTGTAAAGACCAAATACCGCCTGCATTTTTCACTCCACGTACCAATTTTTCAGCAATCTCACCAGTATAAAACCCTTTTTTCCCATGATGGGCGAGTATCGCTAAGGTTTTTGCCAAATCTTTTTGTATCAACCTGGCATCGGGCTGAGGAATTTCTCCATTTTCCAAAAAGATATCAGCAGCGGTTGATTGCTTAATGATTTCGTGACGAAAGCTTAACATTCGCCGATGTCGTTCGCCGATAGCAAAACCATTTGCAGCATGATGAATGGCGGGTTGTAAGCTTGTTGAAAGAGGTAATCGGCCATATTTATTGGCAATATGGACTAAAGCTGCAGGCAAGCCAGGAATGCCTGCGGATATTGCCCCGGTTCTTGATAAATTATCAGTGACTTTACCGTTTTCATCCAGATACATATCTTGATGGGCGGACAAAGGCGCTTTTTCTCGACCGTCTATCATAACTTCCAGACCGTCTAGATTTCGGCGTAATAGCCAGAAACCTCCACCACCGAGTCCGGAACCAGCAGGTTCAACAACGGCGAGGGTGGCGCTGATAGCAACTGCAGCATCAAAGGCATTGCCGCCTTGCTCTAGAATATCCAGTCCTGCCTGTGTCGCCAGAGGATGGGCCGTAGCTATGGCTGACTGATTTGATGCGGCATGAGTTTGCGTCTGCCAAAGTAAAATTAACAAACCAAGTGTGGGAAGAATCTGATTTCTAAACATTATTGTCACTCTGCCATATATAAATTTATTGGTATGATTGCATATATTTCCCAACAACTGATTAATTATGTCGAATAAAAAATATAAATTGGGTTTTATTGGAATAGGCCTGATGGGTAAACCGATGACCTTGCGGCTGTTGAATGCTGGTTTTAGCGTTAATGTCTGGAATAGAACGGCTGATAAATTGCAGCCTGTGATTGCAGCAGGAGCTGTTACCAAGACCTCTATTGCTGAGTTAGTGCAATGTTCCGATGTTATTCTGCTTTGTCTTGCAGATACTGCCGTTGTTGAATCGATAGTGCTGGATCATATTATTGAGCACGGTTCGGAAAATAAGCTGGTTATCGATCTATCCAGTATCCATCCAGAAGTTACTCGCCGTCTGGCGAAGCAGCTCGCCGAACAATGTGCCATGGACTGGGTGGATGCTCCAGTTTCCGGTGGTGTGTCAGGTGCAGAACAAGGCAATTTGGCGATTATGGCTGGCGGTAAAACTGAAGCAGTTACTGTTGCTCGGGAAGTGTTGGCACCTTTGTACCAACAGCTGACCCATATGGGGGAGGTTGGCAGTGGTCAGGTCACTAAAATTTGCAACCAGATGATAGTGAGTTGTAATGTACTGGCGATAGCAGAAATGATTGCCTTGGCTAAACGTGCCGGGGTGGATGTCGAAAAAATCCCGGATGCTTTAGCGGGTGGCTTTGCAGACTCGAAACCGTTACAGATTGTTGGCCCGGAAATGGCTGCTGAGACGTTTGAACCGATTAAATGGCGTGTGAAAACTTTATTGAAAGATCTGAATATGGCTGTCGATTTGTCAGAACAGCAAGGTAATGCAATTCCAATGTCAGGCTTGGCAGCCCAGTTAATGCAATTACATGGTAGCCATGGTTTTCTGGAGCAAGACCCAGCAACGTTAATTAAGTTGTTCACGAAAGCGTAGCATTATGAAGTTTACGGCCAATTTGAGTATGCTGTTTACTGAAGTGCCGTTGATAGAACGTTTTCAGGCGGCCAAAAAATGTGGTTTTGATGCTGTGGAAATTCAGTTTCCTTATGAATTATCCCCGGCAATGATTAATGAGCAATTAACAAAACATCAGTTACAGCTTGTGCTGTTCAATGTGGATGCGGGTGATTTGCTTCAAGGTGGCGAAGGTTTAGCAGCTGTACCTGAAAAGACAGAGCAATTTCGTAATGCTGTGGCTCAGGCTGTTGAATATGCGAAAATATTGAAGCCTGAATTTATTAATGTTTTGCCTGGGCGTTGTTTGAATCAACAACGCTTTGAAGAATATTTACAGACCTATAAGATCAATTTGGAGTATGCGGTAGCAAGTTTTGCATCGTTGGATATTACGACCGTCTTTGAAGCTATTAATACGCACGATATGCCAGCATTTTTAATCCATTC
>JAZGGH010000164.1:0-20605 GCA_036480335.1 Gammaproteobacteria bacterium | reverse complement strand
TCTATAGCCTTATCCATGATGGTAAAGCGCGAAATAAACCGGTTTTTCTGATAAAAACGCATCGCTTCATCATTATCTGACATCACCTTGAGGGCTATTTTATGGCAACCCAACTGCTGCGCCCACTCTTCAGCTGCATGTAATAGAGCACGGCCAAAACCTTGTTTTCGATAACCCGTTTCTACAAATAAATCGGATAAAAACACATAACTTATATCGCTGGAATCGGCAGGTTTTCCAGGCTCGATCGGCCCCTGTAGACAAACAAAACCCCGTAGCTGCTGATCAGCCCGTAACGTTAACATCACACCTTTCTCCTTATGGATCTGGAGTAGCTGCTGACGGTGGTTACTGATCTCACTGTGGTCAGAAGGATAGTCAAGCGCATGAGGAAACTGGTATCGATATAATGCAGATGCCAGTTGACTGAATTCAGCATAATCCGATTCAAGGTACGTTGAAATACTCGCAGCTGTTGTTGCATCACTCATCGGCAATCAGTCTGATGCAGCAGGGTTAATATGCTCAATTCGATCCATCGCCTCGCCCGTCAACGCGAAGGCCTGACTAAAGCCCTTCACAAATTGCCCTGACTCTGGACGCAGACAAATCAGATGAAAATCTGCCAGGCCACGTAACACGTCTACCGTCTTGCCAAAGCGATCAGTAAACTGATCCATTAACTCATTCCATTGTGAATTATCCCGCGCAATCACGGTAACAGAGCAACGATAACCGAGCCGTCGCCGGGCAAAGATATTTTTCGAAGCCGATTCATCCTCAATGAACAGGACGCTGCATTGCGGGTTTTCCAGCAAGTTACGGGTATGGCTCGCCAACATACTGACATAAATATAAAATGCACCATCCTCAAGTACAAAAGGCGCATAACTGCATTCGGGATCAGCAGACCGGCTGGCTGTTGACAGCAACACTGTTTTAAACCCTTCCCGAAAATCGAGCAGTTCCTGATTGATACTGTTTTCGTCCAACTCAGCCATTTGCATACCTCTACTGTTGTTTACCACAGAATATACTGGAAAACAGCAACGAGGTCAGGTGTTACAATCACATCCCCAACAGAAATAACTGCCTGAACACCCATGAAGCCAATACCTTTTACCAATCAATTCGCAAAGCTTGGAGATACCTTTTACGCCAGGACACAACCAACGCCTGTGAAAAATCCTGCATTGATTCATTTCAACGCATCGCTGGCTAAAGAGATGGGCTTATCCTTTGATGAGCAGGATGAGCAAGCGTTAGCCGCTTTATTTTCCGGTAATGACTTGCCGGATGGCGCAGAGCCATTAGCCATGGCTTACGCGGGGCATCAATTTGGTAATTTTTCGCCTCAACTGGGTGACGGACGTGCCTTGTGGCTGGGAGATTTAGTCGGTTCGGATGGTGTGAGTAGAGATATTCAGTTAAAAGGTTCCGGGCAGACGGCTTTCTCACGAAACGGCGATGGCCGCTCTGCATTGGGCCCGGTAATACGTGAGTATCTGCTCAGCGAGGCCATGGAGAAACTCGGCGTGCCGACCACGCGGGCACTTGCTGCCGTAACGACAGTCGAGCGAGTCAGGCGGGAACAGTTAGTCCCGGGCGGGATTATCACACGCGTGGCAAGCAGTTTTGTGCGCGTGGGAACCTTTCAGTACTTTTCTGCCAGGAATGATATCGGCGCCGTTACGGCATTGGCGGATTATGTGATGGAACGCAACTATCCTGAACTTCGTATCGATGAGCCGCCTTATGCCGCATTTTTGCAGGCAGTGGTAAGCCGTCAGGCAGCCCTGATTGCAAAGTGGATGCAGTCAGGCTTTATTCACGGCGTCATGAACACGGACAACATGTCGGTTGCTGGTGAGACCATTGATTATGGCCCTTGTGCATTTATGGATACTTATGCACCTGACCAGGTGTACAGTTACATCGACCGTAACGGACGCTATGCCTATAACAATCAGCCCGCCATTGGTTTGTGGAATCTGACGCGGCTGGCTGAAACATTGCTGCCACTGTTAGCTGAGCAGCCTGAAGAAGCCGTCGAGATCGCTCAGGATATTTTGCAAACCTATCAACCCGCTTATGTAAGCGCATGGCTGGATGGCATGCGTGCAAAGTGTGGTTTGACGACGGGCAGCAATGCGGATGTATTCGCCGATGACCAGGCATTAATCGAAGAGCTGCTCAATACTATGGCCGTGAACAATGCCGATTTTACCCTGACATTTTTCCATTTATCGCAAATGAACATTACCTCATCAGAAGCAGATAACGCTTGCCGTGACCTGTTCGATGATTCTGCGCAGTTTGATACCTGGGCCAATCAATGGCGTGCACGATTAAGCCAGGAACAGAGCGCTGATGCAGAACGACAGACAAAAATGTATAACACGAACCCGGCGTATATTCCGCGCAATCATCAAATCGAAGCAGTGATTCGCGCAGCAGAAGATCAGAATGATTTTTCCCTGTTCCATGATTTACATGCAGTCCTTCAAGATCCATTTACCGTACAGGCGGGCAAGGACCGTTACATGCTCCCGCCCGAACCGGAGGAAGTTGTACACCAGACATTTTGTGGAACCTAGCAGGTCATAAACATCTACCGAATTTCATCAATAGAGAACTTCTTGTCCATAATATTGGGGGTAATGATGGCATAGCCTTTTTGCTGCCAGTGTACCAATTCTGTTATCGCCGAAGGCACTAGCTCGATAAAATCATGAAAGTCCCCGGCACTGTAATCGTAATCATGCGCCGCAAGACCGCAAACTTTGAACTTGATACCAAAATGAGCGTAGTACTGCATACGACCAACGATGTCTTTGTATTTTTTATAGTTCTTTTTTGCGACAGTAACAATTTCGGTACCGTGTATAACAACGACGATATCCATGAATTCTGGATCAATACTATAAGGATCATCCATTAACGGGTTCATTAATGAACGAATCCAGTAAAGCGCAGATGCCATTTTTTGAGGATCATCAAGATAAATATCGTAAACAACTTTGGGGCTCTGGTAAGGCGTATCGACAATTTTGGCTTCTGCATTGAGATTAGCTGACAAAAAAGACAACAGAAAAACAAACAGAACTTGAAAAGGGGATTGCATCACGGCCTCCAGATGTTTAAGCGTATGCATTGAGTATAGTCAATGCGGGTTTGAATGCGATGCTTTTCTGGCTAAATTCTGTTGATAGAAAGATTCTGGGCTATTCTGCAATTATCTGAGCATCCTTTTTTATCTGTTTGGCTCATAGGCTGGGTATTGTGGCAAACTATCTTCAACATCCTCCCAATTTGCTTTTGAGCTTACAAAAATATGAGCAGATGGTCGCTCAGTAATATCTGATTCAATCACACCAAGCCGAACCCGGACTTTGTTTGGGTTTAGCTGATTTTTACTTATGATTGGCGAACCACATTTTTTGCAAAAATACTTTGTTTGACCTGGAGATGATTCATAACCGGTTAATTCATCTTTACCGGAAATAAATTTGAATCCTCTGCATCGACATTTCCATTGCTTGCAAATGCACTGCCCTGGGCTTTTCTGCACTGTGAGCAATGACAGTATATGATGTTTTGTATTTCACTTGATATTTCAAAGCGTACTTTTCCGCATAGACAACTACCTTTGTACATATTTCTATTTACCCTTCTGTTTTCCAATATCTAGCATAACTGATGATAAGGGGGCCTCTGATCAATTTATGAAAATACTAACCTACCTTGAAATCAGCTATCAATCCTTTCAGGGTATTAATCTGATCGTTTATGCTGCGAGTTGCAGCAACACTATTACCTGTCGCCTGACTGGTTTGCTCAGCGATTACAAATATACTATTGAGGCTCTGATCTATATTCGCTGCCACATGTGCCTGCTCAGCAATAGCCCGCTCAACCTCTTGATTCATTGCATCAATACTGGTCACATTTGTGACAATAGAATTCAATGAATGACTGGCTTCAGTTGCCGATTTAACACTGGAATCCGTCTGCTCTCTGGTTTCTGAAATCACATCCACTGCGGCTTTTGACTGCCCCTGCAATCGATCAATAATACTCTTGATTTCTTCGGTGGATTCCTGAGTTCTCAATGCAAGAGTTCTGACTTCATCTGCGACCACGGCAAAACCCCGACCCTGTTCACCCGCGCGCGCCGCTTCAATTGCTGCATTCAATGCCAATAGATTGGTTTTTTCAGCGATGCCGGTAATAACCCTGAGGACCTTCCCAACCTCCTGACTGTCTTTTTCAAGCGCCTGCATAACAGACGATGCCTGCTCGATTTTACCGGAAATCTGCTGGATACCGTTGACTGCTTCTGCAACCACTTTTTGCCCTGTTGCCGCCTCTGAATGTGCAGCACTGGCCTGGCTGGCAGCCTCCTGCGTTGAACGGGTGACACGCTCGGCAGCAACATTCAACTGCTGCATTGCATCCACCAGATGATGAATATCTTCATGTTGCTGACGCACACCCTTTTCAGTCTGATTCAATGTGGCTGCGGCCTGACTGGCACCGTCCACCACATTACCTGCAACATCTGAAACACCGCTAATCATCGTTCCAACATTACTCAGCATTTTATTGTACGCATCAATCATCTGGCCGATTTCATTTTCATGATGCGTATTGGCAATCGTGAGAGAAAAGTCCCCACGACTGACTTGAATTAAATGTTCTTTCAGGGCAACAATATTATCCAGCAAAACCGTCTTACCAAAAATTCGCCCCATGATAATCAGTAAAATCAAGATCAATGAAGCCACAAACGAAATAAGTTGTTGACTGCGCACCACACTGTTTGACAACTCTGCCATCGCACCAACAGCCTTGTTCATTTCCTTCAGCACATCCAGTGACAGCTGGTGAATTGTTTCCGCACGACCAATATCAGGGCTCTGACTATAATCAAGACAGGCCACCTTGTATTTATTCCATAATACACCCACGCCTTCCAATCGCTGCCTGATCTCAGCATCTGTCACAGCAGGCAAGCCAAGCTCAGTATCTCCTTCAAGCAATACACGGTGAGAATTTTCAAACAACTCAATGGTGTTCTGTAAATTCGTTGCCGATTCGACACCCTGCCCAACCAGCATTGACTCCTTGGCCAGACGCTGACTCAACATGCGCTGTCGTCCTGCGAGGTCAATTCCCATT
The DNA here is from genome assembly GCA_036480335.1 of Gammaproteobacteria bacterium. Lineage (GTDB taxonomy): Bacteria > Pseudomonadota > Gammaproteobacteria > DSM-19610 > DSM-19610 > JAZGER01. Next base: position 15,424 of record JAZGGH010000164.1, on the reverse strand, counting down.
GCATCGTTACCCATGGTCATAAACTGGGAACCAATAACGGCCAAACCACACAATATGATGACCCAATAAGAAAAGAAAAACTGGGATGTAAGTGTCTTCAGCCCCATCAAACAAAATAATCTATTAATTAGTTGAGATATTCTTGCATTCATTGTTTGTACCGTCTCAATTACTGACTACGCCAATACTTCCAATAAAATATTGGCCACATGTTCACCTTATCGGAATTACAAAACAATTCTTAACAAAGGGCTAAAGTATGACAAAATCCCGGGACACACAAAGACCTGCCTTATCCAGTACCATCATAACCATGAACCTGAAAACACACGCTCTTTATCTCGGCCCTTTGCTGGCTGTCCTGATCTACCTGCTACTTGCCCAGGACAGGCAAATTGCTATTACTGCTGCCGTCACCATACTCTGTGTTATTTGGTGGGTATTTGAACCCGTGCCTATTCCTGTCACTTCACTGATACCGCTATCTGTTTTTCAGCTCAGTGGTATTCTGACAAAAAATGAAATCGGGCAGGCTTATGGCAGCCCGTTGATTCTGTTGTTAATGGGCGGTTTTATTTTATCCAGGGCAATGGAACGCAGTGGTGCGCATTTGCGCCTGGCGCTGTTTATGGTCAGACTGTTCGGTCACACCAGCAGCAAACAACTGGTGCTCGGATTTATGGTGACCGCCGCAACCTTAAGCATGTGGATTTCTAACACGGCAACCACGTTAATGCTCCTGCCCGTCGCTATGGCTGTAGCCAGTCAGGCAAAAGACAGCAAAATGACCACGCCGTTAATGCTCGGCATTGCCTATGCTGCAAGCATCGGTGGCATCGGCACCCCCATTGGCACACCGCCGAATCTCGTTTTCATGCAGGTCTACGAACAACAGTTTCAGCAGACGATTGCGTTCACTGAGTGGATGAGCTGGGGCGTCCCTATTGTGGTTTGCATGATCCCGGCTAGCTGGTGGTGGCTGACCCGAAAGCTCACCTATACCGGCGGCTTCAGAATGCAGGAAGTGGGCAACTGGAGCACGGTTGAAAAACGCGTCATGCTGGTATTTGTACTGACCGCGCTGGCATGGATCACCCGGCAGGAGCCGTTCGGAGGATGGAGTAGCTGGCTTGGCCTGCCAGCAGCTAATGATGCCTCTGTTGCCTTGCTGGCAGTGATTATGATGTTCATTGTTCCTGATGGCAAAGGTGAAAAGCTACTCGACTGGGATACGGCTGCGACCATTCCCTGGGGCATTCTAATTCTGTTTGGTGGGGGTATTTGCCTGGCCAAAGCCTTTGGCATATCGGGGTTGAGCACCATTCTTGCCGAAAATCTGTCGGGCCTGTCTAGTCTGCCGATGTTAGCAATGATTTTTGTTATCTGTCTCGGCGTTACCTTTCTGACCGAGACCACCAGCAATACCGCAAGTACCGTTTTACTGATGCCGGTGCTGGCAGCAGCAGCGATGGGCTCTAATCTGGCCCCGGAGTTATTAATGATTCCAGCGGCAATCAGTGCCAGTTGTGCTTTTATGATGCCGGTTGCCACGGCGCCAAACAGTATCGTTTATGCCAGCGGTTTTTTTACAACTCGGCAGATGGCGAGAGAAGGGTTTGTGTTGAATATCATTGGTGCAGTGATTATATCCTTGCTGTGTTATCTGATACTTGTTTGAATGTTTTTGGATCAGGCGTAAAACATATCCCGAAAAATACCTTCCGCCCAGGCCAGCCCCGCCTGGCCACCCCGGTATGACCACTTTTCAACCTGGTGCACACGTTTGAAAGCAAAAGTCTTGTCTGCCTTGTTGTAATCATAAAAAGCCACAATACTCATGGCTTCATAGGGATCAATCCTGACGCCGGAAAAACACATGGTTTGTGGGCTGCGCCATTCAATGGTTTTACCCTGCGCATGTGCGGCTATGACTTCAGCGACATAGCGTGCTTCTGAATGCGCAGTGTTACCGCTCTTGGAAAAAGGCTGTGGCCTGGCATCGCCGGTAATGTAAACATGTTCATCATCCTTCAGATGATATTTTAATTCATCAATTTCAGCTTCTTTCTGTGGACTCGACGGATTGGCCAGACCCAGGTTTTCAATCAGCCGGGATGCCCTGATCGGTGGGTAGATGATGGCATCATCGAAACCGTAGCTGTCGAAGTCCGTCTCGATTTCTTTAGTTGAGAGATTAACAGCGGTAATTTCTACCTGATTGACATACTCGATGGTGTCGGCATAAAACGTCTCAAAGGCATTGCGAAAACCGTCTTTTTTAATGCGAATATCCGGATTCATATCCAGCACCTGAATTTTTGCCTTGATGTCACGTTTTTTCAGAATAGCAGCAGCCATACAGGCGCGTTCATAAGGCGCGGCCATGCAGCGATAATTCCCTTTGGGCACTGTCAGCGCCAGGGTACCGCCTTTGAAATCGAACAATTTACGTTTGATACTCAGGTATTCTGATGCGTTGGTGAACCCGCCTGGATACTGCGTATAAATTTGCTGAGCATCCGCCGGATCGGTCACGCCGATACGCGAATAATCATAATCAATACCCGGCGCGATCACCAGGTATTCATACTCAATGCTACCCTGATCAGTGAACAGGGTTTTACTTTCTCTGTCGAGATCAATCGCGGTTGCGCGTAAAAAAATATAGTCGCCATTTTTTGCCGCATCAAGATAACTGTGGGTTAAAAAATCAAGACTCAATTCCCCCGCCATCCAGGCATTGCTCAGAGGGCAGGAAATAAAGGCTGCATTACGGTCCATCAGGACAACATCAAACTGACTGTTTTGCTTTTTCAGGTATTTCGCCATGGTCAGACCCGACCAGCCACCACCGATAACGACGATACGCGGACCTTTGGCTGCGGGTAAATCGGCCTTGCGCAGATAACGCGGTTTAACAACAGTCTTAGCATCTGCGGTCGTTTTGGTCGTGTCACTTGCCAGAATATGGCCGGATGTACCGGCTGCCATAACAGCGCCACCGACTTTGAGAAATTTACGTCGATTGATTTTATTTGCCATTGAGCTCATCCGAAAAATCAGGGTTACGCCAGTGTATATCCGGTGCCAGACTGGATTTCGGCACAGGCAGCCGACTGACATAATTCACGATTTTTTCTATCTGATCAGATTTCAGGTGCTCAACTATACTCAGCATAGCCGGATCAGAGCGGCGTTCTTTTCTGGAAATATGCCGGATCTGTCTCAGGTTATAAGCATAATGTTGCCCCTGCAGCTTAGGAATAGATAAAGCATCATTGCCCTCACCGCTCGCGCCATGACAGCCTGAACATTTTTCCTGATACAGTGTCTTTCCCTGCCTGTATTCAACAGTATCCGCCCCCCAGGGGCCTTTGCCATTTTCAGGCGTCATTGGCAGCAATGAAATATAAGCGACGACATCAGCAAGTGACTGGTAATCGGGAATAGTGCGTGCGGAAACGAAAGGATACATAATCGGATTGTCGCGTTTGCCACTGCGAATATCGAGCAATTGCTTGATCAGCACCTTCTGGTTTTGACCAGCCAGTTGCGGGTATGTGCCATCTTCATTGCCCCAGCCCTCCGGCAAATGACAGCTGGCACAGATTTCATAGACATGCTTGCCATTGGCCAGATTCGCTTCAAATTCCAGCTCGAAACGAACCGTTGCTGCCGTCGCAACAGACATCAGAAAAACAGCGGAGGCAGGCGGCACACTAAAGGAGAGAAGTTTTTGTACAAAGGACTGCATGATTACAATATAGCACTCTTTTTATTTCCAGCCTTGATCTAGATCGTATACTTACTATCTCATTGGGTATTTCTGGCCAGCTCAATCATATCAGGCAAGCGGGTGGACAATAGAATCAGGAAACCAATAATAGTCGCCAGCGAAATAGCAAAAACAAAGTTGACAGCAAAATCCCTGCCACCCTTATGCGCCATTGCCTGGGCAACTTTTGGCAAACTGACCATTCCCTGATAAGTATTATTTTTATACACCACCAGACGCCGACATTTATTCGCGCCCATGAGTTTTATCGCCTCTTCGCAGGTGGCTTCAGTCGTAATCGATATTAAATTACGCGTACAGACATCAGCCAGCCGGGTTTCAGCAGGATCCTTACGCAAACCGATCACACGAGTAATTAAATCCCTTTCTGTGAACAGGCCAATCACAGTGCCGCCACTGGTAACCATAATCGATCCCAGGTTATATTGCGCCATCAATTCCGCAGCTTCATAGACAAACACCGATTCGTCCAGCGCTTCGGCGGTCTCATACACCATATTTTCAATTTTGCATGCCACAGCACGTTCCTCCTGAGATTAAATACATTACATTTTTTAATGCAACAATCACACCAAATGCTCCGTCACCAAAAATAGGCAGTAATATCGGCTTTTCAGCCCCAAATGACTGACAATACTCTGACAAACTGGCCCCAAAGCGACTAAATTGCCGATAAATTGGCGGATTCCACTTATAAAATATTTATTGAAATAGTCTCAACAATTAGGCATTTTGCGTTATAATGCGTGGTTTTTCCGCTGAGCCATTTCAATCATTAATCATATTGGCAGGCCAGCAAATCAACGGTAACTTCCTGTCTGGAACTTACCGGTCAATCAATTTAACAAGCAGACTAGAGCACAGCTATGACAGACTTATCTCATTACCGAAATATCGGCATATTCGCCCATGTGGATGCAGGCAAGACCACCACGACCGAGCGCATCCTTAAACTGACCGGCAAAATCCACAAAATTGGTGAAGTGCATGATGGTGCAGCCACCACCGACTTCATGGATCAGGAGCAGGAACGCGGCATCACCATTCAGTCTGCTGCAACCAGCTGTAGCTGGAATGATTACCGTCTGAATATCATCGATACCCCAGGCCACGTTGACTTCACTATTGAAGTCTATCGTTCACTGAAAGTGCTGGATGGCGGCGTGGGTGTATTCTGCGCCTCCGGTGGTGTTGAACCGCAATCTGAAACCAACTGGCGCTATGCCAACGAGTCTGAAGTTGCGCGTATCATTTTCGTCAACAAGATGGACCGTATGGGTGCTGATTTCTACCGCGTAGTTAATCAGGTCAAAACTGTACTGGGTGCCAACCCGGTCATGATGGTGCTACCGATTGGTGCTGAAGAAAAATTCACGGGTGTCGTCGATTTACTCACCCGCAAAGCCTGGATCTGGGACGATTCTGGTGATCCAACAAAATACGAAATCACCGATCCGCCTGCTGACATGGTAGATGACGTCGAAAAATACCGTGAAGAGCTGATTGAGGCCGTCATTGATCAGGATGACGATGCCATGGAAAAATATATTGAAGGTGAACAACCCGATATTGATACCATCAAAAAATGTATCCGCAAGGGTACTATCGCGCTGGACTTTTTCCCGACTTATTGTGGTTCGGCATTCAAGAATAAGGGTGTGCAACTGGTGCTCGACGCCGTGGTTGATTACCTGCCCAGCCCGACTGAAGTTAAACCTCAGCCCGAGGTGGATCTTGAAGGTAACGAAACCGGTGAGTTTGCTATTGTTGATCCTGACAAGCCGTTACGCGCCCTGGCTTTCAAGATTATGGACGACCGCTTTGGCGCACTGACCTTTATCCGTATTTATTCCGGTCGCCTGGACAAAGGCATGACGATACTGAATACCTTTACCGGTAAAACAGAGCGTATTGGTCGTATTGTCGAAATGCACGCTGACTCACGCGAAGAACTCGATTCAGCACAGGCGGGTGATATTGTTGCAGTGATTGGCATGAAGAATGTGCAGACAGGCCATACGCTCTGTGATCCAAAAAACCCGGCAACTCTTGAGCCTATGGTTTTTCCTGATCCGGTTATCTCGATTGCGATTTCGCCCAAAGATAAAGGCGGCTCCGAAAAGATGGGTGTAGCACTCAACAAAATGATCCAGGAAGATCCTTCTTTCCATATGGAGACCGATCAAGACAGTGGTGAAACCATCCTCAAAGGTATGGGTGAGCTGCATCTGGATATCAAAATCGATATTCTCAAACGCACCCACGGTGTTGAAGTCGATGTCGGCAAGCCTCAGGTTGCCTACCGCGAAACTATTACCCAGCGTCTGGAAGACTCCTACACGCATAAGAAACAGTCGGGTGGTTCCGGTCAGTTTGGTAAAATCGACTATGTGATTGAACCTGGCGAACCTGGCAGTGGCTTCGAGTTTGAATCCGTTGTTACTGGCGGTAATGTGCCACGAGAATTCTGGCCTGCTATTGAAAAAGGTTTCAAATCCTGCCTGGATAAAGGCGTACTTGCTGGCTACCCCTGCCTGGATCTGAAGGTTACGCTGAAGGACGGCGCCTACCATGCGGTTGACTCTTCTGCTGTCGCTTTTGAAATCGCGTCAAAAGGTGCCTATCGTCAATCCATGCCTAAAGCCAGCCCACAGCTGATTGAGCCCATCATGAAAGTGGATGTGTTCACACCAGACGACCATGTGGGTGATGTGATCGGCGATTTGAACCGACGCCGTGGCATGATCAAATCACAGGAAGCAGGTGTTACCGGCGTGCGCATCAAGGCAGATGCACCTCTGAGCGAAATGTTTGGCTACATTGGTGATCTGCGTACCATGACTTCTGGTCGTGGTCAGTTCTCCATGGAGTTCTCGCACTACCTGCCATGCCCTAACAGCGTGGCTGAAACCGTGATCAAGGAAGCCGCGGAACGTAACGCTAAATCCTGATCTGTAACAAAATAAAAAGCCCGTAGCGTTTCACGCTGCGGGCTTTTTTTTGGGAGTGAAAACTGGGCAATCATTGAAAGCCCGGTTAACTCCTACTTACGACGAGCCAGACCAAACAGCCCTATGATAGCTGAACCCATCAACCAGAATGCTGCGGGAACCGGAACCACCGTTGCTACAATTTCGCCACGCAATTCACCAAACGGAAAACCATCCGGAAACTGGGGCGGGTGAACGGTATTGGTAAATAATTCCTTATTTGAATGCACCAGAATAAAAGACTCATCAATCAGAAGATCTGCAATCACATCATCACCAGGAAAAATACCCGCAGCGACAAACTGACCCTGAGCATCGCCTTTAATTGAATGATATCCACGCACATAAGTAAATCCGGTAGCTGACGTAATAAAATGACCAGCGTCTGGACCAAAGGAAAGATCAACCACATTGAAGCCAAAACTGCCAGGACCACTATTAGGAATATGCAGATGAAAAGGCGTTGCATTTGGACCAAAATTCAGCAAATCCGCTTTTGTCATTCCTTCAACAGACAGAACAATATCCGTCAGAGTTAATGCTTCAGTATCCAGTATGGCACTGAAAGCGCCACTGGCGCTGGAGGGAACAATACCCTGAGGGTCAGTGATTCTATCCGGGTCAGTACCGTTCTGATTGGGTGGACGCAAATCTGCTGACAACTGATAAAGGGCTGCCTGTGATACGCTCATAAAAAACGTCCCCAGGAGAAAAACCAACATCTTTTTCATCTTAAACTTTCCTTCGTATTAAAAATATATATTCTGGTATGAACACAGACTTAATAAACTGAAAGGACATTATAAGTGTCTTACAAACAAATAGGATAATTCCCGCCCAAGGAAAAAGGGATTACTCAACAACAGACGAAAAATGTGCTATCAGACAGTCAATGAACAACCTGACTTTGGTTGACAGGTGACGCCGATGGGAATAGACCGCATACAAACCGAAGGTCTGAATCTCGTACTCACCAAGCACGCTATTCAGGCGCCCTGCTTTCAGATCATCCGCAATAACAAAGCGGGGACCTATGGCAATACCCTTGCCGGCTAGCACCAGCTCCCTGACTGCAATTGCACTATTCACAGCATGATTACCCTGTACAGGCACCGTCGTTTCTCTACCGTTATGCTTGAATCGCCAACGTCTGCCATCTGCTATATTGGTATCAATCACACAGGCATGCTGCAACAAATCATCAGGCTGCTGTGGAACTCCGTTTTCCTGCAGGTATTCAGGCGATGCATAGGCAATCGTCTGAATCTCGCCCAAAGAACGCGCCACCAGACTTGAATCGGGTAAATTCCCGATACGTATTGCCAGGTCGATACCTTCCTCGACAATATCTACTACCCTGTCAGATAACCTCAGATCAATACAAATATCCGGATATTGCTGGGTAAAAGCGGAAACCAGCGACATCAGGTGCAACTCGGCAAAGGAAACCGGAGCGCTAATTCTCAATTCCCCTCTTGGGCTAGCATGAATATCCCTGACACTGGATTCCAGTTCATCCAGCTCTTCAAGTAAAGGAATACAACGCTCATAGTACGCTCGCCCGATTTCGGTTGGGCTAACATGCCGGGTGGTTCGCTGCAGCAACCGGGTTGCCAGACTCTGTTCCAGTTGCGCCACATATTTACTCAACAACGCTTTCGTCATTCCCACCTTGCGAGCAGCACTGGAAAAACCATCGGCATCAACTACCGCCACAAACGCTCGCATACAGGCCAGTTTATCCACTTCCGCCTCCCGCCATTGTCTATATTTTGTAGACAGTGTATCTATATTTATCACTATTGTCTTTATTTGTGCAGGCGTCGATACTGTATCCACACATCAGGGACGGACAAATAAACCTTCCTGATGTGATATCACTTAACGTAAACAACGAGGAATGTATTATGAAAACCACCACTCTCTACAAATCTCTGCAACGCTCCATTTCTGCCGCCTCCGTTATTGGCTTGATCTCTTTTGGACAAAGCGCTACCGCAGAAAAGGCTGCGGATGGCAACTACAAAATTGACCCTGCTCACACGTCGGTTATTTTTTCAATCAATCACCTTGGTACCAGCGAACTGGTTGGTCGCTTCAATACTCTTGAAGGCAATCTGAAATTGATGCCAAAGGGCGATTCGACAGTGAAGGTGACAATCGATACTGCCAGCATTGATACTAATCACAAAAAACGTGATGATCACCTGCGTGGCCCAGATTTTTTCAATGCTCGACAACACCCCGAAATAACCTTTGTTTCAGACAAGGTGAGTTACACAGATAACGGCGAACCGGAAACCATTGAGGGAAAACTCTCGTTACATGGGAAGAAAAATCCGGTCACACTGGCCGTCACAGCTATAGGCGCTGGCAAGGATCCCTGGGGCGGTTACCGCAGTGGATACAGAGCCAGTACAACCATCAAACGTAGCGACTATGGCATGACATACATGGCCGATGGCATTGGCGATGAAATAACCATTACCCTGAATATCGAAGCGATCAAGCAGTAATCATGTCAATGCAAGTGCAGCTTGTTTTATCGAGCCTGGTTGTGCCTTTACTGCAGTCATTCATGGTGCAACGACTCACATTGAAGCACGGCAGGTTTATCCTGCCTGCCGTCTTCGCTATCTGGCTGGGCTGTTATCTGTGGATAGCTGGTATTCCAGCTTTTCCTCCCGGAGAAGCTATCGAATGGATAGCCTTGATGAGTGCTCTGTTTGTTGTTACAGGCTTTTATTACAGACAGCTTTCAGGCGCAATCAATATTCTTTGGATACTGTTCTTCGTATCAGGCGTCAGTCTGCTTGCCTGGCCGGTCATCAGACACGCTCCGGATATCACGCTTTTTACAGAATTGCTGTTGTTTTCTATTGTCGCAGGCATCATTGTTTTCCGCCTGTCACAGATAACACCTGCAAGCCCTGCGCTCACACTGGCTATCAGTAATACAGGTCTTGCCCTGGTATCCAGTCTGGGAGGTAGCCTGCTGATTGGACAACTGTGCGCCGTCATCGCAGCAACTCTGGGCGCATTTTCAATCCACGAACTGTCAACAAAACTGCGCCACAACCAGCTCGATACAAGCACGATATCGCTACTCACTTTTATGACATTGTGGTTACTTGCCAGTGCAATACTCTATGCAAACATTCCTCTTGTACCTGCAGCATTAATCACTTTTGCCTTGCTGCAGGGGCTCATCACCCAATGGCGCTATGCCTCTGGCATCAGTCTGCTCGCGGTTGGCAGTAGCCTTATATGGCTATTTGCTACGACAGATTCATCCAGTTATTACTAAGGAAATAAATTATGTTAATCAATGGAAAATGGCATCAAGATTTCAACCCGATTCAGGCCTCTGATGACAAGGGACGATTCAAACGCCAGAGCTCTACTTTCAGACACTGGATAACAGAGGATGGTCAGGCAGGGCCAACCGGGAAAGCGGGCTTTATCGCAGAAGCCAACCGTTATCATTTGTATGTCGCCCTGATCTGCCCCTGGGCATGTAGAACCCTGATGGCACGCAAACTGAAAAAACTGGAATCGGTTATTTCTGTCAGCGTTGTCGAGCCTTTCCTTGGTGATGAATGCTGGCGCTTCGGTGATTATCCGGGATCGGATCAGGAGCCTTTTTACAACTATGCATATATGCACCAACTCTACAGCCATGCAGACTCTGAATATACGGGCCAGGTTACGGTACCTGTATTATGGGACAAGAAGCTTCAAACGATCGTCAACAATGAATCAGCCGATATATTACGGATACTGAATCGGGGTTTTGGATCGCTGGCTGATAACAACATTGATCTATATCCTGAAAACCTGCAAACAGACATTGATGCAATGAATGAACGACTTTACACCGCGTTTAACAATGGCGTTTATAAAGCCGGGTTCGCTACCAGCCAGTTTGCCTACGAAGAAGCGGTTGATGGCGTGTTCGACAGCCTGGATTACCTGCAGCACAGCCTCAAAAAACAGCAATATCTGGTGGGGAATCAGCTGACAGAAGCAGATATCAGAGCATTTGTCACACTGGTCCGGTTTGATATCGCTTATTACGGATTATTCAAAACCAACCTTGCTCAGATCCGCGACTATCCAGCCGTGTCAGATTACATGCAACGCATATACAATCTTCCCGGTATTGCCGAGACGGTCAATTTTGATCATATCAAACAGGGCTATTATTCCATGAAAGCATTAAACCCTTCAGGTGTTGTACCGAAAGGACCTGACATGAATCGAATAATGCGTTCAACCAGAAGACTAGATGCAACGACATCTGGCTAGAAAACCTGCGGTAGAGCAGTTCCTGAAAAAGCGAGGACTCAGTCTCTCGCCGGAGAAAACCCGCATCACACACATCGACAACGGATTTGACTTTCTGGGGTTTAACCTGCGTAAATACAAAGGTAAATACTGATCAAACCAGCCAAAGACAGCGTTAAAAATCATTTGGCGGAGATCAGAGGCATCATTAAGAGCAACCCTACCTGCACCACTGAAAAATTTGATTCGACTGTTGAATCCTAAAATCAGTGGCTGGTCGAACTATTACCGCTGGATTAAAAATCGAAAACAAGAAGCGATGTAACAGAAGTCATTTATGAGAATGGGGGCTGTGGTCTCTGGGTATCTAGCCTTGAGACGGCTTGAGCAGTATGCGGGGAAACTCGCACGCACGGTTCTTAGGGTGGCATGGCTGGCAACAAGTCATGGCCTACGCCGATAAACTGGCTATCTTAGCTCAATGTTATGTCGCTAACTTGGTAAAATGTACGACAGTACTCTTGCGTGCTACAGAAATACCACACTCTGCACAGCAAACCCGCTGCACCGGTGTTTTGCCTGAGGTGTCATAAAAAATGAACAACAAACTTTTCTTTATCACGGCACTATCGCGCAATCTTTCTCGCTACCTTCAAAGCGCCAGCCAACAATAATGCTTGACTTATTATCAATCTCGAAGAAATGCCTACATCTTTTTCCGCGTTTGTACTCTTCCTCAATATTTCCATTCTCCAATCTAGTTTCTGATACGCGATATTTACGATATGCCCCTGTGTAAGAATTAGGAGCATCGACACTTTTACCAATTTGAGAGCTCATTATTGAAACAAAATTCTCATGTGGTGTCATGGCGCTGCAGGAAATCAATGGTGTAAATAGTATACACCCTATGACGAACTGGAATATTATTTTCATCTTCTTCAATCTCTGTTGTAGGGCTGGGTTGCCAGATAAAGCGGTATTGGATTCGATTGCCACCCATGAATAATATTACCAATAGATGCCCCAACACTAATGGAAGCAAGCTGGCAGCTACTTCGAAATACCACACCTGCGTATCAAATCCAATGTGAGGTGTTTTGTCTGGGGCATCATAAAAATGAACAGCAAACTCTACAACTGAAAAAAGACGACAATAACATCGAGGAAAGATAGAACAGCCTTTGAGAAATTGTAGAGTTATAAAGTAGTCAATGGTTTAAGGCCATTTATAACCAACGTGTAGTAGCTCAGACTTGATCTGACAGTTACCCGTTTATCAACAGGTGTCTGTTAGGTTACATTTTAGCTACTACAACTAAAACCTACGGCACAATCTCGCAATCCAGCTCACTGCCTTCAAAACGCCATTCGATAATAGTATGTGTAGAAGTATCGATTTCGAAGAATACAGGACACTGCCTTCTCCACCGGAACTCTGTTTCGATATTCCCATTAGGTAACACACTGCGACCCACCACCCAATGAGAATATCGAGAAAGATCCGATGAAGGATCGTTTTCTCTCTTACCAATGTTACTTTGCATAATGCTCTTGAAATTCTCATGTGGCGTCGGTAACGCACTACATGAAGACAACATCGACATAAACATCCAACCCAATAATGACAGCAAACTTTTCTTTATCACGGCACAATGTCGCAATCTTTCTCGTTTCCTTCAAAGCGCCAACCGACAATGATGCGGGAATCTAATTCTATTTCAAAAAATACTCTGCATTTCTCACTACGTCGATATTCAGTTTCAGTGTTTCCATTTGGCAAATGTTTACTATCAAATACTCTTTGAGGATAGCGCGATAGATAGGAAGATGGATCGCTTTCTCTCTTACCAATGTTACTTTGCATAATGTTCTTGAAATTCTCATGTGGCGTCGGTAACGCACTACATGAAGACAACATCGACATAAACATCCAACCCAATAATAAGTCCCTTACCTTTTTCATCGCCTTCTATCTCTCTGTGTCATGAGATTGAGCGCCATCGGATTACTTTCCCAGCCTTGAACAAAATTACCAAAAACAGCGCCGGTACTGATCGCAGCTGCCGGCACCATCGAACCAAGATTATTTACAAAACCCCATTCCAACTGTTTTGAGTTGAACCAATAATCATGCAGACCACCAGTCGCGTTCATCACTGGAACTATGTTAAGCACTTTGCTCAAAGGACCTCCCTGCGTGAAAAAATCCAGCCAAGAACCATCCATTTCTCGATTTAATCCAATAACATTCATTAATGTATCCTGAGGGAGTTGTTGACCTGTATTAGGATCAAGATCATAGGAATTTTGTCCAGCTATATTCTTTCCTGGCAACGGATTCGCCTTACGACCAACAGCGCTTTCATAATAATTCGATGCCCCGGTCAACAACTGCATGAATGCGAATGTCTTAGCACCATTTGCGAACTTACCACCACCAATTTCTGCCACTGTTCCACCAACTACCGCTGCCGCTATAACCCTAGCAGGTCCGGTTAAGCTTGAAGAATTGGCTATGCTCGGCATAATTCCTGCCGTAATCCCCGCTGTAATAAATCCTGTCTTGAAATCCCCGCCTGACATTTCAGCGATGACTCCTCCTGCGACAGCCGATGCAGCTACCTGCCCTATAATACCGCCTCCCGCATTTGATGCCAAACCCCCTATAGCTGAGCTAATAACACCAATGACACCTGCTCTGGTTATTTCTCCCCGCGTCCCGCCATTCATATGCACGATAGCCGCACTGGTTAATCCTGCTGCAAAAGGCCCGTAAAATGACGCGGCTATCTGAATTCCCGTCTGCGCATATTTATGATTTTTTATATAATCTTTGTTTGCATCCATCAGCTTATACGTATTCGTATGCCTGAATGCATCCCTGTGCAGATTGCGCGCGTTATCAAAAAAATCGCCAATTTTATTACTGATATCAAAGCCAAATCCACTCGGATCTGTATAACTCAGTGGATTATTATGCACATAGCTGTAACGGTTATAACTTTGCAGAATACTGGGATACTGTATTTGCGGATCTGCACTGATAAAGCGACCTAGCTCGGGATCATAGACCCGGCCATTCATATGGATTAATCCCACGACATCCAGTTGTTCATGGCCGGTGAAACCTCGGGTCGTACTCAACAAGGCTGCATTTTGTAATTGCCCAAGGATGTTGTTCGGCTGCCAGTTCAATTTGCGGTGACCACCAAAGGCATTAAAACTGAGACGGCCAGTAACAACACCGGCAGCAGTGGTCACAACATCTGTGGAACCCAGGTGATCCGCAAATACATAACTCAGTTTGGTGCTACCAGCGCCTTGCGGCTTATCATAGATAGCAATCTGTTGACTGCCAGCATAGATATAATGCCGCAGCGTTGTGCCACTGATGGTGCTGATTTGTTCGTACAACTTACCCAGATACAACGTGGTCGTGGCAACCCCATTGTCGGTTTTGATTTGTCGATAACGGGCACGATCAGGGCCATAGTCAAAACTAATAACCGATGTACCCTTTGTGATTTCCTTTGGCTTATTGTAGCTGGTCCATTTGAGGGTTCGACCACTGCCCCAGGTCATGTTGCCGTTTTTGTCATATCCATAACGCTTGCCGTTTGCCAAGGTCAGTGCATGCGGACCCGCCGACCCTGCGCCGTAAGCATAATCCGTCACAGAGCCTTTTTGAGTGATATTGCCCAGTGAATCATAATCAAAATGTTTTTGGCCAATACCTACCAGGTCTATACGGGTTAAGCGATTGCGTTTGTCGTATTTAAAACGTTCAGTCAGATCGGCCTGATTCCTGTCAAGACGCTCCCGCAAGTTTCCTAGTGGATCAAAGGTATATTTGAGGGACTGAATGGCGCCACCGGATCCCAGGCCTGTGGAAATTTGCGATAAATACCCACTGGCTGGGTCATACGTCCGCAACGTGACAATATTATTGCCCACCGTTTGCCTTGTGATATGCCCTTGAGCATCCATGGCATTGGCCGTCCACAATGTTTTTCCGTTGGCTACATTGATGACCCTCTCAAGATGACCAAAGGGATTGTAGTCATTTTGTACTTCGAAACCACTGGGGTAAGTCGTTTTTTGAACACGACCATGACTGTCAAACTTTGATCTTACCCAGAGATCCTGACCCGCTTGTCGGGTCAGAGTGCGATTATTTCGTCCTAACCAATCATAGAAAGGCTGTTTGAAGAAACCCCCAGGTGTTATTTCCCGAATTACTACCGAACAAACAGCCCTTTTTCAACCAAACTATCATTCTACACCAGGTAACAGGCTATAACGGTAATCTGGCAATCCTAATTTCCACAGACTATTTTACACATTCTTT
>JAZGGH010000163.1:0-4214 GCA_036480335.1 Gammaproteobacteria bacterium | reverse complement strand
TGATATCTTTGAAATGATCAAGATCCATAATCATGATGCCAAATCGACTGTCGTCATGCCTGGCATTTTGTATCGCCTGGTCAAGCCGATCGAAGAATAACGCGCGATTAGGGAGCCCGGTTAACATGTCGTGTGTTGTTTCGTGCATCGTCTTTTGTTCAAGTGCAGCGGTTTGCGTCCGTAATTCATTTGTCTGATCGAAGACAGCGGCACCCGCTTCGTAGGCCATCATGGAGCCCGTGTACTGCCCCCAGAATGCAAAGATAAATGGCATCAGATCAAGAGCCCAGAATGCAGGGTTGGTTCGTTGCGCTGTTGCAATAGCGCCGATATCAATGGTTCCTGTCGCCATTATAGAAACAATAATCGATGCGATGATAATACAGCTACTTGCGATTAAAGCCCCATAGACTGCTGAGTTGTTTGCTCGACGTTTCAGTATATGAGACGTGGTTGAAAGTAGCTGTGCAGCTGAGCTCATTAATGGCATTCCTAAGCGATAAAGATGGAGTAAATACCTCAGGGTTAGCGGAGAATTTGAGAGGTACTTGATACTGATATTTAATAAGGAATGTGTCCTGAGAAAAAGAGTTGTTAAATTATTGGGTTATCTTTGGAAGAAAACACGTTGAGGATGTCCTTTTGAGACATTTGTATCGTAAATCTGGCGCGTTTATTGCTAATTTACACGTGCGTCAACTTTACGTTGCCTGATATTTTGTCGGGTAACCGGCAAATATTGGGAAATTGTTTTGCAAAATTTCATAGAAACCTGGCTTACATTGCAATGTCGGATGATTGCTGGTGCTTCACGCGGTGTATTGTATATGGCCACGTCAAAAGGCTTGCATAAACAGGTCGCAAGTTGGCCGGCAGAAATGACTGTTTCAGACGATTTTACTTCGATTTCAGAAAATGCGATAAAGCAGCAGTCAACGGTTATCAACGCAGCGACATCTGAAGAAGATAGCAAGCATGACATGATTGCCTTTCCTGTCAAGATACATGGTCAGGCCCTGGCTGTTATTGCAGTAGAGCTGACGCCGAGAAGTGAGGTACAGCAACGTGCTGTGGTTCAACTGCTACAGTGGGGGAGTGCCTGGCTGGATTTATTGCTCCGCCAACAACCGACAGCACGCATGCAACGGGTCACCGATGCATTAGACCTCGTCACTCTGGTTGTTCAGCAAAAAGACTTTAGAACTGCAGCCACTGTCTTTACGACAGAGATTGCGCAACGCTATCAATGTGATCAGGTCAGTATCGGTTTCTGCGATGGCCAGCATATCAGAATTAGAGGGCTCGCCTATAGTTCGCGTTTTGGTGAAAGAAATAATTTGATGAAAGCCATTGCCAGTTCAATGGATGAGGCCTGGCAGGAAGATTCACGCATACTCTTTCCGACAGCTGAAAATACTGAAAATTACCCACATCATTCAGCATTAATAGCCGAATCACATGTTTCATCCGCCTGCTCATTGCCTTTTGCAATTGACGGGGAGGTGATTGGCGTGTTGACGCTGATTCGAGGTACTGAAGCCGAGTTTGATCTTGAAATTCTCGATATGATTGAACATGTTCTGTCTGTTACAGGCCCAGTACTTGAAACCAAACGACAAAATGATCGCTGGATTGGTCGACGTTTGGTGGACAGTGGAAAATTATTTTTCCGGCGTCTATTCGGCGCGGGTTACTCTAATTTGAAAGCGGCTAGCGCTCTAGTGGTCTTGTTGGCTTTATATCTTGGTTTTGCTACGGGAACCTACCGGGTGACGGCAGAATCCAGCCTGGAAGGAAGCACCCAGCGTTACGTGGTTGCAACTATTGAAGGCTATATATCACAAGTTGATGCGCGCCCCGGTGACATTGTAGTGCAGGGGGATTTGCTGGCGACATTGGATGACAAGGATCTTGAGCTGGAAAAAGTGAAATTGCAAAGTCAGCTTTCACAGCTTGAAAGCGAGCAGCGCAGCGCATTGGCTGAAAGAAACCGAACACAAACGCGTATTATCAGCGCACAGATAAAACAGGCAGAAGTACAGCTACAATTAGTTCAGGCCAAACTAGCAAGAACACAATTGGTTGCGCCTATTGATGGTGTAATTGTGGCAGGTGACCCTGGCCAGTCATTGGGTGCACCCGTTGAAAAAGGCGCAGTTATTTATACTATTTCGCCGAAAGATGCTTATCGTGTTGTTATGCAGGTAGATGAACGTGATATTACTGAGTTGGTGCTGGGTCAGAAAGGTAAATTATCTCTGTCCAGCTTGCCGGATGAAAAACTCGTGGTCAGCGTCAGTAAAATAACGCCTGTTGCAAGTGTGGATGACGGTCGTAACCGTTTTCGTGTCGAAGCTATCCTGGAAAAGCAGCTCGAAGGCTTACGGCCTGGGATGGAAGGGACTGCAAAAATTGACATCAGTGAACATCGTTTATCCTGGATCTGGACGCACCGACTAACGGACTGGGTGCGCCTTAAAGTCTGGAGCCTGTTGCCCTGATATTATGGCCCATGAATTTCACAGCCCCTACTGGTACCAGGTTGAGTCTCTCAGACCAAAATTACCTGGGCAGGCAAAAATTGAGCGCCACGATTATCGTGGTCAGCCAAGTTTTATCATTCAAGATCGGGTAAATGGTCGTCACCTGCAGCTAAATCCAGCGGCCAGATTTATTGTGGGTAAGATGAATGGTGTGCGCACAATTCAGCAGTTATGGGATTTATCTCTGGAAAATCTGGGTGACGCTGCACCGGGTCAGGAAGATCTGATTCATCTTTTAGGTAGCCTGTATGAGGCTGATCTATTGCAATGTGATATTGCCCCTGATAGAGAAGAGTTTTTACGTCGTTATAAAAAACAGCGGTCGAAAGATGTACGTAAGCGCTGGATGAACCCTTTGGCCATTCGTTTCCCCTTGCTAGACCCTGAAAAATTCCTGACAAAAAACCTTAATGCGGTACGTTGGATCTTTACTCTGCCTGCGGTCATTGCAATGTGTGTTCTGATTGTTAGCGCCCTTGTTATAGCCGCGTCACATTGGGAAGAAATTGGCGATCAGTTGTTAGGTAAGGTGCTGGAGCCAAATAACTTATTGCTACTCTTTCTGGTGTACCCTGTTGTAAAGGTTTTCCATGAATTTGGGCATGCGTTCGCAACGCGTATTTGGGGAGGTGAAGTACATGAAATGGGCGTTACACTCTTGGTGTTGATGCCTATTCCTTATGTAGATGCATCGAGTGCAAATGTTTTCCCCGAGAAAAGTCGGCGTATGGTTGTCGGTGCGGCAGGCATGATAGTCGAATGGGTTCTGGCCTCTCTGGGGCTGTTTATCTGGGTAGCAGTTGAACCTGGAATAATCCAGAATATTGCCTGGAATGTCATGCTGATTAGTGGTTTTTCCACTCTATTTTTTAATGGTAACCCACTACTTAAATTTGATGGCTATTATATTTTATCCGATGCCATTGAAATCCCTAACCTGGATAAAAAATCAAAATCCTATCTGGGTTATCTGACAAAAAAATATCTATTAGGTGTGAAGCAATTAGCAGTCCCTGCGTATGGCATCGGTGAGCGCCGTTGGCTTGCAGCTTACGGGGTCGTGTCTACTTTTTACAGGCTTGCAATATTAGCGGCAATTATCCTGTTTATCATTGGCCAGTATTTTATTGTCGGTGTTCTGCTGGCGCTCTGGGCATTTACGATGCAGGTTATGATACCTCTATATAGAAAAATCACCTATGTATTAAAAAGTCCTGAACTATCAGATCATCGAAAAAGAGCATTTACTGCAGGTATTGCAATGCCTTCAATCATTGCAGCACTCTTATTTACAGCGCCTTTTCCTGACTGGACACAAAGTGAAGGTGTTATATGGCTACATGAAAAAGCTTATGTTCGTGCATCAACTGATGGTTTTATTACGCATCTATTGGTATCCCCTGACAGTCTGGTAAAGAAAGGTGATGTGTTGATTCAAAGCGTTGACTCTGAGGTTGAGAGCCAGGTTAAGTATTTAGAGGCAGTCCTGGACGAGCTTCACGTGCGTTACCGTTCAAATCTATCCAGCGAGCGTGTCAAAGCGCTGGTTATTCAAAAAAAGCTCCAGGCAGTCAATGCTGATCTTGATCGTGCAAAAGAAAAGTTTGAACAGTTGACCATTCGTAGTGAAGTTAATGGGCGATTTGTTGTGCCTAATGCCAGTGATTTACC
>JAZGGH010000162.1:0-21816 GCA_036480335.1 Gammaproteobacteria bacterium | reverse complement strand
ACAGCGATGGTGATGGCATTCCGGACTTCCTGGATCTTGAAAGCCAGAATGCAGCGAATAATGGGACGGCTTACGATATTGATACCACAGTCAATGCTGCACTGGATACCAACAACGATGGCATGATCGGCAGCGCTGATAGTGGCGGCGGAGTGGATGCCGACAATGATGGCATTGATGATTTAGTGGACACCAATCCAACACAACCCGGTGGTGGCTCAGGCCCCACTGACAGTGATGGTGATGGCGTGCCAGATACCGAAGATGCGTACCCGAATGATGCGATGCGCACGGTTCCATCTATATCTGTGAACAATGTGACTGTCATGGAAAATTCGGGTAATGCACTGCTTAGTATTGATCTGTCTACTCAGCCACGTAAACCAGCAACGATTGTAGTTAGTACGGCTAACGGAAGTGCTATCAATGGTAGCGATTATACGGCAGTTAATATGACCTTGACCTATGCGCTTGGTGAAAGCAGTAAATCCGTATTAATACCGCTGGTCGATGATATAACACCAGAAGGTACAGAGAACTTCACGGTTAATCTGAATAACCCATCAAACCTGACGCTCGACATGAATAGTGCCACGGTAACGATTCAGGACAATGATAGTGGTGGGTTATCGGATGCCTGTTTTGAGCCAAATTTTGATCCCATGACAGAGAAAGGTGTGTTCATCTGGGAGCTGTGTGATGGCAGTGGTGAGTGGCGCATGCGTGTCACCGGTGGCGGTGACAGCAATGGTGTTTTCTACAATGGCTTTCTTGAATCAGTCGGTGGATTGACGTACACAGAATTCAGTATCGAAGGGCATGATGCGATTGATAACAGTAATCCAGATTTGTTGGCCTATGTGATGAAGACCTGGAACGGGGCTGTAGATGGTCTGGATTTCGTACCCAGTACGGATGCCTGTTTAACAACAACAGCGCCAGATGCGCCAATGTATCTTGGGCAGAATCGAATTCTGGTTCAAAGTCCATTCAATCTGACTACGTTAGCCGCCTGTGATGTTGTTCCACCCACTGCAGAATGCGGTGAACCGACCTATGACAGCGCTACCGAACAGGGTATCTTTCTGTGGAAAAACTGTCTGACGGATCAGTGGGAAGTGCGTTTGAGTGCAGGTGGTGATGCGGGTGGTGCGATTGTCAGCGGTAAAGTCACGTCAACTAGTGGATTCAATAATCTGACTGAATTTAGCCTGGAAGCCAGTGATACAGTGGATAATGTCACGAACAGCAGTGAAATTGGCTACGAGCTAAAAGCCTGGAATGCAGCACAGGATGGATTTGGGTTTACGCCTCTCTCTGCTGACGCCTGTTTTATTCAGGAGAGTGGATTGCTGGTCTACCTCGGCGAAGGTAAGCAGCTTGTGACTTCACCGCTGAATCTGGATACCTTAGCGAGCTGTAATATAGCGCCTGAGCCAGCAGAATGTGGTGAGCCAGGCTACGACAGAGCCACTGATCCAGGTCTGTATCTATGGAAAGATTGCAGTACTAGCGGAGCCGATGCGCAATGGCGAGTACGGGTAGCTGGAGGTGGACTGAGCTGGGGGCCTTATAGTGGGAGTCTCATGTCTAGTAATCCTGTCACTGCTACTGGGGTGCAACTAGAAGCTAGCGATACGATTGATGCAACCTTAGGTGATAATGGATTGGATTATATTCTTAACGTTGCTAATGCAGCAGAGGATGGACTGGATATTTCAATCCCGGCCAATAGTGTCACCTGTTTTGATTCACAGGTGATGCCAGTCGGTTCACAGTTGTATGTGGGTCGTAACAGGCTGCAGAAGACTGCTGCCTTTAATCTGGAAGGTTTGGGGGTTTGTCAATAGATTGCTAATTGTGGTGGATGCGAGGTGAAGGTCTAAGTTTCGGTAGTGGAGACGTTAAACAGTCCGTTGCCGAGGCTTATCATATCAGGGATATTTTCCACCGTTAGCGGTTTGCTGATGTAATACCCCTGAATGACATCACATCCCAGTTCTTCCAGCTGATGAAGCGTCGCCTCATCTTCAACACCTTCTGCGACAACCTTTATACCGATGTTATGCGCGAGATCAATGGTAGCCCGAACAATAACTGCATTGCTTTCATTCGTCGCCATATCCTGAACAAAAGATTTGTCGATTTTTAATTCATGTACAGGTAGACGATTAATGTAGGCCAGGGATGAGTAGCCGGTGCCAAAGTCATCAATAGCCAGGCTGAATCCGGTTTTTGCAAACTGATCGAGTACTGCTACGGCTCGGTCGCGGTCTTCCATTAACGCATTTTCGGTGATTTCCAGCATGATGCATTCGGCTGGAACCTTGTATGCCGCTAGCAGGCCGGTGAAAGTGTCATGCAGTAAAGGATCCATCAACACAGAAGGCGAAATATTGATGGCCACATTGAGATTTAGCCCCTGATTCTTCCAGGTAGCTGCCTGCTGAATTGCATTTTCTACCACCCAGTTGGTCAGAGGATTGATGAGGCCGGTACGTTCAGCTAGTTCGATAAATTCGTCAGGATTTACTTCACCATGTACCTTGTGTTGCCAGCGTACCAGTGCTTCAACTGAATCGAGCTCGCCTGTTTTGAGATTCAGTTTTGGCTGATAACGGAGGGATAGATTACCGGCATCAATAGCTTGTCTCAACTCTCCCATTAACGACAGACGTCGCGTTGTGTATTTATCGTTTTCCGAAGAATACAGAGCGAACCCGGTTTTATCCTGTTTGGCAGCATACATGGCAATGTCTGCACTTTTTAAAAGGGAATTTGCATCCTCACCGTGACCGGGAAAAATGGCCAGGCCAATACTGGCACTGACTTCGAGCTGCATGCCGTTCATTTTAAAAGGCGTTTTCATTGCATCAAGAATGGTTGTGGAGAAGGCAATGGCATCTACTGCAGAGTGGATGTTGTGCATGATAAAGGCAAATTCATCGCCACCAAGGCGAGCAACAGTATCAACAGCCTGTACGGTGCCTTTCAGACGTGTAGCTACCTGACGAAGAAGACCGTCACCATTATGATGCCCCAGCGTGTCGTTAATATCCTTGAAGTGATCAAGATCCATGACCAGAATAGCCAGGTGGCTGCCGTCATAACGTGAATTTTCAAGACCCTGGCCAAGGCGATCCAGAAATAAAGCCCGGTTGGGAAGGTCAGTGAGTGAATCATGGGTCGCCTCGTGCATGGATTTCTGTTCCAGTGCAGAGGTTTGTGCACGCAGTTCGCTGGTCTGATCAAAAACAACTGCACCTGCCTCATAGGCCATCATTGATCCGGTGTACTGTCCCCAGAAAGCAAAGATAAAGGGCATCAGGTCGAGTGACCAAAGTGCGGGATTGGTTTGCTGAGCGGTTTGAATAGCATCAATGCTGAGAGTGCCGGTGGCGATGAAAGCAACAGCAGCCGTGGCTACGAGAATGCAGGCGATGGCAATCAGTACACCAATGATGGCAAAGCCGTTAGCGCGTCTTTTTAATATTTTTGACGTGGTAGATAATAATAGTGTTGCGGAACTCATACTTCACTCTGACGGGTTTATAGTGAATAGACTATCGGCAAATCTGCTAAGAATGTATGGTTTACAATGATAAATATTGTGTTTTTAAAGAAAATCAAGGGCTTTCAGTACAAAAGCTATGCTATGGCATTAGGTTCCTTGCTGATCAATTGTATGAATGAATAACTGATGGCATTCTTTCATTATGCTCTAGTGTTTGGGCGTTAAAGTAGGGTGAGAACAGTGAGTTAAGCCGCTTTTTTTGTTTCTGTGACAGATGTGCCTAAAATCTGGCGTATTTATTGCTAGTGTCTCTATTGTGTCAATTTATTGTTATCTGCCGACGGGCAAATAGCTGACTTAGCAGGAAAAACTATTTTGCAAAATTTTATGGAAACCTGGCTTGCATTGCAGTGCAAGATGATTACGGGTGCGTCCCGGGGTGTATTGATGGTTGCCGTTTCTGGTGGCCAACAGGGACGCCAGGCGGCTGTGTGGCCGGGTGAGTCATCTGTGCCAGAACAGTTATCGAAAATAGCTGGCGAAGTATTACTGAAACAGGCTACCGTGATTCGCTCTGCGGATGAAGAACAGTCTGAAGCTCGCGACATGATCGCTTTTCCCGTCACCATTAATGGCAAATCGACTGCCGTTATTGCCGTTGAGCTTACGCCCAGAAGTGAAGCTCAGCAGCGGGCAGTCGTGCAATTATTGCAGTGGGGCAGTGCCTGGCTGGAGTTGTTGATGCGGCAGCAACCTTCGGCGCAAATGCAGCGAGTCAGTCAGGCATTGCATCTGGTTGCTCTGGTGATTCAGCAAAAGGATTTTCGCACGGCAGCCACGGTATTCACAACTGAACTAGCACAGCGTTATCACTGTGACCAGGTAAGTATTGGCTTCTGTCAGGGTCAGAAAATTAGTATCGAAGGGCTGGCTTTCAGCGCCCGTTTTGGTAAACGTAACAATCTGATGCGAGCCATCGGTTCTGCGATGGAAGAAGCCTGGCAACAGGATAAATGTATTTCGTTGCCGGCAGCAGGTGGTGGGGCAGATACCAGCCCATTGCATGCGGCGATGACGGCAGAGCCTTCAGTGAATGCGATCAGCTCAATTCCCTTTGCCAATAATGGCGAGGTGATCGGCGTTCTGACTTTATTGCGTGGTAACGGTGTGCTGGAACCGGAAGTGATCGCCAATTGTGAACATATTATGGCTATCGTCGGGCCGTTGCTGGATATCAGAAGGTTGAATGATCGTTCTCCAGGCGCGCATCTCAGCGACAGTGCCGGACATTTCTGGCAACGCCTGACGGGTAAAGGTCATGCTGGTTTGAAGTCAGCGACTGTGTTTTCAGTATTGGCTGCGGTGTTACTGTGGTTTTCGACAGGCACTTACCGGGTGACGGCAGATGCTGTGCTTGAAGGCAGTACCCAGCGTTCAGTCACCGCGGCCATTGATGGATATATTGCCGAGGTTGAGGCGAGGGCGGGTGACAGTATTCATGCAGGTGATCTGCTGGCGACACTTGATGACAGTGATCTGCAGCTTGAGCGCGTTAAATTGAAGAGTCAGCTGGCGCAATTGCAGCGAGAGCAGCGTAGTGCGCTGGCCAGCCATGACCGAACCGAAACACGTATCGTTGGTGCACAGGTGAAGCAGGCGGAAGTACAGTTACAGCTGGTCGAAGCGCGCCTGCAAAGGACACGTTTGTTGGCACCGATTGATGGCGTGATTGTGGCTGGAGACCCGAGTCAATCACTCGGCGCACCTGTTGGCAAGGGGGATGTGATTTATACCATTGCTCCGGAAAATGCCTATCGAGTCGTTTTACAGATTGATGAACGCGATATCAATGAACTGGTATTACAACAGCCGGGTATGCTATTGCTGACGGGTTTATCTGACCAGTCGCTGGCACTTTCAATTAACAAAATCACCCCAGTAGCCAATGTCCATGATGGACATAATCGTTTTCGAGTTGAAGCCAGGCTTGAACAGCAATTAAAAGAATTGCGTCCAGGAATGGAGGGCGTTGCTAAAATAGATATTGCCGAGCGCAGATTGCTCTGGATCTGGACACACCGGTTAACTGACTGGGTGCGCCTGAAACTCTGGAGCTGGTGGCCATAATGGCAAAAGCATTTCATAGTCCTTACTGGTATCGACTGGAAAACCTCAAGCCACAATTACCCGTGCATGTAAAGATTGCACGTCATGATTATCGTGGACAACCCGGGTTTATTGTTCAGGATGCTGTTAATAACCGCCATTTGCGCCTCAGTCCTGCTGCACGCTTTATTGTTGGTCGCATGAATGGGGTTTTGACGGTGCAACAGTTGTGGGATCAGGCACTGACAAGTCTGGATGATATGGCGCCGGGTCAGGAAGAAATGATTCAATTACTCGGTAGTCTGTATGAAGCGGATATGTTGCGTTGTGATATTGCGCCAGATAGCGATGAATTATTACGACGTTACAGGAAACACACTAAACAGGAATGGCGTAAACGCTGGATGAATCCGCTAGCAATTCGTTTTCCATTGCTGGATCCGGAGCGCTTTTTGACGTGTCACCTGGCAAAAGTTAGCTGGTTATTTACGCGTACTGCTGCTGTTTTGATTACTCTGTTAATTATGTTGTCGCTGGCCGTTGTTAGTGTGCACTGGACGGAGATCAGTCAACAGATGATGGGCCGGGTGTTACAGCCGGATAATCTTTTGTTGCTATTTCTGGTTTATCCCTGCGTCAAGATCCTGCATGAATTCGGGCATGCCTTTGCTACCCGCTATTGGGGTGGCGAAGTCCATGAAATGGGTATTACACTACTAGTGATGATGCCGATTCCCTATGTCGATGCTTCCAGCGCCAATGTGTTCCCGGATAAATACCAGCGTATGGTCGTAGGTGCCGCCGGGATGATTGTTGAGTGGATACTGGCATCCATTGCTGTGTTGATCTGGTTGAACAGTGAACCCGGGCTGGTGAAAAATATCTGTTGGGATGTGATGTTGATCAGTGGTTTTTCAACGCTGTTTTTCAATGGGAATCCATTACTCAAATTTGATGGATATTATATTCTGTCCGATGCAATTGAAATTCCTAATCTCGACAAACGAGCAAAAGCTTATCTGGGTTATCTGACAAAACGTTACCTTCTGGGAACACACGGTTTAACATCGCCGGCCTACAGTCGTGGTGAGCGTCGCTGGCTAGCTGGGTATGGACTGTTATCAACGGTGTACCGACTGGCAATTCTATTTACTATCATTATTTTTATCATGGGAAAGTATTTTATTATCGGTGTTTTGCTTGCTGCCTGGGCGTTGTTCATGCAGTGCGTCATGCCATTATACAAAAAGGCTGGATTTCTGCTCAGTAACTCTGAATTGAACGACAACCGAATGCGGGCATTAGTGATGGGTATGGTATTACCTGTGGTGCTGGTGGTGATGTTATTCACCGTACCATTCCCTGACTGGACACGCAGTGAAGGTGTTATCTGGCTGCCGGAAAAGGCCCATGTGCGTGCCCAGACAGATGGTTTTGTCGAGCAGGTGCTGGTTGCACCAGACAGCCTTGTGAAAAAGGGCGATGCACTGATTAAATGCATTGACAGGGAAGCCGAGGCTCAGGTCAGCCTGCTGCAAGCGCAGATCGACGAGTTGGAAACGCGTTATCGTTCGAGCATGTCTTCTGATCGTTTGCAGGCAAAACAGACGCAGGAAAAAATACGTGCGTTGCAGGCAAATATGTTACATGCCAGGGAAAAGACACAACAACTGGTTATTCGCAGTGCAGCAAATGGTCGCTTTGTTGTCACCAATGCTGATGACTTGCTCGGTATCTATATCAGACAGGGTGATTTATTGGGTTTTGTCATTGAGCAACCACTTACACGTGCCAGGGTTGTTGTACGACAGAAGGTTGCTGATCAGGTGCGGCAGATGACTGAGTCTGTCGAATTGCGTCTGGTGAACCAACCGAATATCAGCATAACTGCGCAGCTTGAACGAGAAATACCAGCAGCCAGTAACCAGTTGCCCAGTCAGGCGTTAGGTGCAAATGGTGGTGGTGATATTGCCATTGATACAACAGATGAAAAGGGTCTTACTGCCAGTGAGTCGGTGTTCCAGTTTGAATTGAGCCTGCTAGAAAACAGGGATGTCATGTATAGCGGTGGGCGTGTCTTTGTGCGTTTTAATCATGGGCGTGAGCCATTGGGGCAACAATGGGCAAGGCGTTTGCAACAGATTCTGGTAAAACGTATTGATGTCTAATTTGTTAGACATCCTGCCACGCCCTGGTATTCGTCTTGGAAATTATCCGCAGCGTCAGAGCCGTGACGATGGTTTAACTGACAGGCTGATGTCTCCAATATTAAAACGGCATAACCGTTTGACCTATGGGCGTAAGAAACCCTGGCGTGATATGTTGAAGACTGTTAATGCGGCTGCCAGGGGATTTGCAGGCCTGCAAGACGAGCAGTTACAGCAATTGATATCAAACCAGCGTGAAGCCCTCTATCGGCAGGGTCTGGAGCCGACATTGATTGCTGTAGCGTTTGCCCTGATTCGCGAGGTTGCCTGGCGATCGCTGGGAAAGCGTCATTATGATGAACAACTCATCGGTGGCTGGTTGTTAGTCAATGGCCAACTTGCAGAAATGGAAACCGGCGAAGGCAAAACTTTAACAGCAACATTACCAGCTGCTACAGCTGCGCTGGCGGGTATTCCGGTGCATGTGATTACTGTCAATGATTATCTTGCTGCACGTGATGCTGAAGTCATGTCGCCAGTATACGAAATGCTGGGTCTGTCGGTCGGTGTGATCACAGGTGACATGGAATTGCCCGCAAGAAAACAGGCTTATTCCTGTAACATTACCTATTGTAGTAATAAGCAACTGGTGTTTGATTACTTGCGCGACAGGGTGGCCATGGACGGTCAGCAGTCGACACTGACGCAACGAGTAACAACATTAAAAAATGCGGCTAGCGAAGACGATGCCGTGATGTTGCGAGGCTTGTGCTTTGGCATCGTTGATGAGGCCGATAGTGTTTTGATTGATGAGGCTAAAACCCCTTTGATACTATCAAGGCCAGGCGATAATCGTTTACAGACATCATTGTGCAGGATTGCATTGAAACTGGCGCAACGACTGGAGAAAAACCTGGATTTTCGCCTGACAGCGTCAACAAGGAAGGTCGAATTAACCGATCGCGGTTTGCGTAAACTTGCTGAAGCAGGCAAACGCCTGGGCAGTCCCTGGAATGCCAGGCGACGACGTGAGGAATGGGTTTCTCAGGCGATAGCTGCAGTGCATTTTTATCATCGGGATAGAGAATATCTGGTGCGCGATGGCAAGGTACAGATCATTGATGAAGCAACCGGTCGGATCCTCGCAGACAGAAGCTGGGAGCAGGGCTTGCATCAGATGATTGAAAGTAAAGAAGGTTGTGATATCAGTGCGCAGAATGAAACCCTGGCACGCATCAGTTACCAACAGTTTTTCCAGCGCTACCTGCATCTTAGTGGTATGAGCGGCACCGCAAAAGAAGTCAGTGACGAGCTTTGGTCGGTGTATCGATTGCCCGTGATTGCGGTACCGACTCATCGTGTTTCAGCGTTGCAAAAACAGGGCGATGAAATTTATCGGAATGCCGAACAGAAATGGCAGGCAGTGGTGGCCTCTATTCGTGAGATTCATGCTCTCGGCAGGCCGCAACTGGTTGGTACGCGTTCTGTACAGGCCTCGGAGATGCTATCAACTTTATTACAAAAAGAAAAGTTGCCTCACCAGGTTTTGAATGCACGCCAGGATACACAAGAAGCTGCAATTATTGCCCAGGCAGGTCAGCCAGGGCAGATTACAGTAGCGACGAATATGGCTGGTCGAGGGACTGATATTTCTCTGTCAGAAGAGGCTGAAGCTGCAGGTGGGTTACATGTCATTGCGACGGAAAAGCACGATTCTTCCAGAATAGACAGGCAACTCTTCGGCCGCTGTGCACGTCAGGGTGCAGTAGGTAGTTGTCAGGCTATCCTCTCTCTGCAGGATGAATTGATCACAAAGTATCTTTCACCCTTTATGCAACAAATATTGCTACGCTTGCCTGTGTATCTCCGACTTCTTGCGGTCAGATCCGCACAAAAAACAGCTTCTCGCAGACACCGTGCATTACGTCAACAGTTATTGAAACATAACGATTATCTTAAAGATTTTCTGGCTTTTACAGGAGCAATAGAATGAACGCCAACAGGATTTTATTACCCGTTATTCCATTTTCTATTTCAATACTGATGAATGCATCAGTATTTGCCGAAAGCTATGATTGTCTGATTGAACCTTATCAGATAATCAATATCAGTAGCCCGGTTGAAGGATTGCTGGAACACATCAGGGTAGATACCAGTGATATTGTTAAACGGGGTGATGTGCTTGTGGAACTGGAATCTTCTGTGGAACGCGCTACTGTCGATGCTGCGCAGGCGAGAGCGTCTGCCACGGGTGAATTGCGCGCAAAAGAAACAGAATATGTGTATAACAAACGACAGGCAAAACGTCTTGGGGAACTGTATAAAAAGCAGGCTGTATCATCCCACGAAAAAGATGAAGCAGATACCAATGTGCAACTTGCCAGGCTGGGTATTAAACAGACAAAGGAATCACTGCAACTTGCAGAACTGGAACTAAAAAGAGCAGAGGCCGAACTTAATCAGCGCATTGTACACAGCCCTGTAAATGGGGTGGTGATGGATCGTCAGCATGCAGAAGGTGAGTTTGTTCGGGAAGAGCCGATACTCAGGATCGCTCAGCTTGACCCGCTGCGTATTGAAGCGATTTTACCGGCCAGCGAATTTGGATCTGTCAGTGTGGGTGAGTCAGTCAAGGTGCAGGCCGACTCTCCCGTATCCAGAACACTGGTGGCGAAGATTACCCGCATTGACCGTGTCATTGATGCGGCAAGTGGTACTTTTGCTGTGCGCCTGGAATTACCAAATAGCGATTATAAAATGCCTGGTGGTATCAAGTGTAAAGTGGACTTTACCACGTCTACAGCTAGTAAGTAGCTATCAGAGTATCAAGGGCACCTCTATTAATCGTCTTTTCGCCCGATTTCTGCGTTGGATAATTTTTTGCCTCAGACGAAAATCCTGATTAATAGAGGCGCCCTCAAGTTAGTAGTGTGAATCAATGAGCTGGCAATTGGCTACAGAGCGCAATCAATAATGGTATTCTGTACGGATTTCTTGCAATAAACAGGTATATTATGCGTCTTCAATGGGTAGATGCCCTGCGTGGTTTAGCCATTGTATTGATGGTGGTTTTTCATTTCTGCTACGATCTTTCCTATTACCAGTTAGTCAGTTTTGATTTTTACCGGGATGCTTTCTGGCTGAATTTTCGGACTTTCATTCTGGGGCTATTTCTGTTCGTGGCCGGTATCAGCCTCTGGCTGGCCAACAGTAAAACTGTCAATTGGCAACGGTCTCGCAGACGTTTACTGGTTATTGCCGCAAATGCGCTATTGATCACGATTGCTACCTGGTATATGTTCTCAGAACGCTTTATTTTCTTTGGCGTATTGCATTTTATTGTGCTGGCCAGTCTTGTCGGGCTGATATTCATACGCTATTACACTTTGCTATTATTTCTGGCATTCGTCATGTTGCTAGCTGGACAATACGAATTTTCCTGGTTTGATGATTCAAAATGGCGGCAGGCGATTGGTCTGATGACATTCAAACCAGGCACAGAAGATTATGTTCCATTGCTTCCCTGGCTCGGTATGGTCTTTGCTGGTATGTTTTTTATTCAATGGTTACGGCGTCATTGCGAGCCCTGTATGCAATTCAAACCAGTGGCACTGTTACAGCCACTGGCTTTGCTTGGACAGTACAGCCTGCCTGTCTATATGCTTCATCAGCCAGTATTAATGGGTGTGCTATGGCTGTTCACCCGGCTGTCTTTCTGAATCTCCGCAGGCCTGCATACCTTTTTCCAGTATTCGGTCAATGGCAGACTGATCATCCAGTATTCTGGCACGTAGCTGTCTGAGTTTGTCGGCAAATTCTGCGGTTGATAGGCTGCAGACCTTTCTTCCCAAACGATCAGTAAAAAGAATGGAATCGGTTAATGGGCTGATCCAGCTACACTTTGCACGAGAAATATCATCGGCAGATTCTCTGAACTGAACCCATGTACCAATCTGGATAGATGTTGCCAATTGATGATACTTGTCATCCAGAATATCTGCTTCAGGTTTGGATTTGTCTTCGCATTTATTTTCTACTGGTGTATTTATCATATCGTTATTCTCGACATCGCCTGTCAACAAAGTCATACCCTGTATTTTCATTAATTCGGCCAGAAAGGCATCCCGTTCATAAGCCGGTACAGAAAGTCGTTGCATACCATTTTGCAGGTTTACCAGTAATGATTTCTGTATATTCATCAGCTGTTCTCGAGCTCCCTGATCCTTTTTAGGCTTGATGCTCCAGATTAGATTATCCATTGTTTCAATCGCCTGACTCCAGGCATGACTATCTTTCCCATCCTTTGCACAAATAAGCAGTAACAGGTTTTTCCAATGTGTGTTAATGAAACTTCTGACGGAGTCTGCTGCCGGAATGGCGATAATGGGACGTTGCTGAATTTCAGATTCCGCAGTCTGCCTGGCAATAGCCAGTTTTTCCTGCCCTGCGGCCAACTGAATAGTTTTTTCAGCGTATTTTTCGGCTACATTATGTTCACTGTCGATAAAACTTTTGAAGTCTTCCAGCAATTCTGAAAAAATCGAAATTTCATCATCAAATTGATCCAGAATTGTTTGTATGATAGATGTGACCATGCGAGCTAAAGGGTCTGTATCTATATTTTTTTCATCCAGATGAATGGCCGCACTGGATAACATATTCAGTAACTGTCGGGCAGGGTGGCTTTTGCGACTGAAAAAGCTGTTATCCATCAGGGCTACTTTGAGCATTGGAATCTGTAACCTGCCAATCACTGCCCGCATCGATGTTGGTGTGTTCGTGTCATCAAGAATGTAGTCAAATAACATGGCAACGACATCAATAACCATTTCACCATTTTGTCCAAGAATTCCTCCTAGATCTGACTGTTTGACAGAGTAAAGGATGTTTTCAGTATGGGATGGGCTGCCTGCCGGGATATTACCCTGTTTTCCAGTTTGATTGATTTGCTGAAGCTGGGTCAGTTGATTCAGAACGTCTTTTTCCTCCACAGACAAAACAGAATTTCTCTGTTTTGTCTGTGAGGAATCTGGCTGCATTTGTGGTTGATAACGCGGTGGCATACTCTGGCGGATATGATGAGACAGTTCCTGTTTTATATCGGGTAGAATACCTTTACTGCTCAATATCTGATTACAATAATCATAAAATGAATCTAGATGGCTGACGATATTCTGGTCAAACAATTTC
The DNA here is from genome assembly GCA_036480335.1 of Gammaproteobacteria bacterium. GTDB lineage: Bacteria > Pseudomonadota > Gammaproteobacteria > DSM-19610 > DSM-19610 > JAZGER01. The sequence continues at coordinate 8,859 of JAZGGH010000162.1, read as the reverse complement.
AGAATTAGCAGGCGAATTTCAATTTCTTCACTCATCTTTTCAATGGCTTTGCCAAAGGCATGGCAGAGGTTTTCTGGTCCGAGCGGGTTTTGTCGATATTGTAATTCCTGTTTGGAGATCAAAAATCCAAGGCGTTTTTCGAGCGTGTACAGGGGTTGAGCACATTGCTGGCGTGTCTTGCTGATCATGGTAGTAATGGCGAGTTGTTGTTCCAGCATGTCGGTATCAACAAGGCTAATATTACTGCCTGTTGCCTGTATCTTATGATGGGACGGACTGATTTCAGGGGATTCCTCTGTCAGCTTGCTAAACTGATCAGTTATCCGTTGTAAAAAGCAGCTTTCTACGTCTTTACGTATCAGGCGTATTTCTCGCATGGCATCAAAATATAGCGTCTGCTTCTGATTATTAAGCGCTTTTTCAGCACGTTCGAAGAGTGCGTCATCAGTTTTGTCCATCATCCGGGCGATGCTGCTCTGCAGATAGGTAATGGATTGCTGCTTGCACTCTGAAAGAATTCTCAACATCTGGCTGGGACCTTCACCCCTGCGTTGATGGTGAGGAGGGATAGGCATTCTAATGATTTTATCTTGTATGGTGTCATTCATCTCGTTCAGTCCAAATTGGTCGTCTTTTTGCGACAGGTATTTGTACCACGTGGCTCAAGGAGAGAGTGTGACCGGGTTAGCAAATTTATCTTTTTGGAAACTATAGGAATTTCTGTATACGTCGATAATAAAGTAAATGTTAAGTTTGAGGGTTTGGGAATGGTTGGCATAGATCAACAGGTAGTCAAAACCAGGGAGACTATCTCCTACGATAGTCTGATTGATGACGTTGGCGGGCTGGCATCGCCGCCGGATGTCTGTGTGCGGCTATTTGAGTTGATTCATTCGCCAAAATCCAGTGCTGCGCAGATTGCGGATATTGTTTCGCTTGACCCGAGCCTCACAGTAAAACTGCTGAGAGTCGCGAACAGTGCTTACTATCAGTTAAGAGCGAAAGTGGATACCGTGACCAGAGCCATCGCTGTGATAGGCAACAGTGAGCTGTATAATCTGGTTTTGTCGATATCAGCCGTCAAATCTTTCAGCAATATTCCCAATGAACTGGTGAGTATGGATACTTTCTGGCGGCACAGTGTTTATACCGGATTATTATCCCGTTCGATTGCAAAACGGGTAAATGTATTGCACCCGGAAAGATTGTTTGTTGCGGGTTTGTTACATGATATTGGCAGCCTGGTTTTATACCATTATCACCCGCAAACAATGCGTGAGCTCTTGTTGCTTGCCAATGAGGATGAAGAGTTGATGTATCACGCTGAACAGGACACTCTTGGATTCAATCATGCCAGTCTGGCAGGTGGTCTGCTTGCCGAATGGCAACTCCCGGATACATTACAGCAGACGGTGGCCTGGCACCATGAACCCATGTTTGCCAGTCTTGCCTATACAGAAGCCTGCATCCTGAAAACCGCAAGCCAGATGGCAAATGAGACTGAAGACGGGCATTTCCTGGGCACAGGATCGACTGTTGATCTGGAAGATGCTATGCCGGTTTGTGAAGGGCTTCAGGATGTCGATATCGAGTTGATTCGGGAAGAAGTTGCCGAGCAGTTTGAGTCAACCCTGCAATCTCTACTCTGACCCGTCTATTATTATAGCCGCTGCCCTGAGGTGGATGTACACTAGGGCGTATGGTTACACGCACAGAAAAATCCCGCGCCCAGGATGCCGGTAAGGCACTGGATTTACCTTTCTGGGTAAATGCTATATCCGAACGCTTTGATGAAAGTGATAAACAGCGAATTTTTTCTGCAGTGCAACTTGCAGATAAATTACACGCAGGCCAGATACGGGAATCGGGCGAGCCCTATCTGACACATTGTCTGGCGGTTGCCGAAATTGTACAACAGCTCAATCTGGATACAGATTCTGTTCTTGCTGCTATTCTGCACGATTCTCTTGAAGATACAAATATTAGCCTGGAAGAGCTGACGGATAAATTTGGTGAGGTTGTCAGCAGGCGAGTTGATGGCGTCACCAAGATGGGAAAGATAGATGAGATTCGTCAATCTGATCCTGACCAGCAAGAAAATACATCCTCGGTACATACTGAAAATTTACGAAAACTGTTGCTAGCAATGGCAGAAGATGTCCGTGTTGTCCTGATCAAACTCGCTGATCGTCTACATAACATGCGCACGCTTAAGTACCTGAGTGAAGAAAAACAGCAAAGAATTGCCAGAGAGACTCTCGATATTTATGCGCCACTGGCAAATCAACTGGGTATCTGGCAGATCAAATGGGAACTGGAAGATTTGTCACTGCGTTATCTGAATCCGGATGAATACAGAAGAATTGCAGCATTACTGGATGGCAAACGGATTGATCGAGAGAAGCACATTGAGGAAGTGAAAGTACAGTTGTCCAGCTTGTGTGAGGAAGAAAATATCCAGGCAGAAATCACCGGCCGACCCAAACATATTTACAGTATCTGGCGCAAGATGCAGCGTAAACAGATTGGTTTCAATCAGGTGTTTGATATTCAGGCGGTTAGAGTGCTGGTGAATAAAACCAGTGAATGCTATGCCGTTCTGGGTATGGTGCATGGCCTGTGGCAGCATATCCCCAAAGAATTTGATGACTATATTGCACACCCTAAATCGAATAACTACCGATCACTGCATACTGCAGTCATTGGCCCGGGCAGTAGACCTCTTGAGGTTCAGATTCGCACCCATGAAATGCATGAACATGCCGAGCTTGGTGTTGCGGCGCACTGGCGTTATAAGGAAGGCAGGCAACAGAAATCAGATGCTGCCTTTGAACATAAAATAAACTGGTTACGCCAGTTACTGGAATGGAAAGAGGAAGAGACAACAGCCGATGCTTTCGTTGACCGGTTCAGGTCGGAAGCTAAAGAAGAGCGAATTTATGTTATGACGCCGAAAGGACGAGTTATTGACCTGCCTGCAGATTCCACCGGGCTCGATTTTGCTTATCATGTGCATACCGATATCGGCCATCGATGCCGGGGAGTAAAAATTAACGGCCACATGGTGTCATTGAAACACAAGCTTGATACGGGTGATCAGGTGGAAGTATTGACGGCAAAATATCCTTCACCCAGTCGTGATTGGATTAATCCGGATCTGGGCTACCTGGCAACCAGTCGAGCGAGGGCAAAAGTCCGTCACTGGTTCAGGAGTATGGACCGTGATATCAATATTGATGCGGGGCGAGCCTCGCTGGAAGCAGAGCTGAAACGTCTGGGTATTCGCAATGTTAGCCTGGAACCGATACTCCAAAAATTGAATTACAAGAATATAGACACCATGATGGCGGCGATTGGTCATGGTGACCTGCATGTTAGCTCTGTCATCAATGCACTGACTGATTTAACGCAAGATAAAAACATAGAAGCCTTTAATTTGCCTGTGCGTCGGCAAAGACGTAAAGATCTGCCAGTGCAGGATGAGGTAACCATTGAAGGGGTTGGAAATCTGCTAACACAGTTTGCAAAATGCTGCCATCCAGTACCCCAGGATCTGATTGTTGGTTACATTACCCAGGGGCGGGGTGTGACCATCCATCGTACAGATTGTGCGAATATTCTGCACCTGAAAGAAATGGATCAAAGTCGCCTGATTGAGGTTGACTGGGGAAGGTCTCAGGATCAGTTGTTTCCGGTGGAGGTCGAAGCTATGGCTTATGACCGACAGGGTTTGTTGCGAGATATTTCTGCGGAACTGACCAATCAGAAAATTAATGTTATCGGCGTAACCACTCACACGGATAAAAAAGATATGTTGGCAAGAATGCATCTCAAGCTGGAGGTGGCCAATATCGAACAATTGAGCAAAGTGTTGAAAAGAATTAGCCAGTTGCGGAATGTTGTCGAAGTTCGGCGAAAGGTTTAAAGCTTTGTTGGGCTTATCTATATAATCATTTTCTGACATAGGGTATAATCGGTCGGCTGTTCCCTCCGTCAATAGAAAAGGCTTCGATCATGCCCCCTGCAGAAAAATCATCCAGTTTCAGCGACTTTGGACTATCTAAACCCTTGCTTCAGGCTCTGGATGATGCTGGCTATGAATCGCCATCACCGATTCAGGAGCAGTGTATCCCACTGATTTTGAAAGGTTCGGATATTATCGGTCAGGCGCAGACGGGTACTGGGAAAACAGCCGCCTTTGCATTGCCATTACTGGATCTGATCGATCTCAAACAGAAAGACCCTCAGGTTCTGGTGTTGGCTCCAACCCGTGAGCTGGCCATTCAGGTGGCCGAAGCTATACAGTCTTATGCACGTTATATGAAGGGTTTTCGGGTATTACCCATTTATGGCGGCCAGGCTTATAACCTGCAATTGCGGCCGCTGAAGCGGGGTGTGCATGTGGTTGTTGGTACTCCGGGTCGGGTTCTGGATCATATCAAACGTGGAACGCTGGTTCTGGATGGTTTGAAAATCCTGGTACTTGATGAAGCCGATGAAATGTTGCGTATGGGATTTATTGATGATGTCGAATGGGTGATGGAGCGTATTCCTGAAGAACGCCAGATTGCCCTGTTTTCAGCAACGATGCCTAAACAGATTCAGCGTGTTGCCGAGCAATTTCTGCGGCAGCCAAAAGTCATCAAGGTAAAAAGCAAAACAACCACGGCAACCACTATTCGGCAACGATATTGGCAGGTATCTGGAACACATAAACTGGATGCTCTGACGCGCATTCTTGAAGTTGAAGAGTTTGATGCATTATTGATTTTTGTACGCACTAAAACCGCCACTATCGATCTGGCGGAAAAACTCTCAGCCCGGGGATTTTCTGCGGTGGCTATTAATGGCGATATCCCACAGGCGAATCGTGAACGCATTATTACCCAACTGAAAAAAGGCAAAATCGATATACTCATTGCCACGGATGTGGCTGCGCGTGGTCTGGATGTTGAACGTATCAGTCATGTGATTAATTTTGATATTCCCTATGATCCTGAATCTTATGTTCATCGTATTGGCCGAACCGGGCGGGCAGGGCGAACGGGTGAAGCTATTCTGTTTGTTGCGCCACGTGAAAAACGCATGTTACGCACGATTGAGAAGATAACCCGGCAGCCCATTGAGCCAATGCAATTGCCCTCGGCAAAAATCATCAATGACCAACGTATTACTTCCTTCAAGCAAAAAATTACCGATACATTAAGTAACCGGAATATTGAAATATTTGAAAAGCTGGTAGAGGACTACCAGGAAGAAACAGGTACAGAGCCTCTGAAAATCGCTGCAGCACTTGCGCAATTGTTTCAGGGAGCTGAATCCTTGCTGGTGTCTGAAAAAGAATCACGCCCACCACCGCAGAAAAATGACTCATGGTCAGATGACAGGCCTCGCAGAAAACGGCCTGCCAGTAAGGAAAAGAAGCTGCAGACAGAGCCAATTGCCCTGAAAAATTTTCCTGAAATTGAAATGCGACGATTCAAGCTTGAAGTTGGCTATCAGGATAAGGTTAAGCCAGGAAACATACTGGGTGCGATTGCCAATGAAGCTGAGATAGACAGCTGTTATATCGGCGCTATTGATATTTATGACAGTTTCTCGACAGTGGATTTACCCTCTGGAATGCCAAAGGAAACCCTTACAGCTCTGAAAAAGGCCTGGGTCTGTGGGAAAAACCTGAATATTTCGGAATTATCCAGCGATGGCTGGCAATCACCGGTCAAAAAGCACAAGGCTAAAGGTGCTCCAGCTACAAAAAGTTCACCGAAAAAATCACCAAAAAAACGCAGCAAGGTGAGTAAAAAGAAAGCCGAAAAAAGCAAAAAACGTTCGAAGAAAATGCCAACTAAAAGCGCCACTGATAAACTACTGAAGCAGTAGTAGTATCCATTGAGTTGTTGTATCAGCCCGGCTATTATAGGCGGCGGTATCTGAAACGTCCGCTCGCCTATAGCGCTACTTGGTAGCCAAACTAGCCATTTCCTAGTTGTAAAGTTTTATTTCAACACGCCTTGCTTCAGCTGGAATGCCAGTCCCTGTAGTAATCGTTGGTGGTGCAAGTGAAATTCGCCGGATGTCGATGCCTGACTGCGTCAGCATGGTTTTAACAGCCGTGGCGCGGTCGTATGCCAGCAAATTATTCGTTGCAGAATTACCACTAGGATCATGGAATCCTGACAGAGCGACTAAAGAACCAGGATTTATTTTCATATAGTTTATGACAGGTGACAAATAGAGCCTTCCTGCAGGTGGAATTATGGAGCTATTAACATCAAAAAACACTCTGGCCTCGGCCAGACCAGAAGTATTCTGGTTACCCCTGGTATTTAACATACGTTCTAACTCTGTAATTTTGGCATGTAAACCGGGAATTGTTGCATTGAGTGCTTTCAAATTCTTAATACGTGACTGTAGTTCAGAGCTATCAGCAAGCGTTGCAGGCATACCCTCAAGTTCTGAAATTCTTGATTGTAGACCGGAAATAGTCGCATTTTCTGTTTCCAGGTTCTTGATTTTCAGCTCCAGTTTAGATGTATCAAGAACAACTGCAGGCATACCCTGAAGCTCTGTAATCCTTGATTGCAAACCAGCAATAACACCGTTCTCCTGTTCCAGTAGTGTAATACGAGCCAGATGGTCAGGATTATCAACAAGTTTTTCAACAGTTGTTGTTGGGCTAGCGCAATGCCTATCTCCCAGCCCCAGGCGTCCAAAGCCTAACAACCAAAGTAGCAAGGTTAATATGAAAAGTGCGATGGCGACTATCCACCATAAACGTTTGAATCCCGCCCAGTTGGGTGAAACCTGGTTATAATTCATCATGATCACTCCTTATTAACATCAAATTCGTCTTGCCATTGCATCAATTTTTCCCAATGATTGTTTGAAGCCATATCAGATTGTGACGGCCATGTGTCTGGTTTAGCCAGGGCGAAACTGGATCCAGCATCATCCAGAATTTTCCGAATATCAGCCGTAGAGGTAACAGCAAGTGCGCTATAAGTATGAATCTCTGCTTTATGAATGAGATCATTGATTTTGGGGCCAATGCCTTCGATTACTGTGAAATCATGCTTATTGCCTTTGCCGCGTATTTTGAAACCAGCAGCTTTCGCAGCAACATAGTCAACGGGTTTTGGTGTTTTAGTCGCCGCTTTTTTATACTCGGCTAGTTCTGCCTCAAGTGCTTTCACTCGAGCAGATTGATGGTTACCTCCAGATGAAGAGCCATCAGGGTACACACCGCCATCCAGGATATCCTGCAAAGCTTTCAAAGCTGGCCAGCGATTATTCACGACAAGATTAGCTTGATCCGACCAGGTGCCAGGATTTGCTGTTTGAAAATTGGAACCAGCCTTGCTCAGTATTTTCTGGATTTCCTCTGGGTTCGTTTCAGATAGTTCTTTAAAAGAGCGAATACCTGCTTTATGGATTAGTTCACTAATCTTGGGCCCAATGCCCTCAATCGCAGTGAAGTCGTCCTCAGCTTTAATCGCGATCCCGGCTTTTTTTCCTGCCTTAATATCAATTTTTTGTGTGCGTTCCAGGCGTTTAAGCTGAGTTTCAAGATCTGAAATTCGAGAAATGTGCTCAGGATTATCCACCCGTTTTTCAACTTCGACCTTCTTCTCAACGATTTCAGGTTTGCGGTTTTCAAGTTGGGTGATCGTCGCCTGCAATCCGGCCATCTTCTGGATATCGGCCTGCAGGGTTTTATTGCCGGCTTCCAGCGCCTGAATTTTTTTCAGGTGCTCAGGGTTATCCACCCATTTTTCAACCTCGACTTTCTTCTCAACGATTTCAGGTTTGCGGTTTTCAAGTTGGGTAATTGTCGCCTGCAATCCGGCCATCTTCTGGATATCGGCCTGCAGGGTTTTATTGCCAGCTTCCAGCGCCTGAATCTTTTTCAGGTGCTCAGGGTTATCCACCCGTTTTTCAACTTCGACCTTCTTCTCAACGATCTCAGGCTTACGGTTTTCAAGTTGGGTAATCGTCGCCTGCAATCCGGCCATCTTCTGGATATCGGCCTGCAGGGTTTTATTGCCGGCTTCCAGCGCCTGAATCTTTTTCAGGTGCTCAGGGTTATCCACCCGTTTTTCAACTTCGATCTTCTTCTCAACGATCTCAGGCTTGCGGTTTTCAAGTTGAGTAATAGTTGCCTGTAGCCCAGCCATTTTCTTATTCTCGGCCTGCAAGACTCTATTGCCTTCCTCCAGCGCCCGAATCTTATTCAGATGCTCAGGATTGTCTACCAGTTTTTCAACTTCAATTGTTTTTTCTATAATCTCTGGTTCTGTACTTTCAAAGAAAGATAACTTGCTTTGCAAGTCTGCTATTAATAAATTTTCTTTTTCAAGTGAGGCAACCTTACTTACTAAATCAGGATTGTCATACAGTGTTTCTACAGTAACTTCTTTCTCTACTATTTTTTCAACGGGTGGCTCACCATGCTTTAATCTACGCGCAAACCAGCCAGAAAAAAGCCAGCTTATTAATCCACCAAATAAATAAGGCCAAAGCTTACATAGAAATAAATACATTTTCTCCTCCTTCTGATGTAATTAATCTCAAATGCAGAATGTATCAGGAACTGCTTTCAATACACTGCAATGCATTTCCACCCAAAGAATAATTCATCATTGTTTAAAAGTCATTGCAAGAATTGATCAAAAAGTGAAATATTGTTGCGATTATATGGGTTGCTGAGAGATTTTGTCTTGCGCTGCCCGCCATGTAGTGGTCAAGTAATATTGGCCACGGATTAGTATTTTTCCCAGTATATTTTTTCAGCGATATTGGGTGCTAAACCTCCATTGTGTTGATGAGGTCTCACTTGACTATAATAGCCAATAATATAAT
>JAZGGH010000161.1:0-3219 GCA_036480335.1 Gammaproteobacteria bacterium | reverse complement strand
TGGCGCTTCAGAAAATACAGGTGTCGCTATTAAGCTCAGCGTTGTACAGGAAAGCGCAATTTTTAACAGGTTTCTCATGAATTTTTCCTCGATAATTTAAGCAATAGTGGGGGCAAAAACAAAAAATCTGCAAATAGCGCAAATCCGATTGTTATTGCTGTTAACAGCCCCATACCCGCATTCATCTTGAAAGAAGACGCTGCAAGCACAAGGAAGCCCACCATTAAGACAATAGAAGTCATAATAAGTGCCACGCCAACACTCGAAAAAGCGGCACGGATGGCATCTTCCGGGCTAAGGTTTTGCTCACGCCGAGCACGAAGATATTTACTCATAAAATGTATGGTGTCATCTACTACAATACCCAGTGTCATTGAGACGACAACGGAAAGAGCGACCCCAATTTCGCCAACCAGCAATCCCCAGACACCAAAAGCCATAATAGAAGGCAACAAATTCGGTATAAGACTAATGACGCCATGCTTGAAAGATCTAAAAGCAAAAATCAGTAATGCTGAGATGAGAAGTAAGGCATAAGCGTTACCCGTGAGCATGCTGCGAATATTTCTGGCGGTAATATTGGCAAACATGATTGATGGGCTTGCTCCAGGGCTCAGCATATGCTCGGGGGCATTATTCTTTAACCATTCGGATGCACGTCTTTCCATAGCGAGCAATTCATTGGATTTCAGGTTGTCCATTGTGGCCGTGATCCGGGTCGCCGATTTATCAATATTAATTTGATTATTCAAATCAAGCCCAAATGGCAGAGACATTTCATAGAGCAGAAGATATTGGGCTGCCAGTTCGCGTGATTCCGGTACTCGATACCAGCTTTCATCATCACCGTGAAGGTTTTTGTTCAGGCGTTTCATGATGTCAGTGACTGTATTGACATGCAGGACTTCGGGTTGTTCTCTTAGCCAGTCAGTGAATTCTTCAATTTTAGCAATCATGTCAGGTTCGTTAATTGAGCCGCTACCGCCAGTGTTGATTGAATAATCGATGGTATAAATGCCTGTCAGGTTTTCCGTGACAAAATCTGTTGCTTGTCGGAATTCAATAGTTTCATCAAAGTACTCCACAAACTGGTCATTAAACTCATTACGAGTGATGGAAAAGGCGAGAATAAAGACTAAAACAAGATTGCCCCAGAACAGTATATTTTTATTGGCCAGTACAAATTCACCCAGTCGTGCCATCAGCTTGCTGGCCGTTGCCTGATTCGCATGAGGGCGTATTGGTAGAATGCTGACCAGTGCAGGCATGAAGAAAAAGGAATAAACCCAGCTTGCGATAACACCCATGGCAACAATATTACCCAAATCTCTGAACGGCGGCGCATCGGAAAAATTCATGCTTAAAAAGCCAATGGCTGTTGTAATACTCGTTAGCGCAATCGGTGAGAAGTTAACGCGTAAACTTTCCGTCATGGCTGCCTGCTTATCCATATTCTTCTGCATGTTATGCATAAAGGTCACCAGGATATGTACACAATGCGCAACAGCAAGCGTCAGTATGATTGTCGGTGCGCTGCCAGTGGGCGGCGTCATGGTGATTCCGATCCAGCCAGCAAGGCCCATGCCGGTTACAATTGAAAATATAACCACTAAAATAGTTGAAAGCACCGCAGTTATTGAACGTAAAAGTAACCACAAACAAACAAATACGACGAGAAACATAAAGGGAACCAGCGTGCGCATGTCTTTTTTCGCCGCTTCCGGAAACGCATTATTCATCATGACAGTGCCCGTCAGGTGAATATCAACTTCAGGGTGCATTTCTCTGTACTTATTCACAATATCGCGAGTAAAGTTTACAACTTCAGGTATTTCAGTTTGCTGGTTTTTCCCTGGCACCTGAATGGTGACGTTGATGCCGGTGACTTCTGCAGTCGGTGAAATCAAACGCTTGACAAGTAACGGCTCATTGAGGGCAATATTCTTTATCCGTTGCAGGTCAGAATCCAGCAGGTTAGCACCGTCAGTAATGAGGTCCCCCACCAACAGGTCGTCTTCCTCTGCCACTGTATGCTGGTAATTGCTGATGGAGTCGACACGAATAGAGTGGGGGATTTGCCAGGACTCTTCTGTGATGGCTTCAACAATCGCCAATGTTTCTCGAGTGAATATTTTTCGGTTTTTAGGTGCTATGACAAGCAGTACATTATCACTGTCTGTATAGGTATTTTGCAAGGTTTCAAAAGCGGTGAGTTGCGGATTATCTTCACTGAAAAACACACGATAATCTGTGGTCAGAGTAAGAAACCTTGCGCCGCTTGCAGCCCATGCGACAAACAAAAGTGTCAGGACGATCAATACAAAGCGCCAGCGGATAATTCCTCTTGCAATGCTTTCTACCATAATGTTCTCTCTAATTTTTGGAAAAATTAATGTTTTTTCGAATGGGAAGTGCTGAGTTCTCGAGTGTCGGCAGCTCCAAATAAATAGTCGGTATGAGCTACTCCCCCCAGCGGCTGAATTTCCCGGTTACTACCAATCGGTGCAGGAAGGGGGGAAAGCATCTTAATTCGGTTCAGTTTCGTATCAACCGTATGATCCGGCAGAGTTTGCAGATAATAAGCAACGACCGCTGTGGCATCGACAATGCCACCAAACCGGTCTTTTAATAGCTTGATCTCCAATGCAGAGGAGCGGTTGATTTTTCCCGGCAAGTCAAGATACCAGTAACCAGCAACAGAATAATAGCGCGCAGGGTCTAGTTCTTCGCCGTTCACACGAATGTTAGTCGCCCGAAAGCCCCATTCGTTTGCCGGGTCAAGATCATAGGTGATGCCTGAAAATGCGAGCAACCAGCCGCCACCCCAGTAACCAACAACGCTTGTCAGCGAACCCTGAGCGCCATTTTCAATCATTAATCTCAGGTCATCGCCTGAAATAAGACCGCAGGCAACTTGTGGGCCGATGGGGATGTAGTGATAAATATCTTCAAGTTTGATAGGGCCAGGAGCAATGTGTGTCCCGTAGCGGAAGCCACGAATCAAACCCACATCAGATTCGCAGGCGCCTTTGAACGCATCTGCCAGGAAGTTATGCGACGATCCTTCTATCACCGCCGGCATGGACCTGGCGTCGGCATAGTTGGATCGGTGCAATGCTTTTTTAGTGAAACCAATGACGGTATCAATTGGCGCACGTAATACGTATCCATTCATTGGATTCACATGGGGGACGAATTCTGAGCCTTTAACATAAGTGC
>JAZGGH010000160.1:0-13454 GCA_036480335.1 Gammaproteobacteria bacterium | reverse complement strand
GGGCTGTAGCCGGTCCCAAGGGTATGGCTGTTCGCCATTTAAAGTGGTACGCGAGCTGGGTTTAGAACGTCGTGAGACAGTTCGGTCCCTATCTGCCGTGGGCGTTTGAGATTTGAGAGGAGCTGCTTCTAGTACGAGAGGACCGAAGTGGACGTACCTCTGGTGTTCCGGTTGTCACGCCAGTGGCATTGCCGGGTAGCTATGTACGGACGGGATAACCGCTGAAAGCATCTAAGCGGGAAGCCCCCCTCAAGATGAGATCTCACTGGACCCTTGAGGTCCCTAAAGGGCCGTGGAAGACCACCACGTTGATAGGCTGGGTGTGGAAGTGCAGTAATGCATGAAGCTAACCAGTACTAATTGCCCGTGAGGCTTGACCATATAACACCCAAACTGTTTGGGAATGGTCAGGTACAACAACCCAATGCTTTACAACTTTCTAGAATTTGAAAAATAGAATTATTATTTTATTTTTCATACCAGTTTGCCTGGCGGCCATAGCGAGTGTGAACCACCCGATCCCATTCCGAACTCGGAAGTGAAACTGCTCAGCGCCAATGATAGTGTGGGGTTTCCCATGTGAAAGTAGGACACTGCCAGGTTTTAATCCAAAAGCCTCTGATTATATCAGAGGCTTTTTTTTATGCGAAAGATATTGTTTCTATTGGCATTTGCAATAAAAACTATCAATAGTATATCTGTCCTTCCGTTATTCTAGGCCAACCATTTAAATCTTTGTAGCTACCAATGCCTGTATACCCATACTGTTTAAAAATATCCTGAACGTCTCTTGATTGATCATAACCGTGCTCTATTAATAACCAGCCACCATTTTTTAGAGCGCGTTTTGAGTCACGGATTATTATTCGAATATCTGACAAACCATTCTCATCAGAAACAAGCGCCTCCTCTGGTTCATACCTAACATCACCTGTTGTTAAGTGAATATCATTCTTAACGATATAGGGGGGATTAGAAATAATGACATGGAATGTTTTGTCTTTCAGGCTTGTTAACCAGTTAGACAGGATAAAGTGAATATTTTCAAGGTTATAAACATTGGCATTCTTACAAGCAAGGCTAAGATTGGCATGGCTAACATCTGTAGCTGTTATATTGCATAGAGGCCTCTCGCTGGCAATAGCAATAGCAATGGCACCAGTTCCGGTGCCTAAATCTGCTACTGAAAGTACTTCAACGGGGCCCAGTCTTTTTAATGAGCGCTCGACTAATAATTCAGTTTCTGGTCTCGGTATTAAAACGTTTTCTGAAACTATGAGGCGTTGATTCCAGAAATCACGATAGCCGGTGATATAAGCTACGGGTTCACCTAACCATCTTCTTTCAATATAAGCATTAAAACACCTCAGCTGTTCATCTGAAAGAATTGCTTCGGGCCAGGTGTACAGGTAACTGAGCTCTTTACTCAAACAATAACCCAGTATTATTTCAGCATCTATTCGAGCTGTTTCACTCATGACAAGTTTTTGAATAGCGGCAGTCAACGCTGCTTGAACGGTTGTTTTCATTTCGCTGGCAACGGATTTAAATATCAGTCTACTGATTCGCCCAGTGCAGCCAGTTTGTCGGCCTGATGTTCATTTACGAGTGGCTTAATTACATGATCAAGTGACCCCTGAATAATGTCTTCCAGTTTATACAGTGTCAGATTGATTCTGTGATCTGTAACTCGGCCCTGGGGATAATTATAGGTACGTATTCTTTCAGAACGATCACCACTGCCTACAAGATTACGACGTGTTTCAGTTTCTTCTGCCTGGCGTTTGTCTTGCTCAGCAGTACTGAGTTTTGCAGCAAGCAGCGACATAGCACGCGCTCTGTTCTTATGCTGGGATCGTTCTTCCTGACATTCGATGACCATTCCCGACGGTAAGTGAGTGATCCGAATCGCAGAATCTGTTTTATTGATATGCTGTCCCCCGGCACCTGACGCTCTAAAAGTGTCGACTTTCAAATCAGCACTATTGATCGCGATTTCTTCCTGTTCCTCCGCTTCTGGCAACACAGCTACCGTGGCTGCAGAGGTATGAATTCTGCCCTGGGATTCTGTTTCCGGGACTCGCTGTACACGATGTACGCCAGACTCAAACTTCAGATTAGAGTAGACGTCATGGCCGACAATCCGTGCAATGATTTCCTTATAGCCACCATGTTCACCTTCGTTGGTGCTGATGATTTCTACCTTCCAGCGTTTGTTTTCCGCATAACGGGAATACATACGAAAAAGATCTCCCGCAAAAATGGCAGCTTCATCACCTCCTGTGCCAGCACGGATCTCAAGAAACACATTTTTGTTATCATCTGCATCCTGAGGCAATAAATGTTTTTGTAAATCAAGCTCCAGGCTCTCCAATGACGCCTCTGAGAGCTTCAACTCTTCTTCTGCAAGACTGTGCATTTCTGGATCTTTCAACATCTCCTCTGCGACTACGATATCATCAAGTGCGCTTTTATAGGCTGTGTAGCTAATTATGACAGGGTTAAGCTGAGCATATTCTACCGATAGCCCCCTGAATTTATTATTGTCAGTCATTACCTCCGGATCTGCGAGTAAGGCACTGACTTCTTCCAGTCTCTCAGCAATCGAGTCGAGTTTTTTTCTGATGGATGGTTTCAATGTTATTCTTCTTTCAGGTCAAAAAGTTCAATAGCCGCTCTGATGATTTCGTGCTGGTTTTCAGCAGCTGCTGCGCGCAAACGAATCGTCGGCTGATGAAGCAATTTATTGGTTAAAGTATTGGCAATAAATTCGATAGCTGCTTCTGGGGGCTTACCCGATGCAAGCATCTGGCGGGCTTTTTCCAGTACCTGATCGCGCTCTGCTTCTGCACGTGAGCGAAACAGGCGTATGCTGCCTACTGCATCCTGACCGCGTAGCCAGGCCATAAATTTATCGACCTGCGTATCGACAATCTCTTCTGCCTGCAGGGCTGCCTGTTGACGGGATTTCATGTTTTCCTGGATGACCTCGGTCAGATCATCAACTGTATACAGATAAATATCATCAAATTTTGCGATGTCAGGGTCAATATCTCTGGGAACGGCGATGTCCACCATAAATACAGGTTTATGACGACGTTTTTTTAGCGCCTGTCTGACGGTTTCTGCGGTCAGAATAGCGTGTTCGCAGGCGGTTGATGAAATGACAATATCTGCTTCGGCAAGATGCACGGGGATCTCCTCCAGATCTATTGCATATCCTTCAAACTGGGCCGCCAGATGGCGAGCATTGCTTAGCGTGCGGTTAGCAATAATGATGCGCCCAAGCCCTTGTTCATGCAGATGGCGGGCTGTCAGCTCAATCGTTTCGCCTGCGCCGATGAGCAGTGCGGTATGTTCTTCAAAACGGCTGAAAAACTGCTTGGCCAGCCTGACTGCAGCAAAGGCGACAGACACAGGGCTCTCACCAATGCTTGTGTCTGTTCGTATCTGTTTAGCGACTGAAAAGGTGTGCTGGAATAGCCTTGATAACAAAAAGTCCAATGTGCCAGCGTTATTCGCCTGATGATAAGCCTGTTTTACTTGACCAAGAATCTGCGGTTCGCCCAGAATTAGAGAATCGAGACCGCCAGCAACACGGAGAATATGCCTGACTGCTTCTTTGTCAGTATATTTATAGAGGTAAGGCTGGATAATATCGTCTTTCAGGCCATGGAAATCGCTCAGCCATTTGCTTAACCGGCCGCTATCTGTTTGATTTCCATAGCAGTATAATTCCGTACGATTACAGGTAGAAATGATGGCAGATTCACTGACAGAAGGCAGTTGCCGTAATTCAAGCAGAGCAACGGGCAGACGTGCGCTTGTAAAGGCGACCTGTTCGCGTAGCTCCACCGGAGCCGTTTGATGATTTATACCGAGCGTTATAAGTGCCATGGGCCAGATTATCGTAATGCAAACATGAAATTTTCCGTTAAGGGCGGTATGAATACAAGTGCTACTGTTTCCAGTTACCGCAATTGCGTATAGTGCTATATCATTATTATGACGGTTATCAACAAAGTAGTGAATCAAAACATGATGTGTTGTAAAGGAAAATTCCCGTATTTGGCAGTTTTTATGCTTCTGATTCTGCTTGAAGGCTGTGCAGGACTAGTTCCCAAAGCAGATAAGGCAGTGACTGATGATGAAAAAGCACACGCAGTAAAGGTTAAACTGGGTGATGCTGCCAGGTCTGATTTACCCAAAGAGGTACTTACCGGGCCGTTGCTCTTCGATATTCTACTCGGTGAAATTGCTGGGCAGCGTGGGCGTATTGATGTTTCTGGGCCTAGCTATCTGCAGGCGGCGCGGTTATCGAGCGATCCGCGAGTTGCTGAAAGAGCTTTTAAGATTGCCTTGTACGGTAAGGATCAGAAAATGGCACAGGCTGCTGGACAACGCTGGCTTGAGCTGGTTCCTGATAACCAGGAAGCGCGACGGGCGCTGATAGCTTTAGCCTTGCGCAGCGGCAATATTATCGAGGCAGAAAAACACCTTGACTATCTGGTTTCTACTACGCATGAAAGTGATGAGGAAACCTACAGTAAGTTAACCGCTGTTTTACTGCGTGAGCCGGATAAGGCGCGTACCCTCCAGGTTGTAAAAAAGCTGCTTTCAACAAGACCGGATGATGCAAATGTCAGGCTAATGTACGCGAAACTGGCTGTGAGTGCTGAAGATTGGGCATTGGCTGAGCAGGAAGTCAGCCATATTCTTTCTCTGCGACCTGACTGGGTACAGGCGTTAATTTTACATGCGCAGATTCAGTCAAAGAATGGTCAGGCCAAACTGGCTGTGAGAGACCTTAAAAAAGCACTGGCGCGGAATTCAAACGACTATGAGCTACGACTGGCCTATGCGCGACTACTCGTAGATGCCCGCGATCTAAAGGAGGCGATCAAACAGTTTGAAAAGCTGCATAACAAACGGCCCAGAGAAGGCCAGGTTGTTTATTCGCTTGCTCTGCTTTATCTGGGTGAAAAAGACCTCTCGACTGCAGAAAAATATTTTCAGAAATTGGTCGATCTCAAATATCAGCAAAATACTGCTTACTACTATCTTGGTGCAATTGCAGAAGACCGCAATCAGCCGACAAGAGCGACTGAGAATTATCGAAAAATCGAGCATGGAGAGCATTTACTTGATGCACAGGTTCGCCTGGCAAAAATCGAAGCGGAAAGTGGGCGCCTGGATGAAGCGCGAGGTAGATTGCAAAATCTTCGATTGACTCAGCCCGCGCATACCCAACGACTGGTCATGGTTGAGGCAGAGTTGCTGGATGATGCCGGTCAAACCCGTGCCGCCTACGATTTATATAGCCAGTACCTTGAATCGCTGCCAAATGATCTGGATATTCGCTACTCTCGATCCCTGATCGCAGAACAGCTTGATTATCTGGACGTTGCCGAAGAGGATTTCAAGGCAATTCTGGCTGTCGAGCCTGATAATGTCAGGGCGTTGAATGCCTATGGTTATACTCTGGCTGATCGTACAACACGCTTTCAGGAAGCCTATCAACTGATAAAAAGAGCATTGGACCAGTCACCGGATGATCCGTCTATTATGGATAGTATGGGATGGGTGCAGTATCGTCTGGGTAATCTGCAAGAAGCCAGAACGTATTTGGGCAAAGCCTATGAATTAACACACGATGCGGAAATTGCCGCTCACCTGGGGGAAGTTCTCTGGTTCATGGGAGACAAAGATGGCGCCAGAAAACTCTGGCATGCAGGCACCCAGGTAGCGCCGGACAATCTAGTGCTCCAGGAAACACTGAAACGACTGGATCCGTAGCCTGGCAAACAGGTTCAGGGTTATGCGCCTAGAAAAGTATATTAACTCCCGGTATTGTACTACCGCTCTGTTACTCACCGTGTTAGCGGGTTGTGCTGGTCGCCCAGTTAAACAACTAGCCGTTGACAATGCCCGCTGGCAGATGAGACAAAGCCAGCTCTCCGCTATTCATCACTGGACAGCCAGTGGGCGGATTGCTATCAGAGATGAAGTGACGGGCTGGACCGCATCCTATGAGTGGCAGCAGAGTCCTGATAGCTATGATATCCAGTTACGAGGGCCGTTAGGCTATGGAGTCATGCAGTTAATCGGTTCGGACCAAAGGGTTGAATTGCGGCAGGCAGGTAAAACTGCGCTTTATTCCGCTAGTGCTGAACAGTTGCTTGTGGAACAAACAGGCTGGCAATTGCCGGTTGAAGGTTTACGTTACTGGATTCTGGGTTTGCCACGACCGGACAGTGACGAACAGCATCAATTGAACGATGAAGCGGCACTGGATACGCTGCACCAGGATGGCTGGAAAATCAGCTATTCACGCTACAAAGAGGTCAAAAACCACTGGTTGCCGGGAAAAATTACCCTGACACAGGCCGATCTCAGTGTGAAACTACTGGTTGATGCCTGGAAGTTGGAATAAATATGCTGCGTTCCGGCCCCTGGCCTGCGCCAGCAAAATTGAACCTGTTTTTGCATGTTACCGGCCGTCGTTCTGATGGCTATCACGAACTTCAGACGTTGTTCCAGTTTCTCGATTATGGAGATCAGCTCTGGTTTGAATCAGAAGGTGACGGTCAGATCAGGCGAATTGCCGGTAACGAACAGATTACTGAATCGCAGGATATTATAATAAAATCGGCAAAATTATTAAAAAAATTAACCGGCTGCTACTTTGGTGCAAGCATTGGTATTGATAAAAAACTGCCAGTGGGAGGTGGGCTTGGTGGTGGTAGTTCAGATGCTGCTACTACCTTGCTGGTCTTGAATCGGCTTTGGAATACGGGTCTATCTATTCCGCAACTGGCTGATCTGGCTCTAAAAATTGGTGCCGATGTGCCGGTTTTTATCCGTGGGCATGCGGCATGGGCTGAAGGCATTGGTGAGGAGTTGAAGCCGGTAACTGTTCTGGATGAATGCTGGTATCTGGTGATTTATCCGGGCGTGAGTGTTTCTAGCGCAGAAATATTTTCTGATCTGCAATTGACAAGGAACGGCCAGCGAATCACAATAGCCGACTTTGTTTCGGGAAATAGCTCGAATCAGCTGGAACCGGTTGTTTTAAAACGTTACCCGCAGGTGGCGAAAGCGATTAGTTGGTTAAATGGTTTCAGCTCGGCGCGTATGACGGGTAGTGGCGCCTGTGTTTTCGCGGCTTTTCCTGATCGGCTGGGTGCAGATGCGGCGTTGTTACAAATGCCAGCCCAATGGCGGGGTTTTATTGCCCAGGCTTGCAATAGATCGCCATTGCACCAGAAATTAGACCGGTTTAGGGTTAACCAGGATGCTCCTGATTGTTGAATGATCAGAGAACCCTGATTTTTTATTGGGACGTCGCCAAGCGGTAAGGCACTGGGTTTTGATCTCAGCATGCGCAGGTTCGAATCCTGCCGTCCCAGCCATATTTTTTTTGATGACACGCAGGTATGTGACAGGGCATGAACCAGATTCACTCTTCAGATGTGGATAGCAGTATGATGGTTTTCGCAGGTAATGCGAATCCACCACTTGCTCAATCGATTGCCAATTATCTGCGCCTGAATTTGGGCAAGGCGTTGGCCTCTCACTTCAGTGATGGTGAGGTGATGGTTGAGATTATGGAAAATGTTCGTGGCAAGGATGTTTTTATTGTTCAGCCGACCTGTGCGCCCACCAATGATAATTTAATGGAATTGATGGTTATGGTGGATGCCCTGCGGCGATCATCGGCTGCACGTATTACCACGGTTATTCCGTATTTTGGTTATGCACGTCAGGATCGGCGGCCACGTTCAGCGCGTGTGCCGATCACTGCAAAAGTGGTTGCGAAGATGATTGGTAATGTCGGCGCTGATCGTGTTTTGACGGTTGATCTGCATGCCGATCAGATACAGGGTTTTTTTGATATTCCTGTTGATAACGTCTATGCCTCACCTATCCTGCTTGGCGATATCTGGAAACAGAAATATCCGGATCTGAAAGTAGTCTCGCCGGATGTTGGCGGTGTGGTCAGAGCACGTGCATTGGCCAAACGGCTGGATGATGCTGACATGGCTATTATCGATAAGCGCAGGCCGAAGGCGAATGTGGCCAAGGTGATGCACATCATTGGTGAAGTTGAAGGCCGAACCTGCGTACTGATAGATGACCTGGTCGACACGGCAGGAACCTTGTGCCAGGCAGCGAATGCGTTGAAAAAAAATGGCGCGAAGCGTGTTGTAGCTTATTGTACACACCCGGTTTTATCGGGTAATGCGATCAGTAATATTACTGATTCAGAGCTGGATGAGCTGGTGGTCACCGATACAATACCACTACGTCCTGCTGCCCAGGCCTGTCCGCGGATAAGGCAGTTGAGTATTGCTGAAATGCTGGCGGAAGCCATGCGTAGAATTAGTAACGAAGAGTCTGTTAGTTCTTTGTTTATGGATTAGTTTTTTGTAGTTGCCCTTCTGGTCGCGGAAGGGTTTTATTAACCGACAGGAGTTTTACCATGTCATTATTTGATGTTATTGCAGAAGTACGTACGGATATGGGGAAAGGTGCGAGCCGCCGCCTACGCCGTGCAGGTTTGGTCCCAGCTATTGTTTATGGCGCTAATGCCGAACCGCAGTGCCTTTCATTGTCACATAACGAGGTGCAGAAGCACCTTGCGCATGAGGCATTTTATGCCCACATTCTGAATTTGAAATTGGCGGGTGAGACAACCAAGGTCGTTTTGCGTGATGTGCATCGCCATCCTGGCAAGCCAGTTATTTTGCATATGGATTTCCAGCGTGTTGATGCTAAAAAACCCATCCGTGTTCAGGTGCCATTGCATTTTATGGGTGAAGATGATTCGCCGGGTGTGAAGGAGGGCGGCATGGTCAGTCATGAGAGAACTGAAGTTGCCATTGATGTCTTGCCAGGTGAATTGCCTGAATATATTGAAGTGGATATTTCTGCTCTTAATATTGGTGATTCATTACACCTGTCCGATCTCAAATTGCCCGCCAGTGCTGTGTTGCTTGATTTAGCCAAAGGCGATGATTATGACCAGCCTATCGTTGCTATCCATGAGCAGAAACGTGCAGAAGAAGAGCCAGAGGTTGGGGCTGATGAAGCTTCTGAGGATGCTGCCGAAGGTGAGGCTGACGCTGACGCAGAATAATCCATGGCTATCCGCCTGATTATTGGCCTGGGTAACCCAGGCAGTGAGTATAAACAGACCCGGCATAATGCCGGGTTCTGGTTTCTGGATATGCTTGGCTCTGATTTACATTGTTCGTTCAAGGCAGAAAAACGCTTTTCCGGAGACGTTGCACGTTGTCTGATTGAGCAACAGGACTGTCGGTTATTAAAGCCGATGACATTCATGAACAGGAGTGGGCTGCCTGCGGCGTCATTAATGCGGTTTTTTGATATTGCTGCTGATGAGATTCTGGTGGTGCATGATGAGCTGGATCTGTCACCTGGCGTAGCCAGATTAAAGCGCGGCGGTGGTCATGGTGGGCATAATGGCTTACGTGATCTGATTAGCCATCTGGGTAGCAAGGATTATCTCCGTCTCAGAATGGGTATTGGTCATCCAGGGCATAAAAGTCAGGTCTCTGATTACGTTCTCAAAGCGCCATCACAAACTGATCGGCAACAGATAGAAAATGCAATGTACGAAGTGTTCCGTGTTATACCTGCTATTATGGCGAATGATATTGAGCAAGCAATGCATCAGTTGCATAGTCAGTGCTAACTAAGGATAACAACAATGGGTTTTAAATGCGGAATTGTCGGTTTGCCAAATGTGGGTAAATCCACCTTGTTCAATGCGTTGACAAAAGCAGGTATTCAGGCTGAAAACTATCCGTTTTGTACCATAGATCCTAATGTGGGTGTGGTACCGATGCCGGATCAACGGCTCGATGTTTTGCAAGAGATTGTTCATCCAGAGCGAGTCCTGCCTACAACAATGGAGTTTGTTGATATAGCCGGACTTGTAGCCGGTGCGTCAAAAGGTGAGGGTCTGGGAAATAAATTCCTGGCCAACATCCGCGAAACAGATGCGATTGCACAGGTGGTGCGCTGTTTTGAAGATGAAAATGTTGTCCACGTTACCGGTAAGGTGTCGCCACTTGACGATATCGAAGTGATCAATACAGAATTGGCCCTGGCTGATCTGGAGACGGTAGAGAAGACTATGCGGCGTGTTGCCAAAATGACCAAAAGTGGTGACAAGGATGCGAAATACCGCCTGAATGTGCTTGAAAAAACCGAAAAACATTTGAACGAAGGTTTATCGGTGCGGACACTTGAGCTCGAAGAAGATGAAGTAGAGGTGTTATACGAACTGCATTTACTCACCATCAAGCCAATGATGTACATTGCCAATGTTGCCGAAGATGGCTTCAGTAACAACCCACATCTTGATACTGTTGTGGAAAAAGCAAAGGCTGAAGGCGCAGAGGTTGTCGCTGTCTGCGCCTCAATTGAAGCAGAAATGGCAGAGCTGGAAGATGATGAACAAAAGGCATTTCTTGATGAGCTTGGCCTGGATGAGCCAGGGTTAAACAGGGTTATCCGGGCAGGTTATCGGTTGTTAGACCTGCAGACCTATTTTACTGCTGGGGAGAAAGAAGTGCGTGCATGGACAGTACGTATCGGTGCAAGTGCACCAGAAGCTGCGGGTGTTATTCATACGGATTTCCAGAAAGGCTTCATCCGTGCCGAAGTGACATCCTATGAAGATTTTACGGCATGCAACGGTGAGCTGGGCGCAAAAGAAGCAGGAAAGCTTCGTCTGGAAGGCAAGGATTATATCGTCCAGGATGGTGATGTCATGCACTTCCGGTTTAATGTTTGATTTGCCTGTTAACAGGGCGCCTATAAATTATTCATGGAAAAGGTAGCAATGACAGGCAGATGATCAGAACCTGATCCTGCACCGGTTTCCACAAGCAGGGAAGGGATCTGTGGTGAGGTTAGAAAATGATCAAGCTGCACAAAGGGAATCAGCTCATGGGCCGGCCAGGAATGCATGAATGTGGTATGCCGTTTTAGTCCGGTACGGCTCTGGAATTGCAACATTTTCCATGACCAGGGGCTGAGATTCATATCCCCCGTCAGAATGAGCGGCGTTTTAATGTTTTTTACGTAACTTGCCAGCCAGTCCATTTCCCGCTGTTGTTTTGCCGGTTTGAACGGCCAGGCAATGTGCGTGACAATAACATGATAGTCCTGTTCGTTGTTATTCTTGAAAACCGCATCAATCAATGGTGCATTGTCGCGTGACCAGCCTAAGTGTTTGATGCTCGACCAGGGTTGCTTTGAAGCAATAACAAGGTTGCAGGAAGTCGGCTCACCCCCGCAGGAATAAACATAAGGATACTGCCGTTTTAGAGCGGGCAACATCTCAAGTGCATGTTCATAATAAAACTCCTGCAACAAAACAATCGAAGCATCGCGTTCCTCAATCAGTGCGATAACATCCTCAATTTCTTCGTTTTCGACCCAGACATTAAATGACAAAACAGTTAGCGGCTCTATGGATATAGCAGATGTTTCATCAACTGAAGCCGGTGCGGTTTGCCCAGTATTAGACAGAGCGGGCAAGAGTAAAATAACGTTCACTACAGCCAGAAAAGCAGCAAACTTACCTGTCCGGGTAAAACCCATAAAAAATGTTAGAAGCATCAGCAGGATAACGCCGAGAAGAACAAAGGGGCGAAAGTGGTTTGCCAGATCCCAGTAGGGTGCCACAATAGCCAGCAAACCCAGCAGGGTGGCAACGGTAGCTGCTATCAGGCAGCTTATGAACAAAAAGCGTATCGATGGTTCCATAGGTTGGGTTTATTCTACAGGCTTTCCCCTCCCTGTGAACAGCACTGGACAGCGAAACCTTAAACCCCTAAAATCACCTCTCTTCGCAGAATCCATGGCTACGTAGCTCAGCTGGTTAGAGCACATCACTCATAATGATGGGGTCCCCTGTTCGAATCAGGGCGTAGCCACCATATTTGTTTCCCCTGACTATTTTCGAACGCCAAATGGAGGCACTCAGTTGAGGGCATTTCGTGTGTCAGGTAAATTTACTTATAACTGTCATGGCGTGCATTGGACAAACGGCAGCACACATCCCGCAACCATTGCAGCGGTCAGTATCAACGCGGGCACGGCGCTGGTGTTCAGTGTTGATGGCCTGGTAATCACAGCGGTCGTGGCAGGTCATGCAGATGACATCGTCCCAGGCAATGCAGATCGTTTGGTTCAGGATAGCTGTGCCGATGATGGGTTTGATAGCAGGAGTTATCGTGATATCAATGGGGCATGCTCGAACGCAGTCCTGGCAAAAGGTGCAGCCACTCTGGCTGAAGTCGAGGTAGGGAATGCCGGCCTGTTCGTGATCTAACGGGTG
This sequence comes from Gammaproteobacteria bacterium, assembly GCA_036480335.1. Classification (GTDB taxonomy): domain Bacteria; phylum Pseudomonadota; class Gammaproteobacteria; order DSM-19610; family DSM-19610; genus JAZGER01. The sequence goes on along the minus strand of JAZGGH010000160.1, from coordinate 1,078 downwards.
CAGACTGATAATCCCTGGTTCGCAGGCGGCAATACAAGGGTGTGAGCAGTTCAGGCAGTGATCAGCCAACGGCAGTTTCTGGTGCCAGGGCGGGGGCGGGCCGAGCGGTGATTGTCGCACTGTTTCTTCAGCGCGACCTTCACGGGTTAGTAGTGATCCTCGCAGAAATGCCCGGCGCCCTCCATCCATGGTTATTGAAACGTACTCTCTACCAACGGTGCAGCATTCGACTGGGGCACATGACACTGCATACAGTTGAAACGTGCGCCCGCCATTGTATCCAGAGTGTCATCTGTATAGTGTTGACGTGACATCGGGCTCTTGTTCTTGATCGTTCTGTCCATGTTTTTAGGTTTGCCAATGTATTTGGGCGTATCGTGGCAGTCCAGGCACTGGTTGTCAGCGGTGACCACTGGTAGATACATTTCAGTCCGGTGTGGAATTTGGGGTGGTATACCCTCCCAGGCACGCGGCAGCCATTCATTCTTGCCGGGTTTGGCATCACTGTAATCATAAGCGGTAGGCGTTGGTGTGTCGAATACACTGTCCTTGCTCAGACCCATGTTCATTTCTTTGGTGGCGTTACCGGCTATGCATCCGGTGAATGTGAATATCATACAGAACATGCTGAAAAATGGGGTGGTTTTCACGTTGTACTCCTTTGCTGAGTTTCAAGATCAAGGGGGCCGATTTGTTGTGCATTTTCGATGTTTTGTCGCAGACTAAAGTGCAGGGTATCTTCGGGACAAACAGCGATACAATTCCCGCAATTGCTGCATTCGCCCGAGATAATCATGCGGTGTATGGCGGCTTTTCGTAGATTGAGAACCTGGGGTTCGGGACAGACTCTCGCACACTCGCCGCAATGCGTGCAGGTGGGCGTATCAAAGCTCACGCGTAGCTGTGCCACTTTGCCGATCAGAGCATAAAATGCACCCAGTGGACAAAGGTGGCCGCACCAGCCATTGCGCAGAATGAACAGGTCAAACAGAAAGATACCCAGTACCGTGATCCAGCCGAGGCCGATACCAAAAATCAGTTCTCGATGTAGCATACTGATGGGGCTAATCCATTCGAA
>JAZGGH010000159.1:0-2790 GCA_036480335.1 Gammaproteobacteria bacterium | reverse complement strand
AAAAAAGATGTTCCTGGAAAACGTCTGCACCGCGCATAGGAGGATTAACCTGATTCATGTATCGAAAAATGTATTCTACTAAACCCAGTGAGCTTGCGGGACTTTTTCAACAGCCTGTTAGACAATTCTCCGATTTAACTGCGGTGGGAAACAACCTGTATTTTAGCGCCAATGATGGTTTAACCGGTCAGGAACCTTGGGTTCTGCTTCCTGAGACCACCGTTAATCCTACCCCCGCTTTAGCAATAAATGCGCAGCTGAATGGTCTGGATACCACTAAACCCGGCCCAACGCTTTCAGCAGGTAGCAACCTTGCCTGGACGTACACAGCAAACAATGCAGGCAATACTGTTTTGCACGATGTCAGTATTCGCGTTCGTCAGAAGTTACCTGTCTTTGGGAACTGGCAGACACGCTGTTTTTTCGGCACGCTTGAGGCAGGCGAAGTAGCTGGCTGCGAAATACAGGATGTTGCAGTTGAAGGGACGTACATTGCTCTGGTTGTTATACGAGGAACGACCAGCACCGGAGAAGTCGTGGAATCGATATCCAAAGTCTTTTATCAGGGTGAAACCGCGGTCATTGATCCCAGGCTGCTCACCAAACGCAACATTGCGTTAGACGTACTGGAAGCCAAAGGCTTTGATCAGGCAACTCACGATACACTACTGGCTGAAATCAATGCCGCTACCAGTGTCAGTGCACTGCATATAATCATTGTTCAAATGCGTGCAGATACCAATACCTCGGGCGGTGATTCAAGGCTGAATGTAAAACGCACTATTGCCCTAAATTTACTTGAGGCTAAAGGTTTCGATCAAATTATACATGATGGTTATCTGGTTGAAATTAATGCGGCGACCGGTGTTGGTGGACTGCATGCGATTATTCTGCGTATGCGCTCTTCTGGTTAGTGTATTAACGCCAGCGACAGCCACGGCCAGTAAGTAATAATTAACACGGCTACGAGTAAAATTAGAAAAAAATGGTATGGTTGCTCTGTACAATGTCATTACCGGTTTTTCAAACCGGTAGCTGGCAATGAACAGGTTCATTCCTACCGGTGGAGTGAAATATCCTAGCTGCATATTCGCCAGGAAAATGATGCCAAGGTGCACTGGGTGAATACCATAACCTACTGCTATGGGTAGAATGATCGGTACGATGATGACCAGAGCCGAAAATATATCCAGCATCATGCCCAGGCCGAGCAGGAATATATTCAGCAGTATCAGAAAAGTCAGCTTGCTTTCAATGTGTTCACTAATACTGTCAAACAGTCGGGTTGGTACTTCGGTATCAATTAAATAGTTGGTCGATGCCAGTGATACGCCGAGGATAATCAGGATACCACCAACCAGCATCATCGATTCTCGCACGATGCCGGGGAGTTGTTTGATTTTGATTTCGTGCAGAATAAACACTTCGATAATTAATACATACAATGCGGTGACTGAAGCGGCTTCCGATATAACAAAGTATCCAGAATAAATGCCGCCGAGAACAACAATGGGCAGAGGTAGCTCCCATTTGGCGTCTTTAAGTGCCTGCCAGGCATCAGGGTGTTTATTGTTTTGCTCGGTAGGTACTTTCTTTTGTTGCAGCATGCTGTAAGCAGCCAGTAAAAAAAGCATGAGTAAACCGGGCATGATGCCAGCAATAAATAACTGATCAATGCTCACAGGTTCATCCAGTTCCATTTGCTGTGCGACAACACCATAGAGAATTAAAGGCAGAGCCGGTGCGAACAGCAAACCCAGGCTACCGGAACTGGTGAGCAAACCCAGGCTGAAATTCTCTTTATAGCCGGCCTCCTTCAGAGCTGGATATAAAAGTGCACCCAGAGCAACTATCGTCACACCTGATGCACCTGTGAATGCAGTAAACAGCGCACAGGCGACGATAGCGACAATGGCAAGCCCACCCGGCAACCATCCCAGCAGGCTACTCGCCAGGTTTACTAGCCTCCGCGAGGCGTTACACTCGCCCAGCATATAACCCGCAAAGGTAAACAGGGGTATGGCCAGCAGCACTGGCATTTCTGCGAGGCGATAAACTTCAATGGAGATGACAGAAAGATCAATGCCCTCATTATAGAATCCCAGCATGGCACTGGCTGCAATCACCACAAACAGAGGGGTGCGCATAATTGCGAGTAGAAATAACAGGGGCGCGGTCATCGCCTACAAAGGCTGAGTTATATGAACCATAAAGCTTAGCGCCTGAGAGTAACAAAGAAACATTATTCGGGTCGCCTTCAATCAGGCTGTCTATCATAATCAGGTACGCCGGTGTTGCCGCTTTTGCTATTTCAAGATCATCCTGATTGAGCATGGCAAGCGACAGGTTATCGGCCATCCTTTGTGTGGCTGAGCCTAGCAGGCTGGCACAGCCTGTTATAGTGAGCAGTGCGATGATGAGGATAAAATAGCGCGTTATTTTCATAAAGCAATATAAAACCCGTAGACCTAAATCCATGCATAGACATGCGATTCTCCCCTGAACCCGTCTCTTAAAGCCAAATTTCTTCATCACAGAGGGTAATTAACGACACAAAAAGGTAGTTGACTCAAAAATTATCGCTCAATTAACGCTAAATACCCGGCAATCGGTTTTTGCATGGATCTATCCTGCAATACCTGTGTGATGCCTCTTTTTAACGGATCAGATGGGGGGTGGATCGAACCGCCTCAGTGCAATCAGCACCTGTCCTAACAGCTGCTGATGTTTTTCCTGCAGCTTGAAGAAGAGCTGTCTGCCTGTTTTGACCACTTTGGCTGCCATGGCATA
>JAZGGH010000158.1:0-40453 GCA_036480335.1 Gammaproteobacteria bacterium | reverse complement strand
AGTGGAGATAAGGGAAAACCCTGCCTGATTCGACAGATTAATGCTAAATACAGGTTAAAAACCTGGAATTTATAGTTCGAAAGAGATTTCTTGATTTAGGACCGTCAAATTTCAACAGCCTGTTAGGCGAACTTGATGCTGTTCGTGCTAAAAGACCACAGCGGCTCCCGGTTGTATTAACACAGGGCGAGGTTAGGCAGCTCTTCAAACAGCTGGATAATTTACACTGGATTCCGGTTGCTCTGTTATATGGTTCTGGTCTGCGATTAATGGAATGTATTCGCTTGCGCGTCATGGATATTGATTTTGATCGTTGCGCCATTTTTGTACGAAATGGCAAGGGTGGGAAAGATCGGGTAACAACACTGGCACAGGAAATCAGTACGCCATTGCAGCGTCATCTCGCTACTGTAAAAAACACGCATGAAAAAGATCTTAATGATGGATTTGGCGAGGTTTATTTACCGCATGCCCTGTCACGCAAATATCCTGCCGCTGCAAAAAAATGGGGTTGGCAATATGTCTTCCCGGCCAGCCGCCGCAGTGTTGACCCTCGTTCCGGGATCACTCGCCGACATCATATTGATGAAAGCAGCCTGTAAAGAACGGTGAAAGCGGCTTATAAAAAGGCTGGCATCCAGAAACACGCTAGCTGTCATACCTTACGGCATTGCTTTGCTACACATCTGTTAGAACACGGCATGGATATTCGTACAGTACAGGAGCAACTGGGCCATAAGGACTTGAAAACAACGCAGATATATACGCACGTTCTGGAGCGCGGAGGTAATGCAGTTATAAGTCCGTTAAGCCATATAATGGGAAGCCTTTAGCATCATCTAATTAATTATCGAATAACTCACAGCATCGGGATATGATACCCCCATGAAACTCACCATAACCCAACCCGATGACATGCATTTGCATGTGCGTGATGGCGAGGCATTAGAGGCCGTTATCGGCCACACTGCACGGCAATTTGCACGCGCTATCATTATGCCGAACCTGAAGCCGCCGGTGACAAATGTCCGCCTGGCTGATGCTTACCGCAAACGCATACTTGCCGCCCTGCCAGACAAGTATGACTTCCAGCCTCTGATGACGCTGTATCTGACCGATAACACGACAGCCGATGAGATTGAAGCTGCCGCCAACTGTGGTTTTATTCACGCTATAAAATATTACCCGGCGGGTGCAACGACAAACTCGGACTCCGGTGTGACCGATCTAAAGCATACCTGGTCGGCACTGGAAGCTATGCAAAAATATGGGCTGCCATTACTGCTACACGGTGAGGTCACTGATCCGGAGATTGATATTTTTGACCGCGAGGCGGTGTTTATTGAGCGTCATTTGTCACCTCTGGTTGCGCAATTTCCAGCACTGAAAATTGTTTTCGAACATCTGACAACAACAAATGCAGTCCAGTTTGTTGAATCTGCAGCCGACACCGTTGCCGCCACTATCACTGCCCATCATTTGCTGTATAACCGTAATGCCATGCTCACGGGTGGTATTCGCCCACATTACTACTGTCTGCCCATCCTCAAACGGGAGCAGCATCGTCAGTCATTGCTAACTGCGGCAACCAATGGCAATCCGAAATTTTTTGCCGGTACAGACAGCGCACCTCACCCTGTAGATGCCAAGGAAAGTGCCTGTGGTTGCGCAGGTATGTATACCGCTCATGCGGCAATGGAATTTTATGCTCAGGCATTTGAGCAAGTAAATGCCTTAGACAAACTGGAAGGGTTTACCAGTTACTTTGGTGCTGATTTTTATGCTTTACCCCGAAATAGCGGAACAATCACACTCGAAAAGATGCCGCAAAAAATTCCGGCAAGCTATTCAATGGGGGCATCACACCTTGTCCCTCTGGGTGCTTCAGAGACTATTCCCTGGCAAGCACTGGCGTAACAGTCTCAAAGGAGAAGTTGTCGCCTTGCGGGTACGAAACACCCTCAGTTTTCCATCGCCTTATGCGGTCGCTTCCGTTATCCTTGCCAGATGGAAACTGAAAACGAAACTGAAAATGAAACAACTCCGCTGACAAATCGATTCAGGGGATTTTTACCCGTTGTGATTGATGTAGAAACGGCGGGTTTTAATGCCAAACGCGATGCCTTACTGGAAATAGCCGCCGTTATACTTGGCTATGACGAGAACAATATTCTGGCGCCTGTTGAAACCATTGCCTGCCATGTTGAGCCCTTCCCAGGCGCCAACCTTGATCAGAAATCGCTGGAATTTACCGGCATAGATCCCTTTCATCCGTTCAGGATGGCAAAGGGTGAAAAAGATGCGCTGGCTGAAGTTTTTCAACCGGTTAGAAAAGCCATCAAGAAAAATGCCTGTACGCGTGCTGTACTGGTTGGTCACAATGCCTCATTTGATCTTGGCTTCCTGAATGCGGCGGTTATCCGCTGCAATATCAAACGTAATCCGTTCCATCAATTCAGTTGCTTCGACACTGCAACACTCGCCGGCCTGGCCTATAAACAGACGGTGCTGGCACGTGCAGCAGCGGAAGCCGGAATAGACTGGGATCAAAGTCAGGCACATTCTGCAAAATATGATGCGGAAAGAACTGCAGAGCTATTTTGCAAAATAGTAAACAAGTGGGATGCCTTTTCTTAACATCCCACTTTGATTAGACTATTTCAACAATGTCCAGCCATAAGTACCCGGCAGTCGCGGCATAATCTGCTGTGGGAATTCGCCCGTCAACCCGGTCAGAAAAGCAACCAGATCCGATGCCTCATCATCATTCAGGTCACGATTTAACTGTACCTTGGCCATCACTTTGACTGCCTCATCCAGAGTAGCCACTGAGCCATTATGAAAATAGGGCGCTGTTAGCGCAACATTCCGCAGAGTCGGCACTTTCCACAGATGCTTGTCTGCCTCTTTTTTGGTTGCTTCAGCACGCCCCAAATCCTTCATTAAATCGTATTTTTCCACATACGCGTTGTCGCTAAAAGTCGGGGACTTCATGTAAAAACCAGTCCCATCTGGCAGCGTTGGGCCGTTAAATGCAGCGCCGGAATGACAACTCGTACAGCCAATATCGGCAAACAATTTCATGCCACGCTGCTGCTGTGAAGTCAGCGCTTTTTTATCACCTTCGACAAATTTATCATAAGAGCTGTTCGGGGTAATCAGGGTTCGCTCGAAAGCCGCTACCGCTTTTGCTGCATTATCAACGGTCATCGGATCCGTCTTGTCGCCGAATGCTCTCACGAAATAAGCTTTGTAACCCGGAATGGCTCTGACCCGCTCCATCGCGGTTTCCAGTTCACTCATTCCCATTTCAACCGGATTCACAACCGGCCCCTTAGCTTGCTCTTCCAGCGATGCAGCACGTCCATCCCAGAACTGTACGGATGAGAAAGCTGAATTCCAGACAGTCGGCGCACTTCGACCACCCGTTTTACCGTGTACACCCATTGAAAACGCACGATTATCGTCGCCTCCGAGCATCAGGTTGTGACAGGAATTACAGGAAACTGTTCCTGTGGATGAAAATCGCGGGTCAAAATACAATGCACGACCCAAATCAATTTTTTCTTTGGTGGTTGGGTTATCAGCAGGAGCTGGCGCCTTATCTGGCAAAGCTTCCCAGGCAATAGCCAGGTTCGATGCAACCAGCAGCCCGGTAGCTAACAGTTTTAAAAACATTGATTTCATATCAAATCTTCCGTAGGTTAAATAAATTAGGAGAGCAAATTCATTATATTAGTTTATTCTAATGTATAAATAGAACCGGTTCAAGGAATTTTATGGCCCATTTACCTGAAAAAGATCAGCAAATCGTCGACGCTCACATGGGCCTTATTCACCGCGTTGTCATCGCCTGCAATAATCCAGGCAATGTACCCGATCTGGAAGAATTATTGCAACAGGCTGAAAATAACGACTGGAAACATCTCGTCGCAACCATCCGAAAAATAATAGCAGGTAACCGCAGCGAAGCATTACTGAAAGGGCTGGATGACGAAGACCAGGCAATCATTACTTCTATTCTGCGTGGCCTGCAAAACCCTCAAACCCTGCCTGATCTGACTGCTGGCTTCGATGCTGGCATGGCCGCTCCCGGAATTGCTGCCATGGTCAATGGATCCAGAAAAGGCAACGTTGAAACCCTGCAGTTACTCGGCGATATGGCGCAACAGATGCTGCAGGCCGGGGGCGATATGGCACGCCTTGCTGGCATCCTACGCCCATTGGTTGAAGGTGAACGTGATGCCGATAAACTCTCTGCAGGAATGACGCAGGAAGGTCAACAGCTAGTCGTGCAGATCATTCACGAACTGGGCAAGCTGGAGACTCACTGATTACAACTATCAATCTCAGCCGCTCTTCATGTGTCTCTAGCCAGCGTTACTGACTGCATCCTGCAATAAGGTTTTCAGCTCGCCTTTCTGAAACATTTCCATCGCGATGTCATGCCCGCCAATCAATTCACCCTTCACGTAGAGCTGGGGAAACGTTGGCCAATTCGCATAACGGGGCAGATTTTCAAACACTTCCGGATCAGCCAGCACGTTAACGTGGGCAAAGTCTACTTCGCAAGATTGCAGCATTTGCGCAACACGACTGGAATAACCGCAACTGGGTAATTGTGGTGTTCCTTTCATAAACACAACAATCGTATTGCCTTCAACTTCCTGCTTGATTCTATCCATTACATCCATACATCACCTCATTATTAAAATCTATTAATATACTGATCATTTTACGGGTTCACAGATTCCCTATAAAGCCAGACTTTCAGTGGGAAATACCATCCAGATTGACCTGCAACCAGAGTTCCAGCACGGCCAGGTGCCAGAGTTTATTGCCCTGCAACCGTGTCAGATTTTTTTCCGGGTCCAGAAACAGGCTTTCGATATAGTTACGTTGATACAACCCACGCTCTCGACAGGCCTGAGAATTAAGGATATCACGTACAAAGTCGAGCACTTCTCCGCGCACATACTTGAGCGCAGGCACCGGAAAATACGCCTTGGTACGATCAATAACCGCATCTGGCACCAACCCACGCGCCACCTTTTTCAGGATATGCTTGCCATCCGAGCCAATTTTATAATCAACCGGCATACCCGCCACCAGCTCCACAAGCTCATGATCAAGGAAAGGCACACGCGCTTCCAGCCCCCAGGCCATGGTCATATTGTCCACCCGCTTAACCGGATCATCAACGATCAAAGTCGTGACATCAAAATTGAGCACTCGGTTCAGATAGTCTTCACCTTTGGCCATTTCAAGACGCTGTGCAACCAACTCCGCCGTAGCATCACCGCAATGATACGCTGACTTGATCATGCGCAGGTACTCGTCATGATCACGATCAAAATAGAAATAACGAAACCGGTCAAGGTCCGAACCGCTGGCCTGATGCATTTTCGGATACCAGAAATAACCACCAAAAACTTCATCAGCACCCTGGCCGCTCTGTACCACCTTAACGTATTCAGACACCCGCTCAGACAACAAAAAGAATGCCACTGCATCCTGCGCAGCCATTGGCTCAGTCATAAAACTCACGGCTTCTGGTAAACGCTTCAACACATCATTATTAGAAATCAGCAACTTCTGATGCACTGTGCCGTAACGCTCAACTATTTGATCCGAAAACTCGAACTCATCACCCTTCTCATCCGGGTGATCTTCAAAACCGATGGAAAAGGTACGCAAACCATTTGTTCCGTGTTCCGCCAGCAAGGCCACCAGTAAGCTGCTATCCAGTCCACCGGACAACAAAACACCGACCGGCACATCCGCGATCTGTCTACGCTTGTAAACAGCAGATCGCAGGGAATCATGTACCGCTTCAACCCATTGCGCTTCTGACCAACCGGAATGCGACGCCTGGCTATTCAGTTCCCAATAAGGTTTGATGATCTGCTCGCCGGAAGCTTTGATGGTCATGCTATGCGCCGGGGGTAATTTACGAATGCCGACAAACACTGTATGCGGCGCAGGCACCACGGCATGCAGAGTAAAATGATGATGCAGGGCGCAGGCATCAAAGCGGGTATCAACATCACCTGCACTGAGTAATGCTTGTGTCGAAGAGGCAAAACGGAAAGCGTTATCACTCAGAGAATAATAAAATGGCTTAATGCCAAAACGATCACGCGCCATGAATAACTGTTGCCTACGGGTATCCCAGATGGCAAAGGCAAACATGCCATGTAACCGCGGCACACACTGCTCACCCCATTGCGCATAAGCTCGCAATATCACTTCGGTATCACCCTCACTGGTGAAGCGATGCCCCAGATCAGTCAGCTCTGTACGTAACTCTCTGTAATTATAAATGGTGCCATTAAATACCAGCGCCAGGCCAGCAGTCTGGTCAACAAAAGGCTGGTTGGATGCCGCCGAAAGATCAATAATCGACAGACGTCGATGCCCAAACGATAAAGCCTCCTGAAAAAAACGGCCATCGCTATCCGGACCGCGATGTACCAGCTTTGATAGCATTTTATCGATAATGGCCGGCTGAGCCGCCTGCCCATCCAGACGTAACTCACCACAAATACCGCACATATCTTGCTCCCCTTAACAGGTTTTTGAAAAAGTCCCAGACGAGTGCAAGTCCAGGCGAAAATTGGCGAAAAAGCGCAGTGTACACGCAGTACATGAGCATTTTGAGCCTATTTTTAACACAGGATTGTGCCGTCTGGGGCTTTTTCAACAGCCTGTTAATGCGACGAGACAGTTAATCTGGAAACAGCCTGCCTTACACCCTGAACGGTATTCGCAAGTTTCACTGCGCGTTGCTCAATTGTCCGGCTGCTAACCCGCCCGTGCAATGTCACTCGACCATCAACCGAGTTGGCAGTAATGTCAGCATTGCGTAACGCTCTATCCGCACTGAAGGACTGATGTATTTTACGCACAATACCCGCATCTGCCGAGCTGACCGTATACCCTCCCTGAGCCACATCACTAACCACCAGAGCAGTACAACCCGTCATTGACAATAGCATTATCAGCAACATAAGGAGTAATCGGGAAATATCCATATCTGTCATTCTCTAAAGATAAATTCAACTTGCCAAGTGTACGCAGACACGCATTAAAACACAGCAACTTTAAGGGCATCTCTATTAATCGTCTTTTCACCCGATTTCTGCATTGGATAATTTTTTGCGACCCTGATTAATAGAGGTGCCTTTTAAGCTTTGTAGAGATGCCATCATATTGCAAACATGCCAGCCCTGCCGTATCCTGCCTGTCGCTGGATGTTTATTTTCTATCCGTCACCAAACAACAAAAGCCCTAGTAAAATTAATGGAATATAGTCTTCTCATCATCTTCTACTATGGAATACTGCATGCACTGGGCCCAGACCATCTAAGTGCCATTGCTCTGTTTTCTATTGGTAAAAAGAAAAAACAGGCTTTGCTGCTGAGCATGCTTTTTGCGATAGGGCATGGAATCACGCTGTATATACTGGCTCTTGTGATTGAATATTTTGCCAGCGATAGCCTTCTTCAATACGGTGATAGCATTTCCTCCACCGTTATACTCTTGATGGGGCTGTATCTTGTCTGGCTTGCATCGACGAATAAAATTCGTATCGACAACCATCACCACGTTGAAGATGATCAGGGGCATAACCATACCCACATATATTATGAGAATGAACACCTGCACGACAAAAGCATGTTGCTGTCACTGGGTTTGCTCATGGGTGCCGGCGGCATACGCGGCATGTTAGTCACTTTATCCGTAATATCTCACCAGGCCATTGGTGTAGAAATCGTGATTGCCTTTATACTCGGTATTAGCCTGGTATTTTTGCTCTTTGGCTATCTCATATATCTTATTAATGCCCGACTGATCCGGTCTGTCAGCACTTTGCGTCATGCAGTGACATCGGTTGGCCTGTTATCCATCGTTATTGGTCTGGGTAATCTTACCGGAACCAGCTTACTCTAATATTTTTCAAACCCAACACACTTTAAATACACTATCTATCAGGAGAAATAATTATGTTTAAACTCGATACTGTAAAAGCGCATTGTGATGTGCCATGCGGCATATACGACACCAGCGCCGCTCAAATTGCGGCACTGTCAGTTATCCGCATGATCGATCTTATTAATGCCGCTGAAAAAGGCAATGACGAAGCTGCCTACCTGAATAATATGGCTCGTTACATTGCTGTGAAAGAACAGGAAGCAGTTAAGTGCAAAGAAGAAATTCGTATCATCTGGGGTGATTTCATCAAGCCGCCACATGTTGAAGAGCACAAGGATATTCACACCATCACACACAACATCATGATGCTGGCCGGCGCTGCAAAACAACATACTTCAAGAGAAAAAGCGATGGAACTGCTTGCTGAAGTGAACAAGTTTGCTGAAATCTTCTGGGCAATTAAAGGCGTTGAAACCAAAGTTGTTAAAGCCCCTTACCTGCCAGGTGAAAATGTCGTCAATCCAGTCCTGTAATTAACTTGAGGGCACCTCTATTAATTGTCTTTTCGCCCGATTTCTGCGTTGGATGAATTTTTGCGATCCTCATGTATGCCTTATACACTGCGGTTCTCAAAATTCATCCGCCTTGAACTCAGACGAAAATCCTAATTAATAGAGGTACCCTTGATTAAAATCTTTAAAGTAGAAGGTAATTCTCTGTACCCTTACCTGAAAGAGGGACAGAGAGTTGTCTGCTTTAAAGTCTTTCGATTCAGTAAAATCAACATTGGTGATGTTGTGGTGTTCTCCAAACCACCCTATGGCTTAATGATAAAAAAAGTCAAAAACATCAAAAATAATTGTTTTTTTGTTCAGGGAACAGATCCTATGAGTATTGATAGTCGAAACTTTGGCTACATTACCCAGGACGATATCCAGTACAGAAAATTCGCATTTTAAGCACTCTCTTCGGCTATTTTTACTTTTGTATACTTTGCAATACTCTCCTTTTTGGACAATCTGAATAAAAATAGCTAAAATGTCCGGTTTTCCACAGGGAATCCGTTACGGGTGTCTCATGACGCAGAACCATTTAATGAATACATATAAGCCCCTCGCCATCACCTTCACGCACGGCAGCGGCGCCCGACTTTACGATACACAGGGCAAGGAATACCTGGATGCTCTGGCGGGTATAGCGGTTTGCGGTCTTGGGCATGCACACCCGGCAGTCACTGCTGCCATATCTGATCAGGCTGGTAAATTGCTGCATACGTCGAACTTGTATCACACCAGCCCACAGTCGACGCTGGCAGATAGCCTTTGTGAACTCTCGGGCATGGAAAAGGTTTTTTTCTGCAATTCTGGCGCAGAAGCCAATGAAGCCGCCATCAAGCTAGCGCGCCTGTATGGCCATCAACAGTCAATTGATACACCGCAGATTATCGTCACCGAAGGCAGTTTTCATGGCCGCACCATGGCAACACTGTCAGCGACCGGCAACCGCAAAATCCAGGCCGGCTTTGAGCCCCTGGTGCCTGGCTTCCTGCGCGTGCCTTATGATGATATGAATGCCATTCAAACAATCGCCAGCAATCGCAATGATGTCGTTGCCATTCTGGTCGAACCGATAACGGGTGAAGGCGGTATCCGCATTCCTGATACTAATTACCTGAATCAACTCAGACAACTCTGTGATAACAACAACTGGTTATTGATGCTGGATGAAATTCAGACAGGCATGGGCAGAACCGGTCGCTGGTTTGCACACCAGCACAATGCCATCCAGCCGGATGTGATGACTCTGGCAAAAGGCCTGGGCAATGGAGTGCCTATTGGCGCCTGCCTGACCAGCAAAAAGGCTGCTGATATCTTTCAGCCTGGTAATCATGGCTCAACATTTGGTGGTAATCCTCTGACCACACGCGCAGCACTTGCCGTCATCGACACCATGACGCAAGAAAATCTCGTTGAGCGGGCAGAAAAAACCGGCCAACAAATTTTTCAGCAACTGCAGACAAACCTGCAGGACATTCAGGGCGTTGTTGCGATTCGTGGCAAAGGCCTGATGATAGGTATTGAATTGAATCGTCCCTGCGCAACATTGGTAACCGATGCGCTGGAACAGGGGCTACTCATTAATGTCACTGCAGACAGCGTTGTACGCCTGCTGCCTCCCTTAATCATCACCGACGAAGAAGCCACACAGATAGCAGAAATCACAAGCCAGTTGATTATTCGCTTTCTGGATACGGAAGCCTCATGAAAACACGACATTTTTTAAGCCTGCTCGATTTTGACAGCGACGAACTCTATGCACTGATTGATCGTGCTATTCAACTGAAAAAACGCCATCACCGGGGCGAATACAACCCCAGCTTACAGGGCAAGGTACTGGCAATGGTTTTTGAAAAATCATCCACCCGTACACGCGTCTCATTTGAGGCAGGCATGGCGCAACTTGGTGGTCATGCCATCTTCCTTTCTCCCAAAGACACCCAGTTTGGTCGTGGCGAACCTCTGGAAGACAGTGCCAGGGTATTATCGCGGATGGCGGACATCATCATGATCCGCACATTCGAACATGAAAAAATTGAAACCTTTGCCAACTACTCATCGGCGCCGGTGATCAATGCCCTCACCGATCTTTATCACCCCTGCCAACTCCTTGCGGATATGCAAACCTGGATAGAGCACCGGGGTGATATCCGCGGTGCCACAGCAACCTTTATTGGCGATGGCAATAACATGTGCCATTCCTATATTAATGCTGCTCGCCAGTTCGGCTTTACCCTGCACATTGCCGCACCGACTGGCTACCTGCCTGATGAGTCGATCATGGCGGCTGCAGGTGACCAGGTGAAATTGTTTGATGACGCAGCAACTGCTGCCAAAGACAGTCAGCTACTGATTACCGATGTCTGGGCCAGTATGGGTCAGGAAACGGAACAACTTGAGCGCGAAAAAGCCTTCGAAAACTTTCAGGTTAATGATGCAATCATGGCTCAAGCCGACAAAGATGCACTGTTTATGCACTGTCTGCCTGCCCACCGTGGCGAGGAAGTCACTGCGAGTATTATTGATGGTAAACAAAGCGTTGTCTGGGATGAAGCTGAAAACCGGTTACACGCACAGAAAGCCCTGCTGGAAGTGCTGCTGAATATAGATTGATCAAAACCATCATAAATTATTTTTTTATATTAAATATCAACAAGTTAAAAACTGATTGGTAAACAACCATAATCCTCTGAACGCATACACGCCTGATTTCAAAGCAAAAAATACCAGATCTGGCATTCTCCTTGCATTACAAGCGATAAACGTCAATTTATTATCGCTTAATAACAAAAGGAGCAAGTGCATGAATCTGGAACATCGATGGAGCAATCGCAAAAACCTGGAAGTTGATGTCAATGTTTACTATCCACCACTGGGACAGCTGTGTGGAAAAACAAGAAACATCAGCCTGGAAGGCATGTTTATTGAGCTGGAAGGCGTGCAAATCCCTCCCCAGTCTCGCCTTGAAGTTGCTTTCACAACCCAAAACGCTACAGGTGAAACCGAGCACCGCTTACCCGCCTATGTTGTCCATGAAGATGATGGCGGCATTGGTCTGATGCTGCAGCATGTAGGCTACCGAGAATTTGATGCTTTACGTTATATGTTAAACGCCGCCTGAGTAACAGCTACAAAAATAGTCTGGCAATATTTCCCGATTGCACGTATCTTTTCCGGCTGGAACAGACGCGTACAGGATGAAAGATGAAAGACACCACAGGCTCCCCAAAGCATATCGACAAGCACGAACTGGCCTGTGTTGAACTTGCCCTGCAGGAAGACATAGCAGAGGGAGACATCACTGCCAGACTGATACCCGCTGATCAACCACTACGCGCACGCGTTATTAGTCGTGATTCTGCCGTCCTTTGTGGCATTGACTGGTTTAACAGCGTTTATAAAATGCTCGATCCCGCTGTTTCGATACACTGGCAAGCGGCCGATAGCGATGATATCCAGCCTGGTCAGATACTCTGCGAACTCACTGGGCCAGCACGGTCCATATTAACTGCAGAACGCACCGCCCTGAATTACCTGCAAACGCTATCAGGCACAGCCACACGCACCCGACAATACAGCTCACTGATTGAAGATTTGCCGGCACGACTCCTGGATACCCGCAAAACCATCCCGACATTACGTGCAGCGCAAAAATATGCGGTTACCTGCGGCGGTGGTTATAATCATCGTTGCGGCCTGTACGATGCCATTCTGATAAAAGAGAACCACATTGCAGCGGCCGGATCGATCACCGACGTACTGAAAGAAGCGCTGAAAATGGACACCGGCCTGTTGATCGAAATCGAAGTAGAAAACCATGAACAGATGCTTGAAGCTATACAGGCTGGTGCGAAACGCTTGTTACTGGATAATTTCACAGCCTCACAATTGCGCGAAGCCGTGAAAATTCGGTCTGCAGGCGTGGAACTGGAAGCGTCGGGCGGGATCACCCTGGAAAACCTCAGAGAGGTAGCCGAAACTGGTATTGATTACATTTCTATAGGCACACTAACCAAAGACCTGCAATCAGTCGATTTCTCGATGCGGTTTTCAGACTAGCCCGATATTCAGGGCCTGCTGTTTATCTGCACTGGATACAGAAAAAATTGGTGCCGGAAAGAGGAATTGAACCCCCGACCTTCTCATTACGAGTGAGCTGCTCTACCGACTGAGCTATTCCGGCAAGCTACGAATTATAGAAGAACAGCTATCGGGGGCGCAATATCCCAGCTATCGTTTATTGCGAACCCGGATAATGACCTCGTAGTTCTCGGTTGTCGTGCCTTTCGGCGCATTCGGTAAGCGGTCAATATCAATCGCATCATGTTTAATGTCAAACAGTTCGCCAGAATCTTCATTATAAAAATGATGATGTGGCTCACTATTAGTGTCATAATAAACACGCGCTGGATCGACAGTCACTTCACCGACAACACCCTTGCGGGCAAACAGACCCAGAGTATTATATATCGTTGCTTTCGACACTCGGACACCAGAATCGCTGACCATCGCAAGTACCTGGTCAGCAGAAAGATGCTGGTTCTTGCCAAGAATTACCCTTGCGATCTGTAACCGCTGAAGGGTAGGTAAAATGCCGTAGCTGGTTAACTTACTGCTTGCTTCAGATTCACCTATCATAATATTCCCACCTCTATAATCAGTTTAATAATCTTTAGTTTAGTCCACTAAACTTATTGTATAACAAATTGAATTGCAAAATCCAATATATTTAACAAATATATTTCAACTAATTGATAAATTTTGACAAAGAGTAAGTCGATAGAATGTTCTGAGAGCGTTCCAGGAGTATATCAGCCAACAAATGGGCTGTTGCCGGCCCCATAACAACACCGTTACGAAAATGTCCGGCATTAATAAAGAGGCCTGTGACATCAGGTATTGCACCAACGAAAGGAATTCCCTCAAGCGAACCGGGTCTGAGCCCTGACCAGTGCTGCACAATTTTCAGCGATTTTATTTGCGGGAATAGATCAATCGCAACATGCTGCAGCTCCTCAAGTGCATCCGTTGTCGTGACTTTGTCAAAACCGACATATTCCATGGTGCTGCCAACGAGGATGTGGCCATCACGCCGAGGAATGACATAGTGACCATCAGAAAGAATAATGCGTTTTACCAGGCCAGGCGCACCTTTGAATAAAAGCATCTGGCCACGAACAGGCTCAATCTCAGGCACGCAGAATCCCGATGATGCAAGTAACCGGCTACTCCAGGCACCTGATGCCACCACCACCCTATCCGCAAAAAGTCGCTCATTCTCACAAACGACTCCCTGTACACAACTCTTATCCTGGATAAAATCCGTCACCGGGCAATTCGGTCTGAACTGCACACCCTGCTGCTGCAGATAACGGATTAACGACTGTACAATGCGTGGATTTCTAATCTGGGCAACGTCTGGCAACCAGAAACCGCTTTCCGGTGGTTGCCGCAAGCCTGGCTCCAGGGATTGAATGTGTTGTTCATCAACAAGCTGTAAATTTGCCGCGAACCTATCTGCCCATTGCCAGGCCTTCGTAGCGTCGCCAGTATCCAGCATCAGCAGGCCATTTTGAGAATATTGCGGATCAATACCCGTCGAGGCAAGCAGCTCTTCACAAATCTGTGGGTATCGCTGCTGGCTCCAGGCGGCAAAAAGATTAACCTGTTCAGGATAGCGCCAGGGGTATAAAGGCGACAGGATACCGCCACCTGCCCAGGATGATTCTCCGGCCAGTTCAGCACGCTCCAGTATACTCACACGCACACCAGCAGACACCAGCTCGCGCGCTGTTAACAGGCCAATCAGCCCACTTCCTACAATAATGACATCCTGCACTGACATATTTCCTTACTGTGACCTTGAGCCAACTATCTAGTAACTGTTCCAGCAATTACCTGTTGCATATTGCTGGCCAGAGACAACCCCCAGATCGCTGATGGCAAAAACGCCACACTCATCACCCATTTGCGCTCCTGCTGGGGTTGCCAGCACAGTCCAGTGGTCATTGCTGGCTTGCATAAAACTGAGTGTATAATTTTTCCCAAGCACTTTATCGCCGCCCCAGCCAAGCTGAGTAAAATTGCCGGCATAACTCCCATGCTCTGCCAGATAACGCGCCTGAGTTAATTGCAAATCCAGCAATGCGGCAATGGCATCAAGCCGTTTACTCTGCTGCATCGAATGTCGATAACTCGGTAGCGTAAGGCTGGCAAGCAAGGCAATAATCGCCACAACAATCAATACTTCAATCAGCGTAAACCCAACCAGTTTTCTGCGCTGCATACCACTCTCCTTGTGTGCCCAATAAATCTTTTCTCGTCCGTGACAAAAGATGAAATTGCATCGTATAATAAAATCTCCAGCGCAGGAAGCACTGGATACTTGACCCACTCAACATTTAGGAGCCAGATCATGGATGATCGCAGGCAATCGGGTTATACCCTGATAGAATTACTACTGACCATTGCGCTTGTCGGCATATTTTCCCGACTGGCTACTCCCTCTTTCCGCACAATAATAGAACAGGCACAACTTCGTTCCAGCGCTGAAACGCTGGTGGCAGACATGCGCCAGGCCAGAATGAATGCCATTCAATCAGGCATTAACCAGAGCATGAGTTTTTCGACTGCCAGATGGTGTTATGCCGACAACTGTACAGATTTCTCCACTGTTTCGTTATCCCGGTTTGCCTTTGGCGGCGGAAACACCATTGTCTTTTATGCCCAACGAGGGTTTGCAAGAAACGGCAAACTGAATCTAACCGGATCTGCAGGCAGCCAGGTATCCATTATTGTCAGCCTGCTGGGACGTGTCAGAATCTGCTCTGCCAATAGCAGTGTATATACATCATGCTAAAACTCCGAGATGGCAGACAAAAGGGTTTTACCCTGGTAGAAATTCTCATTGCAAGTGTGCTTAGCCTCGCCACAGTCATGACCATCACCACGATTTACGCATCGACAACAGCAAACCTGAGCCAACAACTGCAAATGGAATATTTGTCAGATACCGCACATGATTTGCTTTATCTGATGGAAACCGAAATCAGACGCAGTGGCTACTGGCACTTTGATACGACACAGGACAGGCTTGACAATAACCCGTTTCAATCACCTGAAAACGATATTCAAAGTGCCACTGTTGCAGCTGAAACGGCAAACTCCTGCATCCTCTATGCTTATGATATCGATATGGATGGCAAAGTCGGTGTTGGGCAATGCGCAACCCCATGTGCTGACAACACGGATAGCGATAATGTTGAGCAGTTCGGTTTTCGCCTGAAAAGAAAGAATTTGCAAATACGCTATGCAGGTACCTCGTTCAGTTGCAATAGCGGTCGCTGGCAATCACTGACAGATAAACAGCTAAGCATCCTCAGTTTCAGAGCAACCATTCACGAACATTGCACAAATCTTGATGACAGGGATGCTGCTTGCAATGACAGCAACAACAGACAGTTTCGACGTCTTGTTTCTCTACAGATAACGGCTCAACTGAAAAACTCAAGCCTGCCTTCAATCACCGTGAACAGAACATTCGCTGTCCGCAATGACAAACTGGAAGGGCAAACTGATGACTAGAAATAACCACCAGCCACCCCGACAAACGGGTTTCTCGACACTCTTTATCAGTTTGCTGCTACTGATGTTAACCAGTCTTATGGTGATCGCATCCAGCAAAATACAATCGCTGCATATTATGGAAAATATCAGCGAAAAAGTGGCTATTGAACAACGCTACCATATCCAGTCACTGCTCGAAGCAACACAAACCTACCTGACTGGACATCTTTTGGAACTGACATGGGTAGAAAATAATGGTTATGAAAGCAGTGATATTTCGCCAACACTTTTATCTGCCGGGAGTTATAACCTGTTGCAACCGACTGCGATAATCACACTAACCAGGCAAACAACTGATCCGATGACTATCGCCATCCAGATCTCTGTTATTAATGACTCAAACCAGGAACTGGCAAGCATCGATATTCTGGTCAGACCACACAGTCTATTGAGTGCAGCTGCCGAATCAGCCGCAGCGTTGATTGTCGATGGCTGCATCAATACCACCGCCAGTCAGATTGATATACTCGCATATGATCTCAGCCCGGCAACAGACCGAATCAGAACATCGGCTGAAAGTGACTGCCACACCCTGACAGGGTTTGATCTGCATGGCGGGCAAATGAGCCCATCTGCATTTACCGAAGATGCGTTATGGAATTATCTGTTTGTTATCACAAACGATGGATTTTTATCCCTGGTTACACAAGAAATTGATGCCGGGTTATCCGTCGAGGACAGACATTACTGGCTAGTCACTCCATCAGATCTGACAAATGCGCAATGGACAACCTCACTTGGCAGTAACAGCCATCCGGTCATCCTTGTATTTCCAGAATCCATCGGCTGCCCAGGCATCGGCAGTGGGGTCAATCTCGTTGGCATTGTATTTTATCAGAGCGATTGTCTGATACAGCCATTACAGGCAGAAGCAACAATCTCCGGCATGCTTGCCATCAGCGGTGATCTTGATCTGATTGATTCACAACTCACCCTGATCACGCAGCCACTATCTCCGGGCACTAGTGGCTTCCCCATCATTGACACAGCTATTCTTGCAGGCAGTTGGAGAGATTTTCAGTGAACCCACAAAAAGGCATCACCCTGCTAGAAGTTCTACTCGCAATCAGCCTGATAAGTAGCGGCTACATGGCTATTGCAAAACTGCAAATAACCCTTTGGCAAAACACTCGACTAACGACAGAAAGGAATCAGGCAATGTCACTGGCGACCGAAAAAATGGAAGAACTCGATTTTTCATTACCCACCAATCAACAAATTGCAACGGGTAATGACACAACAACGATCAATACCACCGACTATACTCGTCGCTGGTCCGTACAGCAGTCAAACGGCATTACAAATTTGTCAGTCAATATACTATGGGGTCAGGGAAAAACCAGCCTCAGCTCTGCCAGACAACCCTCCGGATACACATCTGGGGCATGGGGAATCCACCACAATGAACAACCAGAAAATTGAATCAATTGATGCCTCTTTGTTAGACGCACCTTTATTAATCAGGATTTTTGTCTGATTTCAAGGCGGATGAATTTTGAGAACCACAGTGTATTAAAGCATACATGAGGACCGCAAAAATTCATCCAACGAAGAAATCGGGCGAAAAGACAATTAAAGAAGCGCCCTTAAGCCTGCAACGCAGTGCTGGTACATGTAAACTACTGCCGCATGAATAACAAAACACCGCTGATATGGCTGGTTATTGGCGACAAACCGGGTGATAACGCACAGATTGAAATCCTGGCTGAAGCGCTGGAATTGCCCTATGAAATCCGACGGCTCATCCCAAAACCGGAATTTGTACTAGGCAAACCGCGCTATAAAATCAGCCTTGAACATCTTGATCCTGAAAAATCTGACGAACTGGAACCGCCCTGGCCAGATCTCATCATTACCATAGGCCGCCGTCCCTCTATGGCGGCATTGTGGATTCAGGAACAATCAGATAACGCCTGTAAGATTGTATTGCTGGGCCGTCCTAAACGCTGGGAAGAAAAATTTTCACTAATAATTTTGTCTCCTCAGCATTTGATGCAATCTTCATTGAAAACAATACGGCTAAATTTCCCACTCATGCGGGTTTCTAACGACACAATTGCACAAGCAAGAAAACAATGGCGACAACCATTGTCATCATTACCCAAACCATTAACTGCAGTTATGCTTGGTGGGCCAACATTTCCTTTCAAATTAAACACAAAGGTCGTAGAAAAATTACTTAATGGAATAAATAAACATTATCAGGAAGGGACTATTTATTTAACCACAAGCCGGCGGACACCAGAGTCGGTCACTAAATACATCAAAAATAACCTACCAGACAATGCGATTTTATATTGCTGGAAACCAAATGATACAAATAATCCATATACAGGATTAATGGCTCTAGCCGATCAATTTATTGTCACTGGTGACAGCATTTCAATGATGGTCGAAATTGCCAAATCTGGAAATCCTTTAATTATCTTCGAACTACCTTACAGAAAAACTATTTTTTCTTTTTTTCAACAAAAATACATTAAAGTATTAAGCCATTTTGATAGAAATCATATAGTTCACCACATATTGCTCCTATTAATCAAACTGGGGCTACTGCGCTATCCACGTGATTTAACAGCCATGCAAAAAATACTCTACGAAAAAAAATTAGCAGCGCCATTTGGCCACCCTTTTATAACGAACAGCGCCTTATTCGACAATGAGTTACAAACTGTAATTGATGCTATTAAACGCGAGCTGTTTTATAACTGTCACTAAATGGCTGCCTAAGCAAACACTGCATTAAGATATTCTGGCAATGCATGGGGCAGCCGACTAAGTTACTGCCTAAGATTTATTGATCATACGTATTGACTGAATAGTACGAAATTCATCACTATGCTGTCCTCGCCCTGAAAAAAAGCGGTTCAGCATTCCTTTTTTCGTAAGTTTCTTACGCTGCTTGAATGCAAATACACTTTTTTCTTGTGTACATAACACCCAGTCAACTTTAGGGTACCGCTTTGCTGTAAGCTCCATTTGCCCTTGCCACCATTCTGGCGATTGTTGCGTACAATGCGCATTAGAGCCGTCTGGCATTATCTTTTTGGCTGGATAGCAGGCTGCAACAACATACAAAAATAAATGAGCGTGCTTAAAGAGCTTATCTAAAACCCATGGGATATCTTCTTCAGGAATATGCTCAACCACATCGGTGGTAATAACTGCGTCATAACAGCTTTCAAATAGCCCTGAATAAGGTGCATACCCAGGGTCATAGCATGTTACAAGCGTATCTTGCCATGTTGGCATTACTTTAAAACGCGATCCTGCAGGGCACTCAGGCGCATCCTGATAAAGCTTACCTTTACCACAACCAAAATCCAGCAATGATTTTGCATGTGTTTCTTTAATCAGATGTGCAACATACGGGATATGTTCTACAAGGGAAATACCTGAAAAAGTATCAGCAGCAGTACGGCCTGACTCTAACTGGCCTTCTTCATGCATATTGGCATACATATCAATTAATTCTACATAACGACTACTAGGATACTCTTCGGTAAATAAAGTAAACTGGGCTTCATCTGCTGATTTTTCTAAATCGTTCCACAGATGTTCTAATTCATGCGTTTCATACTTCAAAACCTTTGGAAATGGGCGCCATGGCTGCGTATGTAATGTCGTAAAGTGAAGCAAATGCGATTTTCCTGAAACATATTCAAAATCTCTTGAGTTCCATGCAGGGCTCATATTTCCCCACAACCCTTTATCATGAACTTTTTTTCGAAAATATTTATGGTAGTGGTTATCGATATGTTGAGCATCGTAAAGCTCCCATAGAGATGCTAACTTCTCACAATCCAGTAGCATTACTGATGTTTCCTTGTCATTAATACTCAAAACAGCATTCCCTTGCATATCAGAATCAAATAACCTGGCCGGATCCGTAAAATATATCTGGTCTGCGTCATTATAAATTGCACGCCCATACTTGCCTGCAAGCGCAGGTATTGCATAACGATAATTTGTAAAACCGGTTTTCCAACGAGAGCGGTCAAACCCTTCCAGATCATTCATTAAATAAATTTCATATACCCTGGCAGGATCACGTACTTGCAGGATTGACCAGATAAGTACGCGTTCTGCGCGAAATTGTGTCGCTTCAGTACCGACAAAAATACGTACCGCAGGCAGTTCGCTCGGAATCACATCCGGTTCAGGAGAAATTTTGACCAGTATTGGAGACTTACGGTAGCCTGGCGCACGCTTTTTTTCTGGGTAGAATTGCGCTAAAATCTTTCTATGCCGCCTGAGTGTTTTGAAGCTTTTATTTGCTGTATTTACTAATTCACTATGCATATATATTCTCCAACTAACTACTATTTACGTTGAATGACTTGCAAGATAATCTTTCCATTTTAAATCTAATATCTCACTCAAAATCACTAATTCACCCTTGAATTTTGCCAGAACATCCAGAATTTCAGCTTGCTCCATATCTCTATCATGGGCCAAAGTATAGGCATTTGGCGTAGTTGTATCCGCAGGATAAGCGCCTGTCGGATGCTGAAATAAATCCACACCCGCAATTATAATTTTCTCAGGCTGAAGAGCAACCGCCGTAGCAAGCATAACTAGACCATTAGTCGGTTGATAAGATGCATCAAGTTCTTTGTAATTAACAGAACCTACCGCTTCAGCTGTTGCATATGTCAACTTGCGAGGTATCGGTAAACATTTTACCAGCATATCCTCCTCTCTGGCTAGCGTTTGAAACCCAAATATCGTATTTTCCTTATATGCCTTAACTGTCGACTTTAATCCGGTAAAAATCATATCAGGGTGGGAGAGATGCCCTTGTTTTAACCATAAATGATTTACTCGAAAAAGCACATCATAAGCCATATAGTTTAAACGCGAATCAATAGAGGAAGGTCCATTACCAAGGCATAGAATACATGTCGGGTTACCTAGTTCATTTTTTAAAGAATCGATTGTATGAATACTTTGGTATTTTAAATTGTATAAAGGTCTGAATATTTGGCTTGAAATAATACGGACACCGAATTTTCTCAAGTTTATTTTATTTGCTGCAGGCGCATTAAAAGAGATTTTTTTACCGATGAGTCTTACAATTTCCTTTGCATCAGTCTGAGGGGTTGAATCTAGCACTAGAGAGATTCGACTTTCTTCTACCCCCATATTGTGCAAGCGCTGAATATGTGACTCATTCTGGATAAAAAAATAATCAATACTATTAATATACTCTAATTCCCTACTCGGCAAGCTTGTCATTACCACACATGCGCCATTTTCACGCGCCTGGTCAATAAACAGTTTGGTAACATTTGCATTTTCAGTAAGGAACAGAAGACTGATTTTCAAACGAGATAACATTTTTTGAATTATAAAACTGCTTTCATAGGGCTTTGATATCTCTACCACATCAGGATTATAAGGTTTATTTATTCCACTTGATAAATGGTATATGTTTTCTCTAGGGTATTCTTTGATCAATTCAGCAACCAACGCCCCATTGAACTTATCTATTTTATTATCAATAAACAAAATTCCACGACCTTTTCTGGAAGGGAAAAAACCTATCAAATTTAATAAACGAATGAGTTTTTTTTGTAACTGTCGCATGTAGTTTGATTCACTAACCGATCCGCTATCAGGATTAACAGGCGGTTAATTCAACCCCATAAAGCCGATAATGAAAAAGTTGTCGCATCAAAAGGCTCTACAGAAACGTCTTTATCATTATCCAGCGTGATGAGTAATACCCATTGACCATTGACATTTTTATAGGCTTCCAGTGTTTTCAGATCAGGATCAATCAACCAGATATAGCCCACACCATAACTGGCATACAGTGGCATTTTTTCCGCGCGATCAATACGCGCAGTAGATGGTGACAATACCTCACAAACCCAGTCGGGCGCCAGTTCAAACCAGGCGGTATCAGACAATGATGGCATACGCTCTTTGCGCCATCCTGCAAGATCAGGTACAAAAACATCGCTTTCCAGGTGGCATTCTGGCTCATCAAGTATCCACCAGCCTCCGGGGCCATCATCTCCCATGTCAAAAGGCGAACCTATTTTGATACCAAGAGACGATGAAGCCCTTGCATGTTTGGGTGCAGGTCGAGGATGGGTATGCAAGACACCATAAATGAGTTCAGCGACCAGCGTATCAGGCACCGCTAACAGGTCTTCGTATGTCGCATTTTTTTGAATACTGTCAGCCATTTGGGTTAACCTTTCTGAAAACGATTAAAACAATACTAACATAATGCGCAATTCTGCTACTGAATTTATTTGGTATGCGGTTGACATTGGCAACTGCATACCACGCCGTCATGAATATACTCTGATTATTCTGAACAATGTGAGCATTTTTTGTATTTCCCTTGAAAGTGCCTGTCTTGTTTCTGTGTTTTTCTGCTTCTGTACCTCTAACTATTCCATGCGCGATGACTGCATTTATGTAAACAGTTTCACCTGGCAATGGCACAATTGTACAGATCCGACTATCCAGTTCGTAACAAACACGCAGAACCATAATCGCGCCCAGTAAATTCCACTTAATTTATAATTAAAAACGATCCAAAATTCTCACGCAAGTAATCTTTAAACATAGGTTTAAGCAATTGCGCCCCATACCCCGAAAGATGATCTCCATCAGCATACACAAGCTCGCCATCAATGATAAGCTTACATTCCAGACCATTACAGAGCTGGGGTTTAATTTTAATATAATCACTCCCTTCAGGAAGATTTTCTGTGATTTCTAAAAATGCTTTGCTGTAGGCATCAGCTTCATCATGAAACACGCGATAAGTGAATGTATTTCGACCAAGCCATGTTTCCCTCGCCAGATGATTTGCAATCGCTTTACCAAATTGGGAGCCTATTTCAGGAATATCTTCGACAACAACCACCTTATAGCCTGTCAGTGCTGCGAGTGTCCGGTGGAGGCCACGCTCAAAAACACGCCGATTCTCTGCAGGTGAACTGAATTTGGTCTGCTCATCAATAATCAGAAAGTTACTGTTATCATAGCTTTCACCAAGCAGTGGCAAGCGCCAGTAGCCAACAAGAAAAACCACTTTTATCGATGGATTCGCCTTGATAAAACTCATGGCCTGATTATTAAATTTCAGGCAACGATCTTTTGATTTTCGATACACACCCAGCAATGCACGACAACCACCACTCGTCATTGTGTAACCAGATACTCCCAGCTCTCGTGCTGCCTCATCTAGTGCGGGTGAAATTGCGATGGCATGGGAGTCACCCCACACGACAAACTCAGGGGGAGCTTTCGGATTTCCCAATTGACAAAGGTTTGCTCGATCATTGCCTTCAATAAATGGCTCACAATTTTTAATATCACCACCATAATTTTTCTTATAGGCAATACTGTTAACTGCGTCTGGCACTCTATCCATCAAGCCACCATTAAAATATATAGCGGCGGCGGCCATGGAAATTACGATGCTGGCAAACCCCAGCTCTTTTAAAGTCCGTAAAATCGATATTTTTCGTTCCCGCTTCCGGTAACGGCTTTCAATATAGTGATAGGAAATAGCCGCAAGCAGGACTGATACACACACAACAAATAACTGACTTAACGGCGAATCCCAAATCAATTTCGTGTACACAGTCACAGGCCAGTGCCAGAGATAGAGCGAATAAGAAATAAGGCCAATCCAGACAAAGACCTTGTTACTTAACAATCGGCTAACGACAGTTTCTCTATGCGTATTAGCATAAATAATGAACACAGCGCCGAGCACAGGATAAATAGCATTCACACCTGGGAATATCGCCGTTTCATCCAGTGCGAGCATAGCTCCTAGAATTAAGACCAGACCTGCCATTGAAATCAGGTTAGCGAATAACTTATTTCGAACTTCCGGCAAAAAGCCAAGGCTCAACAAAACACCCGCTAGCAATTCCCATGCACGCGTCGGCAACATATAAAATGTAAATTTTGTTTGAACTCCGGCGAATAAAATATTAGCGAGGATTGATGCAATAAACAACGCAGCAATAACCGGAATTATCCATCCTTGTTTTTTATATTTATAGAGTAAAAAAACAATCACAGGGAAAAACAGATAGAACTGCTCTTCAATACCAAGCGACCAGGTATGCAACAAAGGTGCGGTGACAATATCAAGCCCAAAATAGGTACTTGCGGTCGCAAAGAAATAGATATTGGGCACAAACCCCAGCGCAGATGCAGTCGACTCACTGAGCGTGATGTATTCGTCAGGCAAAAGAAGAAAGTAACCCACCAACAATGTTGCAAACAGCACAATCAGCAACGCTGGAATGATTCGCCGCAACCTGCGTTCGTAGAAACCCCGGAAGGTGAATACACCCTGAGCCATTTCCCGACTAATAATACTGCTGATCAAATAGCCAGAAATAACAAAAAAAACATCAACGCCGACAAAACCGCCAGGTATCCAGTCATAACCTGCATGGAACAGCACAACAGGAATAACAGCCAGGGCTCGCAAACCATCAATATCAGATCGGTAACGCAAAATCCACCTTGTAAATCATCTAAGCTACACTCTGTACCTGTTAGAAACACCTCGTTATAGCACACGCCATCTCCTTATATGTGCCTGCTACTGTGCCTGTCTTGTTTCTCTTGGTGTAAAGGCACTGCACGAAGTCCTACAAAACTCAAAGAATTCAAAAATTCAAAGGACACCCACCACTTGAAAACACAAGAATAACTCTATATCGTTACTCACTCAAGGAATGGCTACGACGATAAGGAGATCATCATGCCCAAACCCCGCTGTGAAATTGTGTCCCTGGATGTTTCACCCTACTATCACTGTACTTCCCGTTGTGTGCGTCGTGCTTTTCTGTGCGGTACTGAAAATGGCATAAGCTATGAACACCGCCGGGGCTGGATTGAAGAGCGGATACTTCAGCTCTCTCAGATCTTTGCCATTGATGTTTGTGCTTATGCGGTGATGAGTAATCACCACCATGTGGTACTGCATGTGAATCAGGAAAAAGCTGCTGCCTGGGATCTGAAAACGTTATTTCAGCACTGGGGCCGGCTCTTTTCTTTACCGCCACTGGTTGAGCAGTATGTAAAAGATGACGCTATGGATGCTGCATTGCTGGCGGTTGTAGAAAAACAGCCGCGCCAGTTGCCATTCAGTCGTTGTTTCTCAATGCGGGCAACGACTTTGCCACCGATCCCAACAGAAGCTAGCTGAATCATACTGAAGTATTGTAAAATCCAGCATATAATCTAATCCAATGCTCGCTATTTTCGAGCTTTGACACAAAAAATATGGAGTCTTTACCGACCACATGACTGATCATTTACAAAACAGCAATTGCCCAATATGCGGCAAAACCGGAGTTGCTCACTCCGAAAACACGGATCTAATGTATCAGGGTGATACTGTCTATTACTATCATCAATGTCGCAGTTGTAAAGCAATTTATCAGCATCCAACACCAACTCTGGAACAAATTACTGAATTCTACCCCGACGATTATTCGATTTATCAGCCTCCCCCGGCAGAAAAAAAGATCAACCATATAGAAAACACGCTACTAAAACGCTATGGAGGCTATACAGGCATTCAAACTTCTGGAATGGTCGATCTCTTTGCACCCATTCTGAGTTTCTTCTATCCCGAAAAACCCATTCAATTTATACCTGCCGGAAAAGCAGTCGATGTGGGTTGTGGCAATGGAGAATTTCTACTCAAACTCCAGGATCTGGGCTGGGATGTTCAGGGCGTTGAATTCAATCCCATTGCAACAGATATTTGTAGAACAAATGGTTTAACGATATTTCAGGGTGAACTGTCAAAAGCTGCGTTTCCAGACAACCATTTTGATCTGGTGACAGCGCATCATCTGGTAGAGCATTTAGCTGAACCCAAAACTTTTTTTGAAGAGATTTTTCGGATCCTCAAACCGGGTGGACAACTCTTAATAAGAACACCTAACAGTCGCTCATTGGGCCGTGCCTTATTTGGTAAATACTGGTTTGCTGACGATGTGCCTCGTCATCTTATTCTGTTTTCGCCTGAAAACCTTTCTCTCCTGGCCAACAATACTGGCTTTAACACGACTTACGTGAATACAATTGCGAAAACCAAACTCATCCTGAAAAGTCTGGACTATCTGATCAACAATCAGGGAAAACCTTCAAAAAAACGCA
Source organism: Gammaproteobacteria bacterium (assembly GCA_036480335.1). GTDB lineage: Bacteria > Pseudomonadota > Gammaproteobacteria > DSM-19610 > DSM-19610 > JAZGER01. The sequence goes on along the minus strand of JAZGGH010000158.1, from coordinate 14,171 downwards.
AACTGCGAAAATGGATTGCCAAGCTATATTATCCTGCCGCAAGAGTAACAAGCAGAGGTGATGAAATTTACGCCCTGTTTCGTAAACCTGAACAATAAAAACAGGTTCACTCCACTGCCTCCAGGAAGAATTTTCTCCATTCCGCTGCAATGTGCGAAATCATATAACGTTGTTTGATGATTTCCTGTCCATGTTTTACATGTGTTTCTAACAAATCCGGATCTTTAATATAAGCTTCCAGCCCCAGCTGCCAGTCTGATTGAACTGTACAGTCTGAAAATTCTTTATAGCTATCTATCTGACTTGCCACCACACCAACCCCCAGATACAACGACTGAAGCAGGCGATTATTTGTTTTCACTTTTGTAAAATCGTTGATGCCAATAGGGATCAAGGTAACAGAATGGTATTTCATTACCCTGAAGAATGTCATCGGACTCCAGTCGATATATGTTAATGGTATGTTCCAGTCTGAAAACACCTGTTCGAAATACTCTCGTGAATTACTGATAACTGTTAACGATATTGGCGAGGACTGGTTTAACGCTTCTAGCATAGGCTGCATAACCTGCATATGCGGCATACCCGAATCATAGCTACCCTTGTGGTTACCAAACCAGACAAGTTGAAAGCGCTCTTCCTTAACCCACTTTGCACGCTGCCTTAAGAACCGAAGAAACTGCCATTCTGCCAAGACTCTTGCTTTAATATTCAATATTGAGCCAGTCAGGCTTGTTTCGACGGCATCGGATATAACAGTAATAGCCGTACTGAAAGAATCACCCATTTTCTCACATATTACACTCTTCATAGCATCGCTTGATACAACGCATTGATCGCAAGCCTGGAGCATGCGATGCAGACGGTCTACCCTTTCCGGTTCTTTGAGGAAGTGATTATCACAAATATCGAAAACAACTCTGGTTCCACTGGCTTTCAAACGGGCGGCCAGCTCAATATCACTATCTTTGTAGGTTTTCGAAAATACAACGAGGGCATATGTCTTTTTTTCTCTGAATAATTCTATCGGAAAACCTTCGTGACGAAGTTCAGCGATTGTATTCAGACACCGGATTCTGACACTGCCAACACGCGCTTCATAATTCTGGGGCTTCCAGCCTACCGGGAATGTATTTGTAATTTTCAAAATCCGACCTTAATCCAGAATATCCGTCATTTCAGATGAAGAGTGTAGCTTATGACCGATGATGATAGAATCCGCTATATTCTCTCATTACACTTTATTGCCATACGATGCATACTATTCTCAAAAAAATCACTCGTTTCCTGGTTCTTGGTCTTCTATTCTGGCTTCCAGCTAATCGAAAAATGCGTGTCGATCGCTGGCTACGCGGCAAAGAGGAATTTCGTAAGCTGAAGCTGGCGGATGCGGTGATTGTGTCTTTTGGTAAAAGTGGTAGAACCTGGCTACGGGTCATGCTATCGCGTTTTTATCAGGTCAAGCATGGTCTATCTGAACGTCACCTGATCGGCTTCGACAATCTGCATAAAAAAAACAGCGCCATACCCAAACTGTTCTTCACGCATGATAATTACATTAAGGATTACACTGGCAACGTAGATAACAAATCTGATTTCTATCATAAAAAGGTTGTCTTGCTGGTACGAAATCCGCTTGATATTGCCGTTTCCCAGTTTTTCCAATGGAAATACCGCATGCGACCAGGTAAAAAAACCTTAAACCAGTACCCTGAACATGGTACTGATGTTGAAATTTATGACTTTGTGATGGATCAGGCTTCCGGGCTACCTAAAATCATCGATTACCTGAATCTGTGGTCGACTGAAGCCAAAGATATTGAAAATCTGTTGATTGTTCGTTACGAAGATATGCGATCAGACACGGATACCGCGCTGGAACGTATCGTAGAATTTCTAGGCACTCCCGGCGATACCGACGAAATCTCTGAAGCCATTCGCTTTGCCTCTGTCGAAAATATGCGCAATATGGAAACAAAACGCACTTTCTGGCTCAGCGGCAGCCGCATGGTTGCTAAAGACAAGAACAACCCAAATTCCTTCAAGGTCAGAAAGGCTAAAGTTGGCGGCTACCGGGATTATTTTGATGATGAACAGATTGCCAACATGGATGCCCTGGTACAGACAAAACTGGACCCAGTTTTTGGTTATAGAAACACGAATGAGAGTGCAGGATAGTGTGTTTTTTGGAAAGACTGAGATTCAATAAATTGTGCTATGACGTATTTATATCAGTAGATTCGGGTTAACATTCGATTTGGGCACTTTCCCACGTTTCGGTTACAATCACCCACAGAATATACACTCGATTGAGGTACCCCATGAACCACACTGTTTTTATTCAGACCAATCACAAGCAAATTGTTGGTGCACTGGTTGCCGAATATGCGCTGAAACGAAATTCCAGTCATAGCGATCAATTTGATGTCAAAATCATGGATACTCGGGATTACCCCTATTTTCGGGAACGTGAAGGTCAGATGTATCTGCGCGATGGCGTACAACGCACCTGGCTAAACGACGATCTGCAATCATTTACACCAACACGCTTTTTGCCACCTGAGCTCATGGGCTACAAAGGTCGTGCAGTCGTAATCGATCCGGATATTTTCGCCATTGCCGACATCTGGGATTTACTCTCTCGGGATATGCAGGGCAAAGCCATCATGTGTCGCCCTCGCTCTGGTACTAAAGGCATCATTGATAAATGTCTGGCGAGTAGTGTGATGCTGCTGGATTGTGAAAAGCTCACACACTGGAAAGTTGAAGAGCAGTTTAACGCCATGTTTGACAGCAAATGGGACTATATGCCCTGGATCTGCCTGCGCACGGAAGACCGCAGCACTATCGGTCTGTTTGAAAATGTCTGGAACGATTTCGATAAACTGACGCCTGAAACCAAAATGCTGCATGTAACTCGCCGTAAAACACAACCCTGGAAAGCTGGCCTGCCGATAGACTGGCGCCCTGCTGAGCGTTTTCGCCTGTTTCCGCCGGTTGCCTGGGCAATGCGTGCGCGCCGCCATTTATTTGGTGAGTATGGCCTGCTGGGTAACTATAAAGAACATCCTGATCATAACCAGACCTTGCTGTTCTTTGGTCTGCTTAAAGAATGTGTGGATAAAGGTATTGTTACAGAGGAAATGCTGCGAAATGAAATGGAACAGAATCATGTGCGCCATGATGCCTTCGAGATTCTGGAGAAAACGCCTTATCTGGAACCGCCGGGTAATCCACCTTTGAAATTATCTGCTGCATAGCAGCCATTATTAAGACACGAAGCCTCACTGAGCTATCTGGATAGTTGGGCTTTCGTGCCTCGCGTAAAAACCTGCCTGGTAGCCTAACCTACCGTTATCTGAACCCTCTTCGCAGCAATCAAGCTGCTATCAGACTGCCAAAGCAGGCTCTTAGTCAAACAGTCTATAACCCCCTCACCCCAATAACTCAATCGGGTTAAAGATCTTTCCAGATCTTCCGTTAACGCTTGATGACATTCAATTTTTACCGTCAAAAGGACTGACGTTGACCGTTTATCTGCAAAACACAGTCATTCGTCGGTTTTCGATTAACTGTACGGATATTGGCCGATAACACGATCACTATGAAAAAACACCACGGATTTACGCTTGTCGAACTCATGATCACCATCGCAATTGCCGCGATTGTGATGACCATTGCCGTTCCCAGCTTTAATACCACAATACAAAACAGTCGCATTACGACACAAACCAATGAAATGGTTTCAGCGATCAATCTTGCGCGCATGGAAGCCATTCACAGAGGTACAAATGTCTCATTGTGTGCCAGCAGTAATCAGTCCAGCTGTACAGGCAGTAATGACTGGTCTGTTGGCTGGATTGTTTATGAGGATTCAGTCGCTGCAGGCGCAACCACAACAGTTGCTGAAGTAATCCGAGTCTGGGGTGCCATGGAAGGCAGCCCTTCGATGACAGCTTCGAATAGTGCAACCTTCATTCGCTATCAGTCCAACGGAACGTTAGGCGCCGGACGTACCCTTACACACGAAATTTCAGGCTGTACTAACACACAACAACGCGTCATTTCTATCTCTGCAGCCGGTCGTGTTAGCACTGCTGCAGCTAGTTGTTAGCGAGGATTCAGATATGAATATAAAACAGTCAAATACTCAAAAAAGCCGACTGCAACAGGGCTTCACACTGATAGAAGTCCTGGTCTCTATGGTTATATTATCGATCGGCCTGCTGGGTCTTGCCGGCCTGCAAACAACGGGTTTGAGAAACAACCAGAGCGCCTATTTCTCTTCACAGGCTGCCATTTATGCGAATGATATTTTTGAGCGCATGCGCGCCAATAGAACCGCAGCCATTGACGGGGGCGAATACAACATTGCAGCTGGTACTGATGCAAACTCTTCAGGAACTAGCATTGCAGACGCAGATCTGACTGAATGGAAAACCCTTGTAGCCACTTTACCTGGCCCTGGTACTGGGTCGGTCGCCAATAACTCCGGGATGATCACTGTAACCATTCAATGGGATGATTCCCACGTCACCGAAAGCAATGGATCAATCAATGGATCGAGCACACGCACTATCTCAGTGGAATCCGAATTATGAATATCTTTCACTATAAAAAACAACAGGGCCTGACAATCATAGAAATTATGATTGCTATATTGCTAAGCACCCTTTTATTAACGGGCGTTATTCAAATTTTCGTATCCACCAAACACAGTTATCGGATTCAGGATGGCCTGTCACGCATTCAGGAAAATGGGCGGTTTGGCATACAGATGATTTCACAAGATGTGCAAATGGGCGGATTTTACGGTTGTAATGATGGCCAAATTATAACCAATCATCTGAACGATAGTACAGACCTTCAGTTCCAGTATGATTATTCGATTGCAGGCTATAACGATCTTACATCAACACCTGCATTATTAACCAGTGCAAATACCAGTATCACACCTGATACGGGTACCGATGTCATCATCATTAGACGCCCTGAAGGTGAACCCTACCGACTGGCTGGTATATCTACAAAAGACAACATTACGATTGAAGCGCCCTCTGTTATTTCCAACCTGTGTAACAACTCCGCCACCATGGTCAATGGCTTTTGTCCTGGTGATATTATGCTAGTAGCCGATTGCAATAAGTCGATTGTTTTTCAATCAGGGACATTCACAGTAAGCGGTACCCCACCTAACCGAATTGCTACCATAACTCATCCTACGGGGAGCACTCCGGGAAATAGTAAGGATGAATGGGGGGGAGTGAGCGATATGCCCAATCAATTTGCTAATGACGCAAATAGTGTTGTTTATCATTTAGCCACTATTATGTATTACGTACAAACGGTCAATGGAATCCCAACACTCTTTCGCTATCAAAATGGTGACTTCGATGCGCTTGTAGATGGCGTAGAGGACATGCAAATTCAGTATGGTGAAGATACAAATAATGATGGTATTGCTGATAGCTATGTCGATGCGTTTGCATACGATGCAACCACACAAGCCCGATGGAACAGCATTGTTGCCACAAAAATCAAGCTGTTAATTCGCAGTGTCAATAATAATCTGACAGAACAAACGCTCAGCTATAGCTTCAATGGCAATACGGTGACTACAGCTAACATGGCCAGTGATGATAAATATATCCGACGTGAATTCGTCACCACTGTTGCTCTGCGTAACCATGCAAGTTAACCCGACTACTACTGAGAGAAAGAAGTGATTATTATGAAAAAATCATCGGTAACACCAGCATCTCAACGAGGTGCGGTATTGTTTATATCTCTGATCATGTTATTAGTCATGACTTTGCTCGGCGTAAGCGGACTTAAGGGTACCACCATCGAAGAAAAAATGGCCGGCAATTTGCTCGATTCTATACATGCATTGCAAGCTGCAGAAGCCGCTCTCCGAGAAGGTGAATCACAACTGACAGCTGTGACAGTACCCAACGTATCGACAACTCCATGGCTATCAGAAGCCAATGAAACCAGTGAAGGCAGCCCAATTTACACGACAACAGGCAACCTCACCAGCAGCAGTTCATCTGCAGATTTAACCACCACCATGAGTACACTACCAAACCAGCCCAGCTATCTGGTTGAAATTTTGCCGCCTGTGACCAACAGAGCACAGGGACCCATTGGTTTTAATGAGCAGAATACGACTTCCTCATTTTACCGAATTACCGCCTATAGCGAAGGCAAGACAGATAAAGCAATCGCTATCGTACAAAGCATTTATCAGCGTTAATAACGATCAAGGTATGGCCATGAAAAACATTCATTTTTTACAAACAAAGATTCTATTACTCAGTGCTTTATTTTTCTTTGCACCTGTAGTCTATAGCACAACCGCAGTGCTGGAAATTGAAGCAGAAGACACATCGCATTCTGGCTTTGAAACAGGTACATCTGGTAGTCATATATATATACGCGACGAAGATTACTCTCCCAGAGAGAGTGTCTACGACCAGTCCATCACTCCCAAAGCTATTTTTAACTTCACCGTGACCCACCCTGGAACCTACGAAATTGAAGGTATCGTCAAAGGGCCCGATGGTAACAAGGATTCCTTCTGGGTTTCAGTTAATGGCGGCCAGGGATATCGTTGGAACCTGCCCCATTCATGGGCCTCTGATAGAGTCAGTGATGGCGATGGAAACGGTGCCGATGTCGAGTTTACCCTGGCCGCCGGCATAAATACTGTCACCGTTTATTTTCGTGAATATGAAAGCAGGCTGGACAAATTGACCCTGATTCCCATTAACGTAACAGATCCCAAACAAATTTCTGATGTACCCCTCTCAGTCAGCGCCTCTGCAAAACCCAATATTATGATATTGGCCGATACCTCAGGCAGTATGGATCATATTATTGAAGCGGATAACTATAATCCGCAAGGAAGCCATACAGAATATTTTGATGGCAGTTATGTAAGCTTCGGTACTCTACTTTATTACAAGGATATACCAAATTGTAGCAACGGTAGAAAAGGCAGTTTTTATAATAATAAATGTCTGAAGCTGCCAGACCCTGAAGGCAATGGTAATACCCGTTACCAGATCAAATACCTGAATTATCTGTTCAGTACCTATAATAACAATGACGACTTAACTTCAATCATACCGAATCAAACCCGACTGCAGGTAGCTCAATCTGTGGCTACAGACCTTGTTACCGATACCACGGGCGTACGATTTGGTTTGGCTGGATTCTATGGTGATTCTTCAGATGATTATGGAGAAGGCGCAACCATTCACGAGGAATGCGATGATAACAACACCCCAGAACTGATCAAGGCAATCGATGACCTCACCGCCTCACACAACACACCGCTGGCCGAAGCCTACTATGAAGTCACCCGCTATTTCCGGGGAATGAGCAGCTTCTACGGCGCAAAATCAGGTAATTACAAGAGCCCTATCCAGTTTCGCTGCCAGAAGAATTTCGGCATTGTCCTCACCGATGGTACCCCCTGGAAAGACGGCAATTTACCCTCTGCCAACGAAGACCCGGCCGATCAGGATATCACAACAACCTCGCTGCCAAACTGGGATGGAGACCTTTCTCCCAGTGCACCATCAGATACAAATTCAAGCAATTCAGGTGCAACTGACGACTACTATCTCGATGACATTGCCAAATTTGCCTATGATATTGATATGAGAACAGCAAATGATGGTAATGACGGCGATGGCGAAAGCTATGAAGATACCGCATTCGATCAACAAAACCTGCAAACCTATACAGTAGGCTTTACGGTTACTATGGACATGCTCGAACATGCTGCCGCCTACGGGCATGGCGCATACTACACAGCATCAACTACTGACCAGTTAACCACTGCACTGCAGTCCGCTGTTGCCGATGCTAAAACCCAGGCTGCCAGCATCGCCGCCCCTATGGGTGTGAATTCTTTTAAACTGACGGCTGGCAGCAAAACCTTCCAGGCAAGTTATGATAGTGGTGAATGGACCGGGGATATTAAGGCCTATGCCATTAATCCTGCTAATGGTACTCTGGCCACCAATACTTCCTGGGTTGCCAGCAACCAGCTACCCGCACACGGCTCGCGAAAAATAATTACCTATGACCCAACCTATAATTCAAACACGGGTGTAGGAATTCCCTTTACGTGGGCCTCCGATGGCACCACCAGCCTGAACAGTTCAATGAAGAATTATTTACTCGCAAATAAGCCGAGTGGCGCAGATAATAACATCTATGGCTCTGAACTGGTTTCCTGGCTGCGCAGTAGTACAGATGATTCCGGTACTCATAACGATAAGTTCAGAGTACGTGATTCATTACTTGGTGATATCGTTAATTCATCACCAGTTTTCGTCGGTCAGAAACACTTACCTTTCAACCAGTACAGTGGCCTGGAAGGCTCAAAATACACCACCTTCATCAATCATGCTGACTATACTGGACGCACAAATGCAGTCTATGTGGGTGCTAATGATGGCATGCTGCATGCCTTTAATGCCGACACTGGCACCGAAATGTTTGCCTATGTACCGCACTCTGTATTTCCGAATCTGGCCGGGCTGGCTGCATCAGACTACAACAGCAACCACAAATATACTGTTGACGGCAAACTGACTGTTTTTCCTGCTTATGTGAATAATGACTGGAAAACTGTCCTGGTCGGAACCCCTGGTGCCGGTGGGCGCTCAGTATTTGCACTGAATGTCTCCAAACCTCAGTCATTCGACAGCGGTGGCGATGATGTTCTGTGGGAAGTTACCGATGCAGATATGGGCTATTCGCTAGGCGAAGCCTCTATCGTCCGTTTGAATGATGGCAAATGGTATGCTGCCGTTGCCAATGGTTATTACAGCGATAATTTCACGGCCATGCTGTTATTGATTGATCTTGACGATGGCTCTATCACAAAAATTGCTACCAACAATGGTTCGGCCAGTAATCCTAATGGGCTTTCACCACCAAACCCTGTTGATCTGGATGGCAACCAGACAGTTGATATTATCTATGCGGGTGATTATCGGGGAAATCTGTGGCGCTTTGATCTTCGAAATGCTTCCAACAGCAACTGGTCTGCAGATTTATTATTCTCTGCCACAGCGCTCAATACAGGCAATGAACAGCATATTTCGGTCAAACCGGAAGTCTCTGCTCATCCAGACGGTGGTGTTATGGTTTACTTCGGGACGGGTAAATTTTTCGAAACTGGAGATGCAACATTACCTAACAGCCCAGAATTTGAAACTTTTTATGCCATCCGGGATAACACATTAGTCATTGACAGTAGTGACACTGATAATACCAACCGTGATCGCAGTGATCTACAGGCTCAAACCATCACAGAGCAGGAATTAAATGCTAGCACTAATACAAACAATAAGACCCGAAATGTCCGAGTCGTGTCTTCAAACGCTGTGAACTATAGTTCTGTTAGTGGCTGGTATATTGACCTGAAACTGGCCTCTGCAACCACGGGTGATGGTGAGCGCGTTATCAACACAGCACATATCCGCAAGGGCCGCATAGAGTTTTCTGTTGTCGTCCCGGGAACCGCAAAGGTCTGCACTAATGGCAGTAAAAGCTGGCTTTATTCTCTGGACTCGATTACCGGAAACAACCCTACCAGTTCTATATTTGATCTCAATGGTGATGGTGTTATCGACAGTGGCGATCTGGTCACGGTCGATGGGCAACTCGTTGCTGTTTCTGTTATTGGGTACGACGGAATGATGGGTGAAGTCACCACGGTCACAAATCCAGGAAATGATTTTATATTAACACCCGATGGTGATCCTCTGGCCGGCACTGGTGGTTATAATCAAGGTCGGCAATCATGGCGGCGAATCCGATAACGAATTTTTTAAAAGTTGAATATTCACTCTACAGAAGGCTAGTAATAATGGTAAAAACTAATCGTCAACAACTATATAAAGTTATTGTCTTTGCATTAACTGCAGCTTTTGCACATGTGAGCAGTGCAGACAGATCAGCAAACACTCATCAGAAGAGTTATAAAGAACAAAAAACAGACTACGCAGCACCGGATCAATATAAAGAAACGGGTGATAATAAAGTCACAAAAGAGTCGAGGAAAAAGAAATACCTATCTCAACCGAAAACAAAAAAAGAACAACCTGAACCACTTCAGTAACTATAGGTAACCACATGTCATATAAAAGACTACTTTTGCAATCTCACAAAGACAGCGGATTCACCCTGATTGAACTGATGATTGTCGTTGCCATTATCGGCATCCTTGGCGCTATTGCCTATCCCTCTTATCAGGAAAGTGTGCGAACAACGCGGCGATCAGACGCGATAGCGGCATTACTGGAACAGTCTCATCGGGCTGAGCGGCGGTATGCGTTGAATGGATCCTATACTGGATTTTCTGCAACGGGCACCTCAGCAAAAACCTTCTATACCCTGTCTTCAACAGTTGGAGGCACACCCTCTGGCTCCGAATTCACTGTGACCGCTGCCCCCCAAGGTGCTCAATCTGGAGATAAATGTGGTTCTTTTGTAATCAACCAGGCTGGTGCGCAAACTCTATCCGGTGCTGATACGGGTATAACTGCTAGCGATTGTGGCTGGTAAGCAGTTCCCGAGGCAGTGAAAATTTTACCGTCTCCGTCACACCCTGCGGCTGCACAACATCATTAACGCCCAGTATTTTTAGATGATTGATGAGTTCTTCAACCAGTACCGCAGGCGCAGATGCACCTGCGGTAATACCCACAACACGCACATCCTTTAACCAGTCATTATCAATATCTTCAGCGCTATCTATCAGGTAAGCGGAAACACCCTGCTGCTCAGCCAGTTCGCGTAGCCGATTTGAATTTGAGCTATTGGCTGAACCAACAACCAGCATCATATCCACCACCATAGCCAACTCTCTCACAGCGTCCTGCCGATTCTGCGTGGCATAGCAGATATCATCCTTGCGCGGCCCTTCGATTGCCGGGAAACGTGCTCTGAGTGTATCAATGACTTTTGCCGTATCGTCCATCGATAAGGTCGTCTGAGTCACATAACTTAATGCATCAGGATTCACAACTCTGAGCTGTTGAACATCGTCCGGTGTTTCTACCAAATACATCGCACCACCGGCTGTATAGTCATACTGCCCCATCGTCCCGTCTACTTCCGGGTGTCCTTTGTGACCGATAAGAATACATTCCCGGCCAGCGCGACTGAAACGCATCACTTCCATATGCACCTTGGTTACCAATGGACAGGTTGCATCAAACACTTTCAATTCGCGCCGTTCGGCTTCCTGTTTAACAGCCTGAGAAACGCCATGCGCACTGAAAATCACAGTCTCACCATCCGGCACTTCGTCCAGTTCGTCAACAAATACTGCACCGCGTTCACGCAGATCATTGACGACATAGCGGTTATGCACGACTTCATGGCGAACATAGATTGGCGCACCAAAAAGCTCCAGTGCCCGTTGTACAATTTCAATAGCGCGATCAACGCCAGCGCAGAAACCCCGCGGATTAGCGAGTATTGCTTTCATTAAACCTCAACTCCCTCGCCTGCAAAAGGCTCAACATCGATAACATCCACAGAAAAATCCAGTGTATGCCCAGCAAAGGGATGATTAAAATCAACGCTGACTTTTTCCTTATCTGCATGCAATATGGTGCCCGGCACTTGATTGCCATCTTCACGAGTAAATTCAATAATGGTGCCTGGTTCAACTTGCATATCATCAGGAAACTGCGAACGCGGCATACTGATAATCGACTCGGGATCAGGCATACCAAATGCCTGTCCTGGATCCAGTGTTAATGCCTGCTTCTCACCGCTGCGCAATCCAAGGATCGCCAGTTCCAGTGTTTTTTCCAGCGAGCCATCACCCATCACAAAGCTAATCGGCTCTTCATCATAGGTACTAAACGCCACAGTACCATCAGACAATGTCAGTGAAAAATGCAGGGTGACTTTTACGCCGTAGGTGATTTGCATATCAGGCTGCACCCGAATTTTTGGGCGCTTTCAGATTGCTCCAGATCAGAAAGACAGCGCCCACAGAAATAGCCGAATCGGCAATATTGAACGCAGGAAAAAAGTACTCGCTATAAAATACCTGGATAAAATCGATAACATAGCCAAACAGAACCCTGTCGATCAGGTTACCGGCAGCACCTCCCAGAATCAGGGCTAATGCGAAAGCCAGAAGTGTTTCATGCTTGCCAAGCTTGCGAATCCAGACAACAATAAAAACAATGGCAACCACAGCAATGGCGGTAAAGAACCAACGCTGCCAACCTCCTGCATCGTTGAGGAAGCTGAAAGCCGCGCCACGATTATATAATAAGGTAAGGTTGAATGAAGGCAACACCGACAATGGCTGGCCGTAATCCAGCATGGAATTTGCGAAATACTTGGTAAGCTGATCAAGCACAATAACTAGCCCGGCCAGAGAAAACCATTGATACCCCCTGGACCGTTCACACATATAAACGCTGCTCACCGGAACCATCCACATTCTCCACACAGCGGCCACAAAGCTCCGGGTGACCAGTGTGCTGACCGACATCCTCACGATGATGCCAGCAGCGTACACATTTATCATAGCTGCAAGCCTGCACGACAATCGCCAGTTGCTCATTATTCACATCGGCAATCACGGCTGTATCGGGTTTATCTGCAAAGGGATGCAGCCGCGCATAGGAAGTAATCAACACAAAGCGTAGCTCATCATCCAGCGATGAAAGTTTTTTATAAAGACTGTCATCGCAATACAAATCCACTTCAGCATCCAGTGAAGAACCAATATCGCCAGCAACACGCAATTTCTCCAGTTCCTTGCTAACCGCATCACGCGCATCCACCACCGTGCGCCAGTAATCAAGATCAAAGCCGTTCCCGGACGCACTGCCTGCCTTTATTTCTGGTAGCGCATACCAGGTATTCAGGAAAACCGATTCATTGCGCTCACCGGGAAGAACATTCCAGATTTCTTCCGCCGTAAAACTCAGAATTGGCGCCATCCAACGAACCAGTGCTTCAGCGATATGATACAGCGCTGTCTGCGCCGAACGCCGCGCCAGACTGTTTTCCGGCGTAGTATACTGGCGATCCTTGATCACATCGATATAAAAACTACCCAGATCAATCGAGCAGAAATGATGGATGCACTGATAGATGGTATGAAATTCATAGTGCGAATATGCCTCGGCAATTTCCTTTTGCATGGCATCTGTGTACTCGATAACCCATCGATCTAGCGCCAGCATGTTATCGACCGGCAGCTGATGTTCAGCCGGATCAAAACCGTTCATATTCGCCAGCAGATAACGCGCTGTGTTTCGAATCCGCCGATAGGTATCCGCCGTACGTTTGAGAATTTCATCAGACACGGTCATTTCGCCACTGTAATCAGTCGCCGATACCCACAGTCTGAGAATATCCGCGCCCAGATTGTTCACCACTTTTTGCGGTGCAACCACATTGCCTTTTGATTTCGACATTTTCTGGCCTTTGGCATCGACGGTAAAACCGTGCGTCAACACCTGCCGGTAAGGTGGCTTGCCGCGCATAGCCATCGATGACAGCAGCGATGACTGGAACCAGCCGCGATGCTGATCCGAGCCTTCAAGATACAAGTCTGCCGGACAGTGCAGATTATCGCGCTGCTCCAGTACGGAAAAATGTGATACACCGGAATCAAACCAGACATCCAGCGTGTCCGTGGTTTTTATATAGGTGTCTGCATCGTCACCAAGCAACTCGGCCGCATCCAGTTCGAACCAGGCATCAATACCTTTCTCTTCAACCCGCAGCGCAATCTGTTCTGTTAGCGCTGCCATCTGCGGATGCAGTGCGCCCGTCTGTTTGTCGATAAACAGCGCAATCGGTACACCCCAGGTGCGCTGTCGGGACACGCACCAGTCAGGTCGGCCTTCAACCATTCCCTGAATACGTGCCTTACCCCAGTCCGGCAACCAGTCAACCGTTGAAATAGCCTCTAGCGCCTGCTTCCGCAAACCCTGCTTGTCCATGCTGATGAACCACTGCGGCGTGGCGCGAAAAATAATCGGTGTTTTGTGGCGCCAACAATGCGGATAACTGTGATGCAGGGCCTGCACATGTACCAATGCTGCCTTTGCCTTGAGCGCTTCGATCACCGCATCGTTCGCGGCAAACACATGCTGGCCGGCAAA
>JAZGGH010000157.1:0-26025 GCA_036480335.1 Gammaproteobacteria bacterium | reverse complement strand
GTTGAAAAAAGATGTTCCTGGAAAACGTCTGCACCGCGCATAGGAGGATTAACCTGATTCATGTATCGAAAAATGTATTCTACTAAACCCAGTGAGCTTGCGGGACTTTTTCAACAGCCTGTTAGAGAGGTTCACCTTAACGGGTTTATTATCTGCAATGATTGGTTTGCTCATATTTTCCTTGAATTTTGTACTTCTTTTGTCAGTGGTCAATAGCACGTAAGCGGGGTGGCATAATTATCATGCCTTTCTTTTTTGCCAGGGTTGTTCGTTGATTCTAACAAAAAAGTCACTATGCCTCATGATTTTTGGATAGGCTGCTAAAATTATCACGCATCTACTCCACCCAGCGTCTCATTGCTATAATCCACCGCAATTATTTAAAAAGCATGAATAAGGTGATAAAAAAATGAATGTCCTAACAGCAACAAAATCTACATTTGGTGTGCTTGCTCTATCAGCAGTACTGGTATCTACAGTAAATGCAGCATTGTTTTCAAGGCTGGATGGTCAGGCTTATTATGATGATGTTCTCGATATCACCTGGCTGACGAATACACGTGCTGGTGCTGGTTCAATCCATGATGATGGTGATCGAAGTGATGACGGCAGAATGAGCTGGGATAATGCGGTAGCCTGGGCAGGCAGTCTGACTGTAGAGGGTGTTAGTGATTGGCGTTTGCCGGAAGCCAGTCCAGTAAACGGGACAAATTTTACTGCGGGTTCTAAAAAAGATGGCAGTACTGATGAGAGTTATAATATCAGTCGGGTCGGAACCGTATTTGCAGGCAGTACGGCCAGTGAGATAGCACATTTATTCTACAATACACTGGGTAATGTGAGTAACTATTCAGCGGAAGGTGTATTTGATAATGGTTGCACTGGGTCTTGCCTGGATAATTCAGGCCCTTTTTCCAATTTCAAATCCAGTTTCTACTGGACAGGTACTCAGCCAGGTGGTGGTGAGGTGGCCTGGCTTTTTAGTACGCTGGCAGGTAATCAGAACAACACACTCAAAGATAATATTCACTACGCCTGGGCTGTACACACAGGCGATGTTCTGGCTACGGTTCCGGTGCCAGCAGCGGCCTGGCTATTTGCTAGTGGTTTGCTGGGTTTGGTCGGTGTTTCTAAACGCCTTCCTTATCTTCAAGCCAATCGCTCAGATTAGAGCGGATGCAGGCCTGTTGATCCTTTGACAGGGGTTGCGCGTTGCTATCGGTGAGGTAGAAAAAATCTTCTACATGGGCGCCGAAAGTGGCGATTTTTGCATTTTTCATCAGTGCGTTGCATTTGTAGAGCGTCTGGGCTGTGAGTGACAATAGTCCGGGCTGGTCTGATGTGATGAGTTTCATTCGGGTTGTATTGGTTATTTCGTCGTAGTCAAATGAGATGTGTGTTTCCATGCTGAAGTGCCGCATGCGTCTGGAGACGGGGATCAACAGCTCATCAGCTTGCCAGTCGCTGTCATTCAGGGCTGTGCTCAGTTCATGGGTAATGCGTTTTATCAGCTCAGGGTCATTGATCGGCTGGTTGTCGTTGTCGAGGATATGATAGGTATTAATAGCGAAGTTGTCTTCCGATGTAATGATCCGTGCATCGGTGATGGTGACTCTGAGTTTTTCCAGTACTGCCATGGTTCGATTGAATAACCCATCAATGACGGGTGTGTATAAAAAAATAACATGACTACCACTAATCTGTTCGTATTGTATTGCGATCTGAGCGGCGTCAAGGTTGCCCCCATCGACGATGACCTGTGTGTGCCAGGCGATTTCATCGGCTGTGTGCCGTAAGAAGTAGGAGTCGGGGAGTGTTAGCCAGACAGATAAGCTTGCCTGTTTGGCAATACCGTTTTTGCTCAGTTTCTGCATAGCTGACTGCTGGCAGAGATGGATTAGTTCCTTTTTCCGTGGTGAATTTTCAACGCCTAGCCTGAGCGTGCGGCGAGTGGATAGATAAAGCTGGCGCAGCAGGGAGTCTTTCCATGAATTCCACAGGGTCGGATTGGTGCCACAGATATCAGCGACGGTGAGCAAATACAGGTAATCCAGTTTCCTTGTATTGCCAATGATAGCGGCGAATTCGTTGATAACTTCCGGGTCATTGATGTCTTTGCTTTGTGCCGTTTGCGACATCAGTAAATGGCTTTCTACTAGCCAGGATACAAGAGTCTGCTCTTTGCTTGCAAAGCCATGACTGGCAAGAAACTCCTTCGCTTCTGTGGCACCCAGTGTCGAGTGATCACCGCCACGGCCCTTGGCGATGTCATGGAAAAAACCCGCCAGATAAAGCAGTTCCGGTTTGGTAATGCTGGTAGATATCTCACTGCAAAGGGGGAATTCATCAGCAAATTCTGGCAGAGTGAAGCGGCGCAGATTGCGGATGACGAAGAGGGTGTGTTCGTCAACGGTGTATACGTGAAACAGGTCGTATTGCATCTGCCCGGCAATCAGACTGAAGGCCGGGTAATAAGCAGCAAGAATGCCGTAGCGGTTCATGCGGCGCAGTTCGTGGGTCAGGCCATGCGGTTGGCGGAACAGTTCGATAAACAGGTTTTTGGCACGACTGTCATTTCTGAAGTTGTCATCGATCAGATAGGTATGTTCACGAATCAGACGGATGGTGCCGGCGCTGACGCCGGTTAGTTCAGGATGTTTCGCCATCAGTACAAAGACTTCAAGCAAGGCAACTGGATCATCTTTGAAAACATTCTCGTCAATGGCTTCCAGATAATTTCGCCGCGACTGGAAGCGGCGATTGATGGGGCTGGCCTGCCTTTTTTCCGGGTACAGAATGGCTTCTTTAAAAAGTTGCAGCAGCATCTCATTGAGACGGCTCATTTCCATGGTGGTCAGGTAGTAGTCTTTCATGAAAAGTTCTACGGCCTGTTTATGTTCCGAATCCTGGTAGCCCATCAGAGTGGCGAGGCTGCGTTGGTAGTTAAATAGTAGCCGGTCTTCGCGTCTACCGGCCAGATGATGCAGGCCGAAGCGAACTTTCCAGAGTAGTCTCTGGCCATTGATCAGTGTCTCGAATTCATCGTTTGTCAGGAAGCCGTGCAATACCAGCTCTTCCAGTGTGTTGGAGCCAAAGTGGCGTTTTACAACCCAGCCGATCATATGAATATCACGCAAGCCGCCCGGGCCTTCCTTGACGTTGGGTTCCAGGTTGGCGACTGCGTCATTGTAGCGCTCGTGACGTGCTAGCTGCTCCTGCAATTTTGCAGCAAAATATTTATCCACGGGCCAGAGGGTGTCCGGGTCAATGGCTTCAACCAGTTGTTCAAACTGAGCTAGATTGCCGGCCAGGAAACGTGCTTCCTGCAGGTTGGTTACCACAGTCAGGTCGGCGCGGCTTTCAGACTGACACTCAGCCAGTGTTCGGACGCTGTGACCCACTTGCAGGCCGATATCCCAGAGCAGGGTGAGGAAGGCTTCCAGTTCGCCGGCCTGTTTCGGAGTTTCTTTTTTATCCAGCAGAATGAGTAGATCAATGTCCGAGCCTGGCAGCATTTCCTCTCTACCGTATCCGCCCACAGCGATCAGGCTGATTGTTTCCGAATCAGTGATCAGGGTTTGCCAGGTATGTTTGAGTACTTCGTCTATTAGCCAGCTTAACCCTCTGACCAGTGGTTCGATATCATGGCCTTGCTCATAGAGGCTGGATAAGGTTTGTTTTGATTTATCAAGTAATTGATTAATGTATTTTCTTAAATCATTGATATCATTAAGCTTATAAATATCATTAATAGCAAACCACTGGCGATATTGAGCAGTGTTTTTCAGGCTGTTGTCCTGCGTCATGAGCGAGATTTTTCCGGCTGTTCGTCGTTGCGCAAGGTCAGGATTTCACGGCCAGTCGGGGTGACCAGTATGGTGTGTTCCCACTGGGCAGACAGGCTGTGGTCCTTGGTAACCACCGTCCAGCCATCTTTTAATAATTTGG
The DNA here is from genome assembly GCA_036480335.1 of Gammaproteobacteria bacterium. GTDB lineage: Bacteria > Pseudomonadota > Gammaproteobacteria > DSM-19610 > DSM-19610 > JAZGER01. The sequence goes on along the minus strand of JAZGGH010000157.1, from coordinate 22,077 downwards.
TATGGCGCTTGCCCGCATTCACCATAGGTTCAATAGTGAAAGTCATGCCTGGTTCCAGTGTCAGGCCCGTGTCCGGTTTCCCATAATGGAGTACCTGGGGTTCTTCATGAAAAGTGCGACCGATGCCGTGGCCACAGTATTCGCGAACGATTGAATATTGGTGAGATTCAGCGTGTTTTTGGATGGCGTGGCCAATATCGCCCAGGCGCATGCCGGGTTTGACCATGTCGATGCCGATCCACATGGATTCGTAGGCGATTGTTGCCAGACGTTTGCCGATGATGCTGGCATCGCCAATGAAAAACATTTTACTGGTATCGCCATGAAACTCATCTTTGATTACAGTGACATCAATATTGAGCATATCGCCGTTTTTCAGTGTTTTGTCGGCGGGTATGCCGTGACAGATTTGATGATTGAGTGAGGTACAGATCGATTTGGGGAAGCCGCGGTAGTTGAGCGGGGCAGGTATGGCATGTTGTTCATTAACTATGAAATCGTGGCAGATTCTGTCCAGTTCATTAGTGGTGATTCCCGCTTTGACGTGTGGCCCTATCATTTCGAGTACGTCGGCCGCCAGTTTTCCCGCAATGCGCATTTTTTCGATTTCTGCTACTGTTTTGATATGGACTGCCATATTTCTATTGTCTGTCATGTTGTTGGGGGTGCAAGTGTATGGTATAAAGGTCGGCTTGTTAAGGCGGTCTTGTTACTAAGGCCGTTAAATCCACACATACACCATATTTTAACGTGCGGTAGGGTGCCCGGTAACGGGTTTATCGTCAACGGGTGTATGGAGGCCCAACCCAAACAGGAGAAGAGTAAATGTCTAAAGTAAGTATGCGTCAAATGCTGGAAGCGGGTGTGCATTTTGGTCATCAGACCCGTTTCTGGAATCCGAAAATGGCACCGTATATTTTTGGTGATAGAAGCAAGATTCATATTGTTAATCTGGAAAAAACATTGCCACTTTATAATGATGCAATGAATTTTATCGGCAAGCTGGTAGCAAATAAGGGCAGTATCATTTTTGTTGGCACCAAGCGGGCTGCCAGCGAAGCGATTAAAACAGAAGCGAGTCGTTGCGGCATGCCTTATGTCGATCATCGCTGGTTGGGCGGCATGCTCACCAATTTCAAGACAGTGCGTCAGTCTATCCGACGCCTGAAAGACCTTGAGGCCATGCAGGAAGATGGCACCATGGATAAACTCAGCAAGAAAGAAGCGCTGATGCGTGAGCGCGAAAGAAACAAGCTGGATCGTAGCCTGGGCGGTATCAAGGATATGAAGCGTATCCCTGATGCAATGTTTGTTGTTGATGTGGGTTACGAGAAAATTGCTGTTAATGAAGCCGTAAAACTGGGGATTCCTGTTGTAGGCGTTGTTGATACTAATAACTCGCCAGATAACATTGACTACATTATTCCTGGTAATGATGATTCTATTCGCGCTCTGCAACTTTATGTGAAAGGTGTTGCAGATGCTGTCGATGATGGTCGCAATAGTCTGGCCAATGTCGCAGGCAAATCCAGTGATGAATTTGTTGAGGTTGCAGACGAGCCGGTTGCAGACACGCCGGTTGCAGACGAGCCGGTTGCAGACGAGCCGGTTGCAGACACGCCGGTTGCAGTAGCAGACGAACAGAAAGATGCTGGTAGTGCTTAGCTCACCAGTCAAATCTAATTTAAGAGGTAGGTAATAATGGCTATTACAGCAGCGCAGGTGAAAGAACTGCGGCAGCGTACGGGTTGTGGCATGATGGAATGCAAGACTGCTCTGGTTGAATCAGATGGCGATATGGATGCTGCAGCAGAAGCGCTGCGGAAATCCGGTTTGGCTAAGGCTGACAAGAAAGCCGGTCGAGTTGCGTCAGAAGGTCTGGTGGTGATTGAAGTCAGTGGCGACGGTAAAACAGCTGCGATCATTGAAGTTAATTCAGAAACAGATTTCGTTGCCAAGAAAGAAGAGTTTTCCGGTTTCGTTGCAGCCGTTGCCAAAACAGTGGTTGCTAACAAGCCTGCTGATGTTGCTGCTTTACTGGAGCTGACACTGGACGGTGCTGCTGAGTCAGTAGAACAGGCGCGACGTGGGCTTATTGCGACTATTGGTGAAAATATTGCTGTGCGTCGTTTTGAGTTACTTGAGGCAAGTACTGGCGAATTTTCCAATTATCTGCATGGTGTTCGGATTGCCGTACTGGTTGAAGTGGCGGGTGGTGACGTTGCGTTGGCGAAAGATATTGCTATGCATATTGCTGCTACTAATCCTGCCTGTGTTGATGAAAACAACGTTCCTGCTGGTTTACTTGATAAAGAGCGCGAAATATTTTCTGCTCAGGCGGAATCCAGTGGTAAGCCTGCTGAAATTATTGAGAAGATGGTTGACGGGCGGATGCGTAAGTTCCTTGGCGAAATCACCTTGGTTGGTCAGCCATTTGTGAAAGATCCTGATCAGACAGTGGGTAAATTACTCGGTGACAAGGGAGCAAGTGTTGTACAATTTGCTCGTATGGAGCTGGGCGAAGGGATTGAAAAGAAAGTTGAAAACTTTGCTGAAGAAGTGATGGCCCAGGTGCAGGGTAGCTAAGCCGGGTCCTCAGTTTTCAATTGACGAACACAGGGCCGTTTATACGGCCCTGTGTTATATGTAAAATCCATATTTCGTCCGTTATTGCTTTACCTGTATTGTAGCGAATTCTATAATTATCGCTTAATTAACTGAAAAGAAAGTAAATTATGGGAAAAAATAAACTGGCATTTAAACGTATTCTCCTCAAACTTAGCGGCGAAGCGCTGATGGGTAAGGGCGATTACGGCATTGATCCGAAGGTGATTAATGGTCTCGCCTCTGATATTCATGAACTGAGTAACAGTGGTCTGGAGCTGGGTATTGTGATTGGTGGTGGCAATATTTTCCGTGGTGCAGGACTGGCGCAGGGTGGTATGGATCGCGTTACCGGTGATCACATGGGAATGCTGGCGACGATCATGAATGCGCTGGCCATGCAGGATGCTCTGGAAAAATTGGGTACTGACAGTCGCGTTATGTCTGCTCTGAAGATTCCAGATGTTTGTGAAGATTATGTACGCCGCAAGGCTGTGCGACATCTTGAGAAAGGGCGTGTTGTGATGATGGCAGCAGGCACAGGCAGTCCATATTTTACTACCGATTCAGCGGCCAGTTTGCGCGCTATTGAAATTGGTGCTGATATTTTGCTTAAGGCCACTCAGGTGGATGGTGTATACAGTGCTGACCCCGTTAAAGATCCGACTGCAACACGTTATGATCGGATTAGTTTTGATGAGGCTATCAATAAAAAGCTGGCGGTGATGGATACGACAGCGCTGGTTTTATGCCGGGATCAGAAGATTCCGCTGCGAATTTTTGATCTGCATGCCGAGGGTAACCTGGGACGGGTTATTGCCGGTGAAGATATCGGAACACTGGTGGAGTAAGTTATGATTGATGAGATAAATGCCGATGCTGAATCCCGCATGGGCAAAAGTATTGAGGCATTCAAACTGGGACTCACTAAAATCAGGACAGGGCGTGCGCACCCCAGTCTGCTTGATCAGATTACGGTGGATTATTATGGCAGTGACGTGCCTTTGCAGCAGGTTGCCAATGTTGCTGTTGAAGATTCGAGAACGCTGACAGTGACTCCATGGGAAAAACCCATGGTTAAGGCTATAGAAAAGGCTATTATGAAGTCAGATCTTGGGCTGAACCCTAATTCAGCGGGTACGGTTATACGTATTCCTTTACCGCCGTTGACTGAAGAACGACGCAAGGATCTGGTGCGCGTTGTGCGTCAGGAAGCAGAGAACTCACGGGTAGCCGTGCGCAATATTCGTCGTGATGCGAACAGTGATTTCAAGGATCTGCTCAAGGAAAAGGAAATTTCAGAAGATGACGAACGGCGAGCTCAGGACGTTGTTCAGAAATTAACCGATAAATTTATTGCACAGATTGATCAGGCCCTGTCAGAAAAAGAATCTGAATTGATGGAAGTTTGATCGCTAGCAGAACAGAAAGACGGAAGAATTGTGAGGACAGAAATAGCCACGTCACTAGATGCGATGCCCCGGCATATTGCCATCATCATGGATGGCAATGGTCGCTGGGCAAAGCGACGGTTGTTGCCTCGTTTTGCGGGTCATCGGCAAGGTGTCAAGGCAGTCAAGCGAACCGTTGAAGCCTGTAAGGATCGCGGTGTAGAAGTTCTGACATTGTTTGCTTTCAGTAGTGAAAACTGGCGTCGTCCAAAACAGGAAGTCGGTTTATTGATGGATCTGTTTTTACGCACATTGAAAAAAGAGATTAGCCGTTTGTCTGCCAATGGTGTACGTATACGGTTTATCGGCGATCGTTCTGCTTTTGATGCCAGACTGCAGGCTCTGATGAGCGAAGCCGAAAAACATACCGCCGAGAACACGGATTTAACGTTGGTTATTGCTGCAAATTACGGAGGTCGTTGGGACGTGATGCAGGCTATCAGGCAACTGGCAACGCAGATGCAAATGGGCGCTATTTCAGCGGAAGATATTGATGAAACCCTGATCAGCAAAATGGTTTGTGTAGCAGACTTGCCGGAACCGGATTTATTTATTCGCACCGGTGGCGAAAAACGCATCAGTAATTTTCTCCTCTGGCAGCTAGCGTATACCGAGCTTTATTTTACCGATCTGCTCTGGCCTGATTTCAACGAGGACTCGTTGGATGAGGCATTACTTTCCTTCCTCGGGCGACAGCGGCGATTCGGGCAGACAGGTGAGCAGGTGGAAAAATCCTCGCATGCTTAAATATCGTCTTCTCAGTGCGCTGGTACTGGTTCCGCTGGTTATATATCTGATATTGACGTTGTCGAATGCACAGTTTGCTTTTGTTTTGTTCCTGATTATGGGGCTTGCCGCATGGGAATGGACGCGTTTGATTCCGATCAGTAGCCTGGTACAACGTATTGGCTATGTCGTGCTGGTGCTGGCTCTGCTGGCCAGTTGCTGGCAGTTTGCCAGGATCGATGCCTTTGTCTGGAGTATTCACTGGCTGACGTTTATCTGGTGGTTAGTTGCGCTGATGTGGATACCGCAGCCTCAAATGCTGGCGTTGGCTAATGGGTTTTCTGTGACATTAAAAGCCATGCTTGGTTGTTTGTTGTTTGTTTCAGCATGGTTGTCGCTGGTAGTCTTGCACGCTCGGCCAGATCATGGCCCTTACTGGATGCTGTTTGTCGTAGTGCTGGTTTGGGTGGCTGACAGTGGCGCTTATTTTGCCGGTAAACAGTGGGGCAAAAACAAACTTGCTCCGCATGTCAGTCCTGGCAAAACCTGGGAAGGGGTCTACGGAGCCCTGGCAGCCAGTTTGTTTTTTGCCTGGGGCGCTTCGAATTTTCTGCACCTGAAAACCAGTATGCTGCCCGGGTTTGTGCTGGTCTGTATGATCGTTGTGCTTTTTTCTATTGCGGGCGATCTATTGGAAAGTTTGTTGAAACGTCACCAGTCACTGAAAGACAGTGGCAATCTGATTCCGGGACATGGTGGTATGCTTGACAGGATTGACAGCTTGCTGGCTGCTGCGCCGTTGTTCAGTCTGGGGCTGCATTGGGTAAATCTGTAATGCCGTTCTCTGCATTGACTGTGCTGGGGTCAACCGGGTCGATTGGTGTCAGTACACTGGATATCGTTGCCCGGCATCCAGATAGATATTCTGTAGTCGCACTGACTGCCAATCAGGATGTTGATGGCTTGTTCAAACAATGCCAGCAATTTCATCCTGCCTATGCCGTCATGGTCGATGCTGATGCGGCGCAACAGCTGGATGAGAAAATCCGTCAGACTGGTCTGGAAACAACGGTTCTCAGTGGTGCTGAAGCTCTCGTCACGGTGGCAGGACTTGAGCAGGTGGATATGGTGATGGCAGCCATTGTTGGTGCTGCCGGATTGTTACCCGCTTTTGAAGCCGCCCGATGTGGTAAACGTATCCTGCTGGCGAACAAGGAAGCCCTGGTCATGTCCGGACATCTGTTTATGGATCAGGTGCGCGCAAGCAATGCTGAATTGTTGCCAGTCGACAGTGAACACAATGCATTGTTTCAGTGTATGCCCGAAGACTTTTTACCGGGCAGGGAAAAGGCCAGCGGCGTTGAAAAAATTTTACTCACAGCGTCTGGCGGACCTTTCAGAATGCTACCGCTGGAGCAGTTTGAGCTGGTAACCCCGGAGCAAGCCTGTGCGCATCCGAACTGGGATATGGGTCGTAAAATCTCTGTTGATTCTGCCACCATGATGAATAAAGGGCTCGAAGTGATTGAAGCCTGCTGGTTGTTTGGGCTGGAGGTGAGCGATGTGCAGGTGGTGTTGCATCCGCAGAGCATCATTCATTCAATGGTGCAATACACCGATGGCTCGGTGCTTGGCGAACTGGGCTTACCCGATATGCGTACGCCGATTGCTCATGCTATGGCCTGGCCTGAAAGAATTACCTCCGGGGTTGGTCATCTGGATCTTTTTTCTGTGGCACGACTTGATTTTCAACCGGCAGATTTTGAGCGTTTCCCCTGCCTGTCTCTGGCTTACCAGGCATGGCAGACAGGAGGTACCGCCGCAACGGTTATGAATGCTGCGAATGAGGTTGCCGTACAGGCATTTCTGGACAAAAATATCCGTTTTACCGATATTGCGCCGGTGATCGAAAAGACACTGGAACAATGCGGTAGTGATGATGTCCATGCTATCGATACTTTGCTTCAGGCGGATGCAACTGCTCGCCTGTCTGCCAGTGAACTTGTTCAACAAACTGAAAGGCCTGTTTTATTATGACTGGTTTTGTAGGATCCCTTATTTCATTTATTGTTGCCATTAGCGTACTTGTGGCTATCCATGAGTTTGGCCATTTCTGGGTCGCACGCAAGTTAGGTGTCAAGGTTTTGCGTTTTTCCATTGGTTTTGGAATGCCACTGTATAAGAAGGTTTTTGGTAAAGATCAGACTGAATTCACCATTTCGGCCATTCCTCTGGGTGGCTATGTAAAGATGCTGGACGAACGTGAAGCGCCGGTCGCCGAAGAAGATCTTTCGCGTACGTTTAACCGCCAGGCGCTGTGGAAACGTTCTGCAATTCTGTTTGCCGGACCGGCATTTAATTTCCTGTTTGCCATTTTTGCTTACTGGGTGGTTTTTGTTCTCGGTGTGCCGGGAATGAAGCCGGTTGTGGGCGATATTGAGCCGGATTCGATTGCCGCACAGTCAGGTTTGCAAACCGGCGATGAGTTATTGATGGTGGCTGATAAAGCTGTCCAGACCTGGGAGATGACAAGTTTGGTTATGCTTGAATCTGTGCTGGATCGGCGGCAGATTGAAATCATGGTACGCGATACAGCAGGTCAGCAGAAATCTGTGCCAATGGATTTTCAAGCCGCTGATGATGTGCTCGATAAGGGCGGGTTGTTACATAACCTGGGCATTACTCCTGCAAGGCCAACTGTGCCGGCAATCATTGATAAAACGGTTGCGGGGGGGGCTGCTGAGTCAGCCGGATTGCAGAGTGGTGACGAAATTATGGAAGCCAATGGCGAGCCGATCAGCCACTGGTTCGAATGGGTTGACGTTGTGCGCAACCACCCGCAACAAACGATGACTATACGGCTAAAACGTGCCGATGATATACTCAGTCTGTCGATTACACCTGATGCTGTAGATGAGGAAGAGGGGGCGGTTGGGCGTATTGGTGCCTATGTTCGCCCACCCACTCAAGACGATAACCCTTATCGGGTTATTGTCAGGTATAATCCCGCCTCTGCGTTCTCCAATGCATTAACCAAGACGTGGGATATGTCAGTGCTAACGCTACAAAGTTTGTGGGGCATGTTGACCGGTCGTGCCTCGATTGAAAATATCAGTGGGCCGATCAGCATTGCCCAATACGCTGGATATTCAGCGCAGGCTGGTCTTTCCAGTTTTATGAAATTTCTCGCCATTGTCAGTATCAGCCTTGGTGTACTGAATTTGTTGCCTGTGCCCATACTGGATGGCGGGCATTTGCTGTATAACGGGATTGAATGGATAACCGGCAAGCCATTATCAGAGGCTGCGCAGGAGCAGGGATTCCGTATTGGAATTCTATTGCTGGTTATGTTGATGGGTATTGCTTTCTACAATGATCTGAGTCGTGTATTAGGCTCGGGTTAAGAAACACAAAGGTTGGTAGCATTCTCTATGTTGATGTTGACACTCAAACGTCTCGGGTTAGTTTTGTGCCTGTTTTTCTGGCAGGTAGTCTGGGCATTCGATCCATTTATTGTCAAGGATATCCGTATCGAAGGATTACAGCGGATCTCTGAAGGCAAGGTTTATAATGCCTTTCCGGTGACCACCGGTGATCTGTTTGATGAATCCTTATCGGAAAAATCCATTAAGGCGCTTTATGCGTCTGGATATTTTCACAATATCCAGCTTGGCCGTGAAGGTGATGTGCTGGTTATTGCAGTGACTGAACGGCCGGCAATTAATGATATTGTGATAGAAGGTAATTCTGATCTTGAAACCGACCCTTTACTGGATTCGCTGAAGGAAATTGGCTTCGCCAAAGGCGGCGTTTTCAATCGTTCGATACTGGATAAAGTGGAACAGGAGCTACGGCGGCAGTATTTTTCCAGGGGTAAGTATTCCGTAGAAATCGAACCTGAAATAACGCCGCTAGAGGATAATCGCGTCAATGTCAGGCTGGATATCTCAGAAGGTGTGATTGCCCGAATCAGGCAGATCAATATTGTCGGCAACAAGGTTTTTGAAGATGATGATCTGCTCAAGACTTTCCAGTTAAGCACGCCCAATCTCTGGTCTTTCTATACCAAGCGTGACCAGTATTCCAAGCAGAAACTGTCTGGTGATCTTGAAGCATTGCGTTCTTTTTACCAGGATCGTGGTTTTATTCGCTTTAATGTCGATTCAACGCAGGTTTCCATTTCCCCTGACAAGAAAGATATCTATGTCACTATCAATATTACAGAAGGTGACAAATATACAGTGAGTGAAGTTCGCCTGTCTGGTGATCTGAAATTTCCTGCCAAAGAATTATTCCCGGAAGTTCAGACAAATGCAGGGGATGTTTTTTCACGCAAGGATGCGACCAGAACCATTGACGGCATCAGTAAAAAGCTGGGTGGTCAGGGGTTCGCTTTCGCCAATATTAATATGATGCCGGAAGTGGATGAAGAAAAGCACGAAGTTAAACTGACCTTCGTTGTTGATCCTGGCAAAAGGGTTTATGTCCGCAGAATTAATTTTGCAGGCAATACAAAAACGCGTGATATTGTCTTACGTCAGGAAATGCGGCAGATGGAAGCAGGCTGGTTTTCCAATCAGCAAGTTGAACGTTCACGTACCCGCTTACAACGGCTCGGATATTTCGAGGATGTGAATGTTGAAACTCCGGCTGTGCCAGGTACAAACGACCAGGTGGATGTGAACTTTTCCATCGCTGAGCAACCTTCAGCCAGTATCTCTGCCGGTGTTGGTTTTTCGCAAACATCAGGATTACTGTTGAATGCCAGCGTCACGCAGGATAATTTTCTGGGTACAGGCAAGCATGTCAGTTTGGCTATTAACAGTAGCTCAGTGAACCGAATCTTCAGTTTTAATTATTCGAACCCCTATTATACGGTAGACGGTGTCAGCCGTGGTTTCGGTCTATACTATCGAACCACAGATGCTGAAGAGGCCAATATTACCAACTATACAACGGACTCTTTTGGTGGGAATTTGAATTACGGTTTTCCGATAAATGAATATGACCGAATAAATTTTGGTATTAATGCTGAGCACCTGAAGTTAAAAGTTCAGGAATTTGCGTCATCAGAAGTGAAAGAGTTTGTTGCCGAAAATGGCAGTACGTTTAACAATTACGGCATCTCATTGAGCTGGTCGCATGATACGAGAAATCGCCGAGTTTTCCCTACCAAAGGCGGTTTGCACAGTATCAGTGGTGAAGTAAAATTACCTGCTTCTGACCTGGAGTATTACAAGTTGAACGTCAGGGAACAGCAATATATTCCTTTGACAAAAGATTTTGTTCTGTCTCTCAAGGCTAGACTGAATTCTGGTGATGGCTATGGTGATCTTCGCAAGCTGCCATTTTTTGAAAACTACTTTGGTGGCGGTGTGCGTTCTGTGCGCGGTTATGACGACAATACTCTGGGGCCACGAGATGATACAAATGATCCGATTGGTTCCGGTTTCAGGACGATTTTTAACGCTGAAATCCTGTTTCCGCCACCTTTCGTTGAGAAAACAAATGCTTTACGGTTGGGTGTGTTTTTTGATGCCGGTAACGTATTTACCAGTGCCAATGCTTTTGATGTTGATGGGTTACGCACATCTGTCGGTGTGTCAGCTGTCTGGTTGTCACCCATAGGTCCTTTTGCTATAAGCCTGGCTGAACCATTAAATGATAAACCCGGTGATGAGACGCGGCTATTCCAGTTTACAATTGGTGTGCCATTCTGATGAACCTTTGCTATAACCTTATTGAATTATGTAGAGTACCCAGGAGAAAAATGAAATGAGAATTCCAAATTTATTGTCTGTTATTACTGCCTGTTTTCTGATTGGCAGTCAGTCAGTCGCTGTTGCTGAAACAAAAATTGGTTATGTAGACGCCGTTAAATTAATGAATGAAGCGCCGCAAACAAAAACAATTCAGAAAAAAATTGAATCAGAATTTGAGCCGCGTCGAAAGAAGCTGGTGAGTTTGCAAAAAAATCTCCGCGAAATGGAAGATAAGTTAAGTCGTGATACTGCGGTAATGAGTGAAGACGAAGCCAGTAAGCTGAAGCGTGATATCCTCGCAAAAAGACGAGATATGAAGCGTATTAGTGATGAGTTTCAGGATGATTTGAACCTGCGCCAGAACGAAATTCTCGCCAAGTTTCAGAAGCAGGTGTATGAAGCTATAGAATCTCTGGCAAAGGAGAAGGGTTATGACCTGATTCTGGGTCAGGGTGTTATTTATGCCAGCGATGCAGTGGATGTGACAACTCAGGTTATGCAAAAACTGAAATAGATCTGCGGAAAATTTTATTATGGTGACTGTGGCATCTCTTGCCAGACAGCTCGGAGCTAACTATACCGGTGATGGCAATATAGAACTTGCTAGCATCGCAACGTTACAAAATGCTGGCGAAGGTTGTCTGAGCTTTCTTGCGAGCTCACAATATCGTAGGTATCTCGCTACGACTAATGCATCGGCAGTTATTCTGGGTGACCGGGATGCAGCTAACTGTCCGGTTACGGCGATTGTCTGTGAAAATCCTTATTCGGCTTATGCCGATGCTGCCCGGCTATTTGAGCAACAGCCACAATGGCAACAAGGTGTTCATCCTTCAGTCATTGTTGATCCGCTTGTCGGCATTGATTCAGGCTGTTCGATAGGCGCGAATACGGTGATTGAGGGAGATGTCCGCATAGGAAAAAATACTCGCCTGGGTGTGGGTTGTTTTATTGGTTCCGGTGTTAGTATTGGGCAGAATTGTATTCTCAATGCTGGCGTTACTGTATTAACAGGGGCGATTGGTGACAGGGTTGTGATCAAATCGGGTGCGGTGATCGGCAGCGATGGTTTCGGTTTTGTACGGCTTGATGATGGTTGGAAAACTGTGCCACAACTGGGCAGTGTTATCATCGGCAACGATGTTTCCATTGGAGCCAATTCGACAATTGATAGAGGCGCTATTGATCCGACCCTGATTGGTGATGGCGTTAAAATCGATAATCAGGTTCAGATTGCGCATAATGTGGTGATTGGTGAGCATACGGTCATTGCCGGTTGTGTCGGTATATCGGGCAGCGCCATCATTGGTGCCTACTGCCAACTGGCTGGGGGCGTAGGGATTGTCGGTCATCTTGAGATTGCAGATCACGTCACGATTACCGGTATGTCGATGGTGACGCATTCTATTAAGCGTGCCGGTATTTATTCGTCAGGAACACCGATTATGCCGAATACGCTTTGGCGAAAGACTGCGGTAAGATTGAAACATCTGGATAAATACTTTCGTTCGATTGCCAAAGAGGGCAAAGTTAAAGGCACTATGTAGTGATAGTCACAATCATTCAAACCATTACCGAGATCATATAAACCGCATGGATATTAATGGAATTTTAAATCACCTGCCTCACCGTTACCCTTTTTTACTGGTAGATCGGGTGACTGCCTTTGAGTCAGGCAAGTCTCTCACGGCCATTAAGAATGTGACTGTTAATGAACCGCATTTTCAGGGGCATTTCCCGCAACGACCGATTATGCCAGGTGTTTTGATTCTTGAGTCAATGGCGCAGGCAACGGGTTTGCTGGCTTTTCAGAGTATTGAAAAAGGCGCGGAAAGGGATTCGCTGTATTATTTGGTTGGTATTGATAAGGCGCGTTTCAAGAGGCCGGTGGAACCCGGTGATCAAATGGTATTACAGGTGAATTTGTTGAGAATGCGTCGTGGCATCTGGGTTTTCGATGCCACTGCAGCGGTGGATGATACCGTTGTCGCTTCTGCACAGATTATGTGTACCGAGCAAAAGATAGAGGTTTGATTCATCCAACTGCAATAATCGACTCAGGGGCAGTCATAGCCGATGATGTCATTATCGGCCCTTATGCTGTTATAGGTGCTGATGTTGAGATTGGTGCCGCTTGCAATATTGGCTCTCACGTCAATATTTCAGGGGTTGTCAAAATGGGGCGTGATAACAGAATTTATCCGTTTGCATCCATAGGTGGCGATCCCCAGGACAAAAAATATGACAATGAACCCACCCGCCTTGAAATCGGTGACGGTAACACTATTCGTGAATATGTGACCATTAACCGTGGCACTATTCAGGATACAGGCGTTACACGTATTGGTAATGAAAACTGGATTATGGCCTATGTGCATGTAGCGCATGACTGCATTCTCGGTAATCATACCATTATGGCGAACAATACCACGCTTGCAGGTCATGTGCGTGTTGATGATTATGCCGTTCTCGGTGGGGCAACGCTGGTGCATCAGTTTTGCCGTATCGGTGAACACGCTTTTACTGCTTACGGTGCGCGGATCAATAAAGATGTGCCCCCTTTTGTGCTTGTCTGCGAGGGCCGTGCCCGACCACGGGGTATTAATATTGAAGGGCTCAAGCGGCGTGGCTATGATGAAAAAACAATCCAGCTATTGAAGGATGCCTATCGGCTTTTGTATCGGGCAGATCTGTCGCTTGAAGATGCAGTGGCGCGTTTTCGAGGCATGGAAGAAGACTGCGAGCCTCTGCGTCGAATGCGGCTTTTTATAGAGCAGAGCCAGCGTAGCATTATTCGTTAATGAGTGATCGGCCGCTACACATTAGCCTGAGTGCCTGTGAAGCCTCCGGTGATGTGCTCGGCGCTCAGTTAATTCAATCCCTGCGAAAATTATCCCCTGTAGATATTCAGTTTAGCGGTATTGCAGGGCCAGCTATGCGGGCTGTAGGCTGCAAAGTGTTTGCAGAAACAGAGCAATTGTCGGTTATGGGGTTGATTGAAGTAGTCAGCAAATTACCCACGATTTTTCGCTTGAGGCGTCGATTTGTTCAATTACTTCTGGCTAACCCGCCGGATATTTTTATCGGTATCGATGGCCCGGATTTTAATTTGGGGGTGGCGCGTCGACTGAAAGCAAAGGGGATAAAAACAGTTCAATATGTCAGTCCATCGATCTGGGCCTGGCGTGGTTACCGTATTTGTTCAATTGGCAAAAGCATCGACAGGATGCTGACATTGTTTCCGTTTGAAACCGAGATATACGAACAGCATTCGATCCCGGTTAGCTGCGTTGGCCATCCACAGTTAAACGTGCTGGGCCAGTACCCTGAAAAAACAGAAGCGAAAAGCTTACTTGGCATGAAGCCGGGATCTCCCTGTGTGGCTCTGTTACCGGGCAGTCGCCGCAGTGAAATTGAATCATTATTATCGACCTTTGTGATGGTTGCGCAGATCTGCCGACAGCAGGATTCGTCGCTACAGTTTGTTTTACCGATTGCCAGTACATTGTCAGAGAAAATGGTCAGTAGAATTCGACAAGCTGTTGAGGTATTGCCCGAAATACACTTGCTTGATGGGGGTCAGTCAACCACTGCGATGGCAGCTGCCGATGTCGTACTGATGGCGTCTGGAACAGCAGCGTTTGAGTGTATGCTAGTGAATCGCCCGATGGTGGTGGCTTACCGATTGAATCCGCTAAGCTATGCTCTGCTTAAACGCCTCATCAGGGTAAAGCATGTATCACTGCCAAATCATTTGACAACACAGCCGCTTGTGCGAGAATTTATTCAATCGGCTGCTACTGAAGAGGCGATTTCTGCTGAGGTTTTGCGCCTGTTGGAAACACCTGCGGCTGAAGAACAGATGCAGGCCTTCGATCAGGCAGCCAGGCGGTTACAGGCAGCGTATAATGGTGATTCGGCTGCAATAACGATATTGCAGATGTTAGTGTAGCCCTCTGCTCTGATCGTTATTCATGAATTCGGGCGTAATTCACTGCTTTTCCAAAACAGGAGCACAGCTTGACGCAGTTTGCCGTTATTGCCGGGATTGATGAAGTAGGTAGAGGGCCGCTTGCCGGGCCTGTTGTGGCAGCGGCTGTGATTCTTGATCCCAGGCAACCGATAACCGGACTGACTGATTCGAAAAAGCTGTCGGAAAAACGCAGGCAACAACTGGACCTGGAAATTCGTGCGCGCGCATTGGCCTGGAATCTTGGCAGGGCAGAGGTTGAAGAGATCGATGACAGAAATATTTTTCATGCGTCTTTACTGGCAATGCAAAGAGCAGTAGCCGGATTATCTATACAGCCCGATCATGCCCTAGTCGATGGAAAATTCTGTCCCTGCCTGGAATGTTCGGTAGAGGCGATCATTAAAGGCGATCTGACAGAACCTGAAATCAGTGCGGCATCCATTATTGCCAAAGTCGCGCGCGATGCGGAAATGGTGGCAATGGATGAAATGTATCCAGGTTATGGATTTGCCTCGCATAAGGGTTATCCGACGCGC
Organism: Gammaproteobacteria bacterium; assembly: GCA_036480335.1. GTDB lineage: Bacteria > Pseudomonadota > Gammaproteobacteria > DSM-19610 > DSM-19610 > JAZGER01. The sequence goes on along the minus strand of JAZGGH010000157.1, from coordinate 7,025 downwards.
CAGCATATCGCGTGTTTACAACAGCAGGGCGTCTGTCCCATACACCGTCGATCTTTCGCCCCTGTCAGGTTCGTGTTGAGAGCCTGTTAATGCCTGGGCTTGCCAAATACTTTTTCTCCGGGCTGTTCCGGCTTGATCATCACGCAGCCGATGAAAGACGCCTGCGTTCTTCTGGTGTGCCGCTTACTCCCGAGATTGTGAGTTCTTTTTCAGACTACGAAAAAGCATCTGTTCAGCGTATAGCAATGGCGCATAAAAACCTGAATTCAGACTCTGATGATGACGTTATCAGAGCTAATGCCGCCTTTTTTTTACCGGCAGACACGGCCAAATCTGCGCGCGCCTTATTGATAGTGCATGGCCTGACAGATTCGCCTTATTATACCCGTGATCTGGCGCAGTATTTTCAAACGCAAGGCTTCTCGGTCCTGTCGATTGTGTTGCCCGGACACGGTACCTGTCCGGGCGACCTGTTGACTGTGACTAAGGATGATTGGATAACAGCGGTTGGCGATGCGATTGATCTAGCGCTTGATAATTATGATGATGTGTATTTTTGCGGCTGTTCGATCGGTGCTGCATTGGGTCTTTATCACAGCTTGTCGGGTAAACGAATAAAGGGGTTGTTTCTTTTTTCACCCGCGCTGAAACTAACAAAAGCGGCTGCTTCGGTTTGTATTTTGCGCCTGTTGAGCAGGATTCAGCCAGCCTTTAAATGGCTGAGTATTCTTCCTGATACGGATTTGTATAAATATGAAACTCTGGCCATGAATGCGATTTGTGAATCCCGAAAACTATTGATCGATCTTGGCAGACTGCTGGATAAACACAGCATCAATATTCCCCTGTTTCTGACAGCCAGTGAAGATGATGCCACGGTGGTTGGCAATGCTGCGCTATCGCTGTTTGAGTCGGCAGGCGCTGCTCGGCAGATGCTATATTATTCTCGCTATGCTGCTGCTGTCCCTGCAGGGGTAGAGGTGATCAGGAGCGATTTGTCTGAGCGGGGTATCTGCAGTGCCGCGCATACCTCGGCAATCGTTAGTCCGGATCATCCCTATTATGGAAAACAGGGTAGTTATGCATCTTGTGGGCATTTATATCCATATGACCGCCGTAAATATCAGCAATGCAAGGCTTTCAGGGAGGATTGCCTGGGTGAGGTGAATTTGCCAGAGATGAAAGATAAGACTGTCCGCCGACTGACGTATAACCCGTGGTTTGATGAATTATTATCTAAACTTGATAAATATATTAAGAATATCCTATAACACATTGTTTATTAGTAATTAATATATATTATTTTAGGTTTTCTACGCGTCTACTGAGCAATTGATAGCTTGAAAAATGCGCCCTAAAACCGGACACTAGTGGCTATGACTAACACCTTCGTTCACCTGCACTTACACACTGAATATTCACTTGTGGATGGCGTGGTGCGCATCAAGCCACTTGTCAGTAGCGTTGCGGAATCTGGCATGCCTGCGGTGGCGTTGACCGATCAGAGCAATCTGTTCGCCATGGTCAAGTTTTACCGTGCCGCCATGGCTGCCGGGGTCAAGCCGATCATAGGGTCTGATCTGTGGATACGCAATGACAAACAACTCGCCAAACCGCATCGTCTGGTGTTGCTCTGCCAGAATCATGCTGGCTATCTGAACCTGACACGGCTGATTTCAAAAAGCTATCTGGAAGGACAGTACCAGTCGGTACCGATGCTGGATGAAGCATGGCTTGCAGGCGCGACTGAGGGTTTGATTGCGCTTTCAGGGGGTGTGCCGGGGGCGTTGGGTCGGGCTTTGCTGGCCGGTGATGAGGCAGAAACAGATCGCCATTGTGTGCTGATGGCGGATCTTTTTCCCGATCGGTATTATCTGGAAATCCAGCGTACTGGCAGTTCTGATGAGGAAATTTACAACAAGGCTGCAGTTGCCCTTGCCAGTGTCAGGGGCTTGCCATTGGTGGCAACCAACAATGTGCGTTTTCTGCAACAGGAAGAATTCGAGGCACATGAAGCCAGAGTCTGTATCCATCAGGGGCGTACTCTTGATGATCCAAGGCGGTCGCGGGATTATACCGAACAGCAATACCTGCGCAGTCCTGCAGAGATGCACGAATTATTCAAGGATATTCCGGAAGCGCTGGAAAACACCGTTGAAATTGCCAAACGCTGTAATCTGGAGCTGGAGCTGGGTAAGAATTATCTGCCGGATTTCCCGATTCCTGATGGCATTCTTATGGATGACTATTTCAGTGATGAGTCTCGCAAGGGACTGAAAAAACGCCTTGAAGTGATACTCGACCAGAATGCTGCAGACTATGAGGAGCAACGTGCAAGTTACGATGAGCGCTTGAAAATAGAGCTCAAGGTGATTATCGACATGGGTTTCCCCGGCTATTTTCTGATTGTTGCCGATTTTATCCATTGGGCAAAAACTCATGGTGTGCCAGTTGGGCCGGGCAGGGGTTCTGGCGCCGGTTCACTGGTTGCCTATGCACTTTCAATTACCGATCTTGATCCGATTGAATATGACCTGCTATTCGAGCGTTTCCTGAATCCAGAACGTGTTTCCATGCCTGATTTTGATATTGATTTTTGCATGGAAGGTCGTGACCGGGTGATTGATTATGTGGCACGAAAATACGGCCGTGAAAAAGTTTCACAAATCATTACCTATGGCTCTATGGCGGCAAAGGCCGTAGTGCGCGATGTCGGCCGGGTACTGGGCCATCCTTATGGTTTTGTTGATCGTATCGCTAAACTGGTGCCGTTTGAAATTGGCATAACGCTAACAAAGGCGTTACAACAGGAAGAAGCGTTGGGCCAGTTATACCGTGAAGATGAAGAAGTGGGAGGATTAATTGATCTTGCTTTGTCACTGGAAGGTCTGGCCAGAAATGCCGGTAAACACGCCGGAGGCGTGGTTATTTCGCCAACCCGCCTGACCGATTTTACCCCCGTTTACTGTGAAGAAAATGGTGCCAATGTTGTCAGTCAGTTTGACAAAGACGACGTTGAAGCTGTCGGTCTGGTGAAGTTTGACTTCCTTGGTTTACGCACCTTAACTATCGTTGACTGGGCACTGCAAACCATTAATGCCAAACGGCAGGCTGCAGAAAAGCCGGTCATAGAAATCCTGCAAATACCGCTAGACGATAGCAAAGCTTTTGATTTGCTCAAGGCGTATCAAACCACCGCTGTTTTCCAGCTGGAATCACGTGGCATGAAGGATCTGATCAAGCGATTACAACCTGACAGTTTTGAAGACATTATCGCCCTGGTTGCCCTGTTCCGGCCAGGGCCGTTGCAGTCCGGCATGGTCGATGACTTCATTGAACGTAAACATGGTCGGCAGAAAGTTGTTTACCCGCATCCGGATCTGGAGCCTATTCTCAGCCCAACCTACGGAGTTATTCTCTATCAGGAACAGGTTATGCAGATTGCGCAGGTACTGGCAGGCTATTCGCTCGGCGGTGCAGACCTGTTGCGACGCGCCATGGGTAAAAAGAAACCCGAAGAGATGGCAAAGCAGCGCGGAATTTTTACCCAGGGTTCACTGGAACGAGGCGTCGAAGAGAAAACAGCGACTTACATCTTCGACTTGATGGAAAAGTTTGCCGGCTATGGTTTTAATAAATCACATTCAGCGGCTTATGCACTGATTTCTTACCAGACTGCCTGGTTGAAAGCGCATTATCCAGCTGCCTTTATGGCGGCGGTATTATCTGCAGATATGGATAACACTGATAAAATTGTCCTGCTCATTGATGATTGCCGATCAATGAATATTCCTGTGCTATCGCCGGATGTTAACCAGTCCGGTTATGCATTTACAGTGCGTGATGAAAATACCATTCTCTATGGCATGGGAGCAATCAAAGGTGTTGGTGAATCCGTGATTGGCGCCATCATTGAGGAGAGAAATCATCAAGGGCTGTACCGTTCATTAATTGAACTTTGCCGCCGTACACAGGAACATAAGGTGACGAGACGGGTTTATGAAGCGATGATTCGTTCGGGTGCGCTTGACTCACTTGGCAGTAACAGAGCCTCACTAATGCTACAGTTACCGGATGCAATTCGTTCTGCTGAACAACATGTACGCGACAGCAAAGCAGGGCAGACTGACCTTTTTGGTGGTGCTACGCCGGTTGCAGAAGAACAGCCAGAAACGCTGAGCGTTGCAGAATGGGATGATGAACAATGGATGGCGGATGAAAAAGCCACCCTCGGGTTATATCTGACCAAACACCCGATAGACCGTTATCAGGAAGAGTTATCGTATATGGTGACCGAATGCCTGGCGAAAATGTGCGATGATGATGCCGTCGCCAACGCACCGAAAGGGCGTGGACGCGAAAAGACCGTCGTGGTTGCCGGACTGTCCGTTGAGACACGTGTTCGTCCGACAAAATCCGGCAATAAAATTGCTTATCTGACGTTAGATGACAAATCTGCACGCATGGAAATCAGTGTCTTTACAAAAGTCTATTCACAATATGAAGCATTGGTGGTAAACGATAAATTGCTGGTTGTTGAAGGCAAGCTGGGCATTGATGATTATTCCGGTAATCTGCGCCTCAGTGCAGAACACATATATGATATCGATCAGGCCAGAGAAGTGTATGCCAAATGTCTTGAGCTGGATTTACAGGCACCTGACTTTGCGCAAGGTTTGCTACAGTCACTCGAATCAACACTCAAACCCTTTTGTTCAGGACACTGCCCGGTCGGATTGAGTTATTTAACACCCACAGCCAAAACCAGAATCAGCCTCGGTGATGAATGGGCGGTTCACCCGACTAATGAATTATTGAACAGATTACGCAGCCTTGCCGGAGAGAAAAATGTTCGTGTCATTTATAATTAATCAGAATATCACTTAAGGAGTGATTCTATGTTTCGGTATTTCAAGTATCTGTTGATATTAATTTTTATGCTGACACTGGCTGCCTGTACGGACAAACCCGGAAAAGGCATCGTTAGCACTGCCATTGATCAATTTGTGAAGGAAGAGAGTGTCGAAAATATTTTCGAGATCACTAATGCACACCATGAAAACGGCTACCAGCTAAATGACTTTTATCATGTAGAAATAGCTTACGACCGCAACTGCCTGGTGGGTGTCGACGAAGCCATTCAAAAGCTTTCTGGGCTTGATGCATTACCACAGCCAGATAATCTTGTAGAAGGTATGCTGTCAGGTTTCCTTGAAATGATCGCAGACACCGGCTTGCTACGTCACGGTATTGAGCAGAAACACGGTGCCTTTAAAAAAGGCGATGTCCTGCATGAAACCGCTACGTTGAAATTTATTAAAACGGAAAAAGGTTGGCGATATTTTGAGGATGACATTAACGAAGGTGATTCCTGAAAGTTACTGCCAATGCTAATGAATGCTGTTGAATGGAAAGCCTTGTCTGAGAGTGAACGAAATATTGCTATCCGTAATTATCAGATTTTCAATCCATATTCTGATGAGGCGTATGAATTGGTTCAAAATCTGGGTCGTGAACTGGCATCAGAAGAACAACTTGATCAAAATAAAGTTGGAGTGTTAAATCGTTTTGGGGAATTAATAATTCATCTCCATTTTCCTGAAAGTGGTACCACTTGCCGTGTTGATAAACAGGATCAAAGTTATTACGGGTTTAGAGTTTTTTATAGCGGAGAAGATACATGGTTCGACCATTTAGGTGATAACGGCTATGTAATCTTAAAGGATTTATTTGAGGCTAAAGTACCAATAAGGCTTGTTTTTCACAAAGAATCCTCGATAATATTTAATCGAGATAAACTTGAATTCAGGTTAACAAATGAATCCTTATCAAAAAAATTATCTATCTTGATAGAAAATGGTTTTGTAGAATGTTTTGACAAAAACACTGGGCTAGTAACTAAAACAATATTAACCGGTGATGAAGATCTGTTTTTGGGGTTAACTCCTTTTGGTGGACAGACTATTGAGAAAAAGCTCAGGGTGGATTGGTCGAAGTATAAAAATCTTGAGTATGAACCTCTGGACAAAAAAAATCATTGTAATTGGTCAGTTGAAGCTAATTCTATTGAAGAAATACACCGAGTTGAAGCGTGTATTCATGATAAGAGAGATGTTCAATATACAATTCGAAAGATTATTCCATGGCATCCAGTATATTGGAAAACACTGGATGTAGGTTATAAAATCACAATAACATCGCCATCTACTTTGTACGATGAATGTTCGTCGATATATAAATGGGGGGTTGCCGGGCTACCTGAGTGTATTTAGCCTCATTTTTTTATGAATTCACAATTGAAATTAGCAGACTTGCTTTCCCAGGCAATTGGCTACTGTTCTGAAGATCAGTCGGAAGTTTTACAAAAAATGCTGAGGAAAATACTAGAAGCTCCGTTTGAGGAGGGTGATTTTTATGCAAAATTTCTAAAAGCAATATCGCTTAACAAAATTGATAGTGCTTCTGAAAAGTTATACGAAACTCTATTACATGACTGTGCTGCCGGAGGAATTTCTGAAGCACAATATATTTACGGATGTATTTTATACGATAAAGGGAAGCAAGATGAAGCTATAAAATACTATCTTATTTCTGCTAATAATGGTTATTCTAAATCCCAGTGGTGTTATGGAACAGATTTATTTCACGGTACAGGTGGCCTGCAGAAAGATGAAGCAGAAGGTTTGTTCTATATTGAGTTGGCAGCTGGCCAACTCAATAATTACGCGCTTGAATTTCTTGTAGATCTATATAGTAGGGAGAATGGAAGTATAAGAAAGTGTTCCAGGAAAGCCAAAAAATATTCTATGATGTTGGAGTGGGCTGAAAATAGAGAAGAGGGTTTCTTGTGAAGAGAAAAATCGATTGCAGCCTCACAATTTTTCGCATTCTGGTTGTCTGTAGTGGCATAGTGATTTTGGCCACCTAATTAGAGGTGATATTATTCACCTCGTCATACTAAAGGTGAGCAGATGATGACAGGTACAAGACCAACATTTACCCCGGAATTCCGGCTTGAGGCAGCA
>JAZGGH010000156.1:0-11671 GCA_036480335.1 Gammaproteobacteria bacterium | reverse complement strand
CGAGTTTACGAAGTGTTGGCGAAGTGGCATGGACGCAGGGCGGCCGGGGCATCAATAGCTGTCGCGTAGGCGAGTCGATTTTGGACAGGGATGTTCAAAATCAATCACGAGGTAGCGGCACCCTTTTGCTCGAAGTGCTTCACGACGCGCCAGCAGTCCGCCACGCTCCAGTTGTAATAACACACTTCCAGCCTTGATTTGCTGTCCTGAGCTGACCATGACTTTTGCGATCCTGCCTGACAGGGGTGAACCCATTTCGATTTTACCTGCCCAGTCTAATACTGCCGGCACTTCTTCTGCTGTCAATGCTGTAGATATGATCAAAAAAAACAGGCCTGGCAAGACACTATGCAGCATGGCTACTCCCGGAGAATATCTTTTAATGCATGAATAAATGCCCGGTTCTCACCGGCTGTACCGACAGTCACGCGCAGGCAATCGCTTAGAGCAGCGCCCGCAGCAGACAGATTTTTTATCAGGATGCCTTTTTCTTTCAGCGCATCAAATACCGCTTGCCCCTGATTCTTCGGAAGTCTGAAGAGAATGAAATTGGCTTCACTGGGATAAACCATCACAGCGGACAGTGTACGTAGCTCATCCAGTAGTACCGACCGGTCATTACGGATATGCTGCGCCTGTGCCATCAATACTTCAATATGGTCCATCGCAAACAGGGCAGTGTCTTGAGTCAACGCATTAATATTATAAGGCAGTCTTGTCTTATCAATTTCATTCAACCAGTGTGCTGGGCCAACGAGAAACCCAAGGCGCAGGCCAGCAAGCCCCATCTTCGATACGGTACGCAGAACCAGCAGGTTGTCGTATTCACCTAGCCGCGACATGAAGCTGGCATCCGTAAACGGCGCGTAGGCTTCATCAAGAATCACCAGGCCATTACTTTGCTCAAGAATACGCACAATATCTGCATCGGAAAACAGGTTGCCAGTCGGATTATTCGGGTAAGCGAGGAATATCAATGCCGGATCGTGCTGTTTAATGGCCGCTAGCATAGCGTCTGTATCAAGGCTGAAATCATCGCGTAACGGCACACCCGTAAATGTCATGCCAAGTACACGGGCAATCATTCGATACATCACGAAGGTTGGTTCGGGTGCCAGCACCACTCTACCCGGCTCAGCAACGGCCATAACCAGCATCTGGATCAGCTCATCCGAACCATTGCCGAGCAGCACAGCCATGTTGTCGGGTATCTGCATCGCTGAGCGTAAAGCGACTTCCAGCTGCCGGGCTGACGGATCGGGATAGCGGTTGATTTCAGTTCGCTGTAGTACTTCCAGCCATTTATCCACCAGCTCGTCGGGCCACCGATACGGGTTTTCCATGGCATCCAGTTTCACCATGTTATCGGGATTCGGCACATGGTAGGAGGATAGCGCTCTTATCTGCGCTTTGATTAATGTCTCCGGAGTTTGTTTTGTCATGTGCCCTGGCTTACTCTCCGCGATACTCCGCCGAACGCGCATGTGCCGTCAGGCCTTCGCCCCGCGCCAGAACAGAAGCGGTTTTTCCAAGCTCTGCGGCACCGGCAGGTGAACAAAAGATCAGACTGGAGCGTTTCTGAAAATCATACACGCCCAGCGGTGACGAGAAACGCGCCGTTCTTGAGGTAGGTAGAACGTGGTTCGGTCCGGCACAATAGTCTCCAAGTGCTTCAGCAGTATACCGACCCATAAAAATTGCACCCGCATGACGGATATCTGCAATAAGGCTTTGTGGATCTTCAACAGACAATTCAAGATGCTCAGGTGCAATGTCATTGGCAATCGCGATGGCATTCTGCATATCGCTGGCCAGTATCAGTGCACCCCGACCAGTCATTGAGGCAGTGATAATCGCTTTGCGCTCCATCTCCGGCAGCAGTTTTTCAATACTGGTGGCTACCTTGTCCAGAAAATCTGCATCGGGACTCATCAGAATGGACTGTGCATCTTCATCATGCTCTGCCTGGGAAAACAGGTCCATCGCAATCCAGTCAGGGTCGGTTTGACCATCACAGATAACCAGAATTTCTGAAGGTCCGGCGATCATATCAATACCCACCGTACCGAATACCATACCCTTGGCTGTAGCCACATAGATATTGCCAGGGCCAACAATCTTATCAACCTGAGGAACTGTTTCGGTACCGTAGGCCAATGCGGCAATAGCCTGCGCTCCGCCAACACTAAAAACCCGATCAACACCGGCAATGGCCGCAGCAGCCAGAACCAGATCATTAATAATGCCATCAGGGGTAGGTACAACCATAATCAGTTCCTGCACACCTGCCACTTTTGCCGGCACTGCATTCATCAAAACTGAAGAAGGATAAGCGGCCTTACCACCCGGCACATACAGGCCGACCCGATCCAGTGCAGTAATCTGCTGACCCAGTACGGTGCCATCATCTTCTGTATATGACCAGGATTCCATTTTTTGATGATTAGCATAAGCACGAATACGTTCTGCAGCGCGTTCGAGCGCGGTTCGCTGAACCGGATCAATACTATCGAATGCTTGTTGTATACGCGCCTGTGAAATTTCCAGCTCAGCCATACTGCTTACCGTCATACGATCAAAACGGTTGGTATATCCAATCAGCGCAGCATCACCGCGTTGCCGCACATCACGCAAAATCTTACGCACTGTTTGCTCGACAGCTTCATCTGATTCCTGCTCCCAGGCAAGCAGTTGCTGCAGCTGTGTCTGGAAAGTAGAATCTGTGCTGTTCAGGCGTTGAATCTTCAACTTATGTCACCTGTTGTTGCAGACTGACTGCCTCGGTGATTTGCTCAATAAACGCTTTAATGCGTTTGTGTTTACATTTCATCGAAGCTTTATTAACGATCAGTCGCGAGCTGATATCGGCAATATGTTCCAACGGTTTCAGCCCATTAGCTTTCAGGGTATTACCCGTATCGACAACATCCACGATCAAATCAGCCAGGCCGACAATCGGTGCCAGCTCCATCGAACCATATAACTTGATGATCTCAACTTGCTGACCTCTGGATGCATAAAATTTACGCGTACTGTTCACATATTTGGTTGCAATTTTCAATCTGCCTGTATGTTCTGCAGGCAAATCACTGCCAGCAACCATCAGTCGACATTTTGCTATGTGTAAATCGAGTGGTTCATAAACCCCTTCTCCGCCATGCTCAAGCAATACATCCTTGCCTGCCACACCCAGATCAGCCGCGCCATATTCCACATAGGTTGGCACATCCGAAGCACGAATGATCACCAGCTTCACATCGCTGATATTGGTATCAAGAATTAATTTTCGACTGGTCTCGGGATCATCAACAGGTTCAATGCCCGCATGCTTCAACAGTGGCAAAGTTTCCTTGAAAATACGCCCTTTAGACAGTGCAATGGTGATGTATCTACTCACAACAACCTCGACTTACTGAATGCGTTTCTGTTTGGCCCACTGTTCCGGCGTAAAAGTACGCAGGGCGAGCGCATGAATTTCAGCTTTCATCAGATCACCCAATGCGGCATAGACCATCTGGTGCTGTTGTACCATAGATTTTCCTTCGAATTCCGGTGTAACAACGATGGCTTCGAAATGATCACCTTCGCCATTAATCGTTACTTCGGAAGAAGCAACTGCTTTTTCAATCAATATCTTAAGTTCTTCTGCTTGCATAACGTCTATATTCTGCTACTAAAATAAAACCCGATCATAGCAAACATGACGGGTATTGGCTCAGAAATATAGCAGATAGCATTCAGGGCATTGAAAAAATTGTATAGATATGAATTTCAACTGATTGTGAGTATTTGGGAACCAGCAACAAAGCAATAACAGATCCAGCTACGCTGTTATTGCGTTTGGGATACTAAACCTCAAGCCTGCTAAGGATAAGCTTGTAGCTTGAATTGATCTGGCAGTCACACCTAAACCGTGACTGTCAGATCATTTTGGACGACCAGATATCAGGGCAAATCGGACAAATCCCTGATTTCTACAAATCCAGTGGCTTTTCCCAGAACAGCATTGGCGGGATTGCTCATCACCACTGCAAACCTTTCTCTGGAATCAGACTTATTATCCTGCAGCACAGATATAAAGATGTACTGCGACGATTGCCCCGGGTTGAATCTCAAAACACCTGATCTGGCAGTGTAGTCAGGTCCGGATCTGGCTGAGCCATCTCTGGTGGTATAGTTCACGGTCACTGTCTTGTCACTCACAGCATCGAGCCGCACCTCGATCTTTGCCGAACCCCTGCCTTCTGCCTTGTACACATTGTTAATATTCAGGGTTGGTAGTGTTTGTGTTCCATTACCAGAACCATTGTCATCATCATTAATAGTTACTGTAGCCTGATTTTTCTCCAGCCTCGCATTCACAGGCTCCCAGAAATTCACTGTAAAAGTTTCAACAGACTCTGCCTTGCTATTATCGATTAACGGGATAAGAATTGTCTGAACAGTTTGTCCTGGATTAAAGCGTACTGTTCCTCTACGTCCCCTGAAATCACTGCCCTGGACTGCCGATACCTGCTTAGTCGCATACTGCACACGTACAGGAAGACTCTGTGCCGATGATAATTGCACTCTGATATGTACAGCTCCATCGTTTTCATTGACGGTGGCATTCTCTATATTTATACCAGCATCAGCATCAGTACCACCTCCACCTGAACCAGGTACAGTAATCTTCAGCACATGACCTTCAGACGGTACATTTTTATCATCCAGCAAGAAGAGCATATAAAAACCTGGCAGTGCAATATTTGCCGAAACAGGCAATCTGACACTGACCTGATCAGGCTCGGTTTGCTGCAGATTCAACTCTATAAAACGTTGCTCCATGTTAAAAGAATGTGTTGCTGACCCCAGCCGAATCAACGTGGCTCTGGCCACTTTTTGTTGGCCACTTGCAATCGCATATTTCACAGCAATTGTTTTGCCATGATCCGATACTGCTGGCGCATTAACAATGCGTAACCGCTTCGCAGATGTTCCATCAGCAGCAAAAAGATAAGGCGGTGAAAAAATCTCCGCATTAATATTGGTTAACGGACCAGGTGCACCACCACCACCAACAAGGATACGCCCATCAGGCAATAGAAGTGCTGTCGAATGGTACAGACGAGCTATCTTCGCAGTAGCCAGAGCAGTCCAGGCTCCAGTCGCCGGACTCCATATTTCTGGCACTTCGACTGTACCAGTCAGGGTGTTAGCAACCGAACTGCCACCCGTTACCAATACATCCCCTGTGGGTAGTACCGTTGAATTTGCCCATGAGCGGCCTTTTCTCATCGAACCGGTGCTTTTAATCACAGGATTCGCACCATTCACATCAATAATAACTGCCCGCTTTGAAGCAGGCGCCTTGATTCTTGGTGTTTCACCCCCACCCAGATGCAATATTTTTCCCGGCTGATACATGACTGCAGTTGAGGTGAAATTCTGGGTTAATCTTGGCACCCTGCCAACAATCCTGTTTGTACCTTGCCCATCTGTTGTCAGGTAATACATCAAGCCACCCGAAACACCAAATATACGCCCATCCGGTATCAGGAAATTTCTCGGATAAAACCAGCGTGTTGCTGTATCAGTGACAATTTCAGGATTGCTCGCACCTGTCAGGGAACGCCATTGACTGGTTTTCGGGTTAAATATCTCAGGCACCAGAATGGGCTGTTTCTTACCCGCCCTACCACCATGTAAAAATAATTCTCCATTCGCTAACGCAGTAGCCGTTGGATACCATCTGGCATACGCCATAGACGTCGTCGGTTTTAATGATCGATTCTTTGAATTAAAAATAAATGTATCTGCAATTCCTGTATTAACTGGCCCGGTAACGCGTTGATCACCGCCGGCGAGTAAAATATCTCCCGTTGACGGTATAATAACAGGGGCGGTACAAAACAGATCAGTTGCCGTTGTGTTGGGTAGCGTATAGTGGGAATTTTTACCTGTTCCTTTTGCCGGATCCCATACATCATAAAACAACTGAGCACCCTGCTTGCCTGTCTTATCAGTACCAAAGGTAAGGACTTCTTTTTTAGGGGTCAGCACAGCGTGCAATGGAATATTTGGCCAGGGGACAACGCCACTCCATTTTCCTTCCTGTGCTGGGTTTCCAGCAAGAACCTGGCTGGAAACCAGCAGCAAAGAGACCGCTACAGTTACACTGGACCCATATAAACCAGCCATACAAGATAGATTTTTCTTTTGCATAACAAAACCCTCCAATAATGTTATAATCTTGATTGTGAGGATAGTTATAGCTTACATTTAATATATCTGCAACCTTTAGATTATGACCTATCGTCTTTCTTATTTCGTACGCCCCTGCAACAATATTGACTAGAATATCCAGGCTAATCCTGACAATATTCAGAACGCTTATGCATCGCTGCGAGCTCTCTTTTATGTAGCCGATTATATCGGGATGCCTTGTAACCGGAGCGAAGAATGGCACGAATTTCACGCAATTGTTCTTCTGCCTTATGGCAACGTTCCAGTTTCCTGACATCCGGACTAACGGGCTGACGTCGATACTTCCATTTCAGATCACGCTGCTGACCAGCTTCCCGTTCAGGATGGATCAGATCGCTTGCAGGAACACTTTTAATGATGTTGGTTTGCAACTGCAGAATATCAGCATCATCAGGATGCTGCTGCTGTATATGCAAACCGGAAACATCGCCAAAATGTACCTGGCCCACACCATCTGTCCAGCGATAAATGGTTCGAGCTGCATCAGGTGTTGATTCTGCTTTCGCCATAACAGGTGAAGAAAAAACCAAAAGGGAAATTATTATCAAATTAAATACACGATCGAACATGGGCAACTCCTTTGCCATGATTAGAATACGGCTGATCCTTCAGCCAATAACAAATACTACAACTTCAAACCAAATATTTCATCCAGCTCACTAATACGCGCAATGGTATGCATTTGCTCCGGCATGTTGATGAGCCGCAATGGTTGACTGTTTTTTTGCGCTGCTTCCCGAATGCAGGCGATCACCAATGCCAGACCAGCACTATCTGAGTTTGTAACCTTTTCAAGGTTGATAGTATTGATAGAAGCACCCTGCATATATTTCCTGCAAGTTTGCCAGAGAGCAGGCACAGTATGAAAGCTGAGTTGTCCGGCAAACAACAACTCACCTTGCTTGCCCGGTTCTATACTTGCTTCAGCCATGCATTATTCTCCGTCAGTTTCTGCGGCCTTGTTGAACAGGAACTTACTCACCAATTGTTCAATGATCATGGCCGACTGCGTCAAATCCGCTTCTGAACCATTTTCCCAGTACATATCAGAGCCTCCCGGCTCCAGCGCAATATACTGTTCGCCAAGCAATCCTGCCGTATAAATACTGACCGCTGTATCATCCGGAAATTTGTCATACTGCCCATTCAGCGCAAAGGCGACAACGGCTTCATATCGCTCGGAATCATAATCAATACTGGCAACCTGGCCGACCCGCACACCACTTACCATCACCGGTGAACGCACCTTCAAACCACCAATATTATCGAATCTAGCCGTCACACTATAACTGTCTGTCTGACCCAGAGAGCTGAGATTACTCACCTTCATTGCCAGAACAAATAGCGCAGCAATTCCCGCCGCAATGAACAGGCCGACAAGAAATTCGAGTGTTTTACTTTGGTTCATTTATACATCTCCAAACATCAATGCGGTCAACATGAAATCAAGTGCCAGAATGGCGAGTGCCGAATGTACGACAGTGCGAGTGGTGGCTCTGCTAACGCCTTCGGAAGTCGGTATCGCATCATAGCCTTCGAATACAGCGATCCAGGTGACCACAAAACCAAACACAATGCTTTTGAGCACTCCGTTTATGACATCGTCATACCAGTCAACCTTGGCCTGCATCTGCGACCAGTAAGCACCCGCATCCACGCCGAGTAACTCGACGCCTATCAGATAACCACCATAGATACCTATGGCAGAAAACATTGCAGTCAGTAGTGGCAGAGAAATCAAACCTGCGAAAAAACGTGGCGCGATAATACGATGAATCGGATCAACCGCCATCATTTCCAGGCCAGAAAGTTGTTCGGTTGCCTTCATCAGTCCGATTTCTGCTGATAATGCCGAGCCAGCGCGACCCGCAAACAGCAACGCCGTCACAACCGGCCCCAGTTCACGAACAATGGATAGCGCAACAGCAACACCCAGCGATTCTTCAGCACCAAAATCTGCCAACATGTTATAACCCTGTAGCGCTAGCACCATGCCAACAAAGAGCCCTGAGACGAGAATAATCAACAGCGACAACACACCCACTGAGTAAAACTGTGCAATTAACAGGCGCGGACGTTTCAAAATCGACCAGAAACCGCCAAAGATTCTCATCAGGAAAATCGAACCACGCCCCAGGCGTTCCAGCGAATGAATGCCGGATCGGCCCAGCGCCCTTATTTTTTCCATCAAGCAACACCTTTCTGTTTGCCCAGCAGGTCTTCCTGATAGGAGACCGCAGGGTAATGAAATGGCACAGGCCCATCTGGCAGACCATCAAGAAACTGCCTTGTCCATTCTGAACCTGAATGCCCAAGAGCTTCAGGAGTGCCGTGTTCCACCACCTTGCCTTCCGAAATTATATACAGGTAATCCGCTATCGAAATCGTTTCCTTAACATCATGCGAAACGATAATACTGGTTAATCCGAGGGCATCATTGATGCGTTTGATCAAATCGACCAGCACACCCATGGAAATGGGATCCTGACCCGTAAACGGCTCATCAAACATAATCATCATCGGATCCAGAGCAATCGCCCTGGCAAGAGCAACCCGGCGTGCCATGCCACCAGACAATTCACCCGGATTAAGATCTCGCGCACCACGCAATCCAACTGCCTGTAGCTTCATCAACACCAGATCACGAAGCAAAGCTTCTGGCAAATCTGTGTGTTCACGAACCGGGAAAGCTACATTTTCAAAAACGTCAATATCCGTTAACAAAGCACCAGACTGAAAGAGCATTCCCATGCGTTTACGCAATTCATACAGGCCTGAGCGACTGAGTTTCCCCAGATCCTGCCCGTCAATCACAACTGTTCCGGAATCCGGTCTGAGTTGACCACCAATAACTTTCAGCAATGTTGTTTTGCCAGTACCACTGGGGCCCATAATAGCGGTTATCTTGCCACGCGGTATTTCAAGATTTATACCGTTAAAAATCTTTCTTGATCCTCGCGAAAAATGCAAATCTCGCACGCTCACCAGCACATCATTGAGTATGGCAGAATCTGTCATTGTCCTGTGTATTCCTATCTGGCATTTGTTGTTTCTACACCGCAGCGTTGACAACGCCTGCAGGTGACTAATTTCCCCAGCTTAACATCAAAAGGTTTATCAACCGTTTCCCAGCGATGAAAACCGCGCCTGCATAACGTTGAACCTTTTGCCCGATCTCCGGCTTTGGGTATAACGAAAGGAATGATATCAGCCATTTGGCGAACCATACCAGAGCTGGATTAGCAATAATAGTATCAGGCGGGGCTTTGCCCAGTTTCGGTCAGTGACAGTCCATGTGTACAGTGAAAATCTGCCTCTTGATCTGTATCAGTTGACAGAACCCGCAGGACAAAAGGGCAGAATAGCCGATTTGCACAACCGCAGGTCACCCGAAGTCAGGATTTTTGAGAAGCCTGAGAATCTACTCTCTATGGCTCTAATTCGCGTCTCTATATGCAGATCAAATCACTTTGTTGAAGTTTAACTGATCGGCACCATGTGCTTTACAAATCTCACATCATTTCAGAAAATGCAGTTTCTAAATTATGTGGATGCTGTAGAAATAACCCATACATGTGCACTGAAAAATCATCAGGGAAAACATCAATTTTTTCATCTTCCAGTGCTTCAAGTGTCTTTATTGCCACTTGCTCTGGTTTGGGCTTATCCATCTCGAACCCCTCTGCCATACGTGTATCAATCGGTCCAGGATAAACACCGATCACCTGAATACCATCAGTTTTGAGTTCGGCACGTAATCCCTGCGTATAAGAATGCATCGCGGCTTTAGTTGCGGAGTAAGGTCCAATCGACGGAAGATTCGCAATCCCTGCGATGGATGAAATATTGATAATCAGCGCCTGGCCTGATTGTCTTAACAACGGTAACATGGCTTGTGTGATTTGAAGTGGCGCAAAATAATTCACTTCCATTTCCTGGCGCGCAACTTCTACAGAATTAGCTGCGATAAAACCACTTGCATCAGCAATACCCGCGTTATTCACTAATATATCCAGGCTGTCGATCTGCTCAGCGAGAGCCTTAATATGCTCAGCACTGGTTACTTCCAGCAGAACCGGCTCAATCTTGCCTGGAAATTGTTCAATCAATGCGCTTAGGTTATCCAGATCTCTAGCGCCCGCATAGACTTTTTTTACACCCGCATTTAACAATGTACGTACATAGCCCTCGCCAATTCCCCGGTTTGCGCCAGTAACCAGGGCAATTTTTCCCTTAAATTCAAATATGCTCATTTGATAACCTCTAATGTTTGTTTGAGTGGGTTCCATTATTATTTAAAACATTCGGTTTGATAATAGGGCTGTTTGGTATAGGATTTATGTGTATCAAGTATAAATAACGAGATTTCAGTGAAAAATAATCAGTTGTTGGGGGCGATGAAAATATTTGTTTCAGTCGTTGATAGTGGGAGTTTTTCTGAAAGCGCTCGTCAAATGGGCGTCTCTCAACCTTCTATATCACGCCAGGTCAATGCACTGGAAGATCATCTTGGTGTCAGACTGCTACAACGAAGCACCCGGAAGTTAAGCCTGACGGAAGCGGGCCAAATCTATTATGAAAAAGCCAGACACATTCAGCATGAAATCAATGAAGCGTACGAATCCATTCGAGGATTTAAAGAAAAGCCATCAGGTATTTTAAAATTGAGCGCGCCCTATACCTGGACAGAATTGCTCATTACGCCATATCTGGATGGCTTTTTAAAACAGTACCCGGAAATCAAGCTGGATATTGAATGCAATGACAATGTTCAAGATATTATTGAAGACCAGCTGGATTTAGTGATTCGAGTAGGCAAACTGAAAGATACCTCCTATGTCGCCCTGCCCTTCGCAAAAATCCGTATGGTACTGTGCGCTACACCGGCCTACATTGAGAAACATGGACAACCCAGGAAGCCATCTGACTTACAAAACCACCAGTTTATTCAATATCGAGATCACAACCGACTAATCATTAGCGATCAGTCTGGCAGCCAGAAAATTACCGTCAGTAGCTCCATCAGCACCAATATGGTGTCTGTCATGTTATCGGCCATTCAACAAAATCTCGGATTATCACTTATCCCTGATCTACTCATAAATTCAAAATTGAAAACCGGCGAATTAATTGATCTGATGCCTAAAATGCACATCAGTATTGAAGATCTTCCCATCACCGGAGTGTACGCACTGTATTCAAATCGTCAGCATTTACCAGCGAAAGTTCGGGCATTTCTGGATTACTTTCGGGACAAGTCCAGCCTTTAAAGTGTGTGCCTGTCTTGTTGTGCTATTCCTTAGCAGGCTGTTGAAAAAGTCCCGCAAGCTCACTGGGTTTAGTAGAATACATTTTTCGATACATGAATCAGGTTAATCCTCCTATGCGCGGTGCAGACGTTTTCCAGGAACATCTTTTTTCAACG
>JAZGGH010000155.1:0-5732 GCA_036480335.1 Gammaproteobacteria bacterium | reverse complement strand
CGAGTTTACGAAGTGTTGGCGAAGTGGCATGGACGCAGGGCGGCCGGGGCATCAATAGCTGTCGCGTAGGCGAGTCGATTTTGGACAGGGATGTTCAAAATCAATCACGAGGTAGCGGCACCCTTTTTCTTCAGCTTGTTTCAATAGGCGCTTCTGTAACTCAATTCCTTCTTTGTATTTAGAACTGTCTATAGGTTCTATTTGAATTTCTTGAGTTTTAATATTTTTATCCGGGGTGTCGCCATAGTGAATATTGCCATCTTTATCAACCCACTTGAAGATTCCTGCATACGAGTTCATACACAATATGCTAAATAATATTATAGTGATGGGCCGCCAGAAGTTAATTGGTATCAGTATTAATTTTCTGCCTTTTTATCCAGCGATCTTAACCAGGCCAATTTTTCAGCAATCTTGGTTTCCAGGCCGCGATTGACCGGCTGATAATACTGCACATCGGGCATGTCATCCGGGAGATATTGTTCATTGGGAACGTAGGCATCGGGTTCGTCGTGGGCGTAGCGATAGTGTTTGCCGTAACCCAGTTCTTTCATCAGTTTGGTCGGTGCATTGCGCAGGTGCAGTGGAATTTCCAGTGAGCCGTATTGTTTCACGTCTTGCATGGCGGTATTAAATGCGCTGTACACGGCATTGCTCTTAGCGGCGCAGGCCAGGTAAATAACGGCCTGGGCGATAGCGAGTTCGCCTTCCGGACTGCCGAGACGTTCTTGCACATCCCAGGCATTCAGGGCGATGCTAAGGGCGCGGGGGTCGGCATTGCCGATGTCTTCGCTGGCCATGCGCACCACTCGCCGGGCGATATAGAGTGGATCACAGCCGCCATCGATCATGCGGGTAAACCAGTACAACGCTGCATCGGGAGATGAACCACGTACGGATTTATGCAAAGCGGAAATCTGGTCATAAAAGGCTTCTCCACCTTTGTCAAAGCGCCGCAATCCACCAGTGATGACATTTTGCAGAGTGGTATCAGATACTTTGTAGTCTTCATCGGCAGACAGTTCGACCGCCAGTTCGAGCAAGGTCAGGCTGCGTCGGGCATCGCCATCGGCGGCCTGGGCGATTTGCTGGAGTTGCTCTTCTGTGAGTGTCGGCTGCAGTTTGCCCAGGCCTCTATCGGTATCCTTGATGGCCACCTGCATGATGATAACCAGTTCTTCATCTGTGAGGCGTTTCAGCACATAAGTACGCGTGCGCGAGAGCAGCGCATTGTTCAGTTCGAAAGATGGGTTCTCTGTAGTTGCGCCGACAAACAGTAATGTGCCGTCTTCAACAAAGGGTAGAAAAGCATCTTGCTGGCTTTTGTTAAAACGGTGTACTTCATCGACAAACAACAGGGTTTGACGATTTTCAACAGCATGTCGCTGCTGGGCAATATCCACCGTTGCGCGGATATCTTTTACGCCCGCAAGCACCGCAGACAGAGCAATAAATTCAGCGCCGGTATGTTGCGCAATCATACGTGCCAGCGTGGTTTTACCTGTGCCGGGTGGCCCCCAGAAAACCATTGAATGGATTTGCCCCTTTTCCAGCGCAACGCGCAGGGGCTTGCCAGCGGACATAAGGTGTGACTGGCCAAAAAATTGCGCCAGTGAAGTTGGCCGCATACGTTCGGCCAGCGGCTGAAACTCGTCTGCGACAGACGTTTCGTTCACTCACCCTTTCCGAGAATATCGGTTCCTTCTGGCAGGTCGATTGAAAACAGTGAAGCAGGTAATGGCTTGTTGAGTTGCTGCTCGCTGAAAGTAATGGTGGTGGTGTTATTGAAACTGTCGAAAATACGAATCGCATGCAGTTGCTGTTTGTAAAAAGCAATCTCAATGGTATCCAGCGTTTCAGACTGATTTTTTGGGGTTAGCTTGAACCAGTATTCCTGATCAGAAGTGCCGATGAGTTTAACCTCGGCCATGTCTTCCAGGTTTTTATGGCCGCTTAATATCATCGCCGGGGTAATACTGAGGATAGCATCAATGGGTTTTACGGTAGCCTGTTCCAAATCAGGATCGAAGGTCCATAATTCAGTGCCGGTTGCTACAATCTGTTGTTCAAAAGGGGTTTTATAATTCCAGCGGAAGCGACCCGGTTTAGCGATCCAGACTTCGCCTTCGGACTGTTGCATGGTTTCGCCCTTGCCATCCTGAACAAGCTGGAAAAAGTGCGCCTGGAAACTTTTTAATTCACTAAAATACCGGTAGACAGCATCTACACCATCAGGCGGTGCCGCGGTAGCAAAAACGGCTGGCGACAGGAACAGACAAACAAAAATTAGTGATCGAAAAATATGCATAGGTGTTTCTATAACTCCGGTGGTGGTGGTGCTAGCACTTCGCGGTTGCCATTGTTTTGTTGTGAGCTGACAATACCCACTTCTTCCATCTGTTCGATCATTCGTGCAGCACGGTTATAGCCAATCTTCAAACGCCGCTGCACACCTGAAATCGAGGCGCGCCGGGTTTCAGTGACCACGCGTACTGCGTCATCATAGAGTGGATCACTTTCAGCATCATCAGTGCTACCACTATTGCCGCCGGGCAGAAAATCGTTCGTTGTTTGCAGGATTTCATCGATGTAATCCGGCTCCGAATTGGCTTTCAGATGTGCCACAACTCGGTGTACCTCGGCATCATCGACATAGGCGCCATGCACACGTTGCGGCAAACCGCTGCCAGGTGGCAGATACAGCATGTCACCATGACCGAGCAACTGCTCTGCGCCACCCTGATCGAGAATGGTACGCGAATCAATTTTTGACGACACCTGAAAACCGATACGCGTGGGAATATTCGCCTTGATCAGTCCGGTTAACACATCCACTGAAGGACGCTGTGTTGCGAGAATTAAATGCACACCTGCAGCACGGGCTTTCTGTGCCAGTCTGGCGATCAGTTCCTCGACCTTTTTCTTGTCGACAACCATCATCAGGTCTGCCAGCTCATCAATTATGACCACGATATACGGCAAGGGTTGCAGCTCCGGCGCAGATGCATCCGGATCAAGCGCTTCTTCACGCTTATAGAACGGATCCGGAATCGGTTCGCCTTTCTTGATGGCCTCTTCAACCTTGCGATTATAACCGCCGACATTGCGTACACCCATCGCGGACATGAGCTTGTATCGGCGTTCCATTTCGCCAACACACCAACGCAACGCATTGGCCGCTTCTTTCATGTCGGTCACTACTGGCGTCAGCAAATGTGGAATACCGTCATAAACAGACAGTTCCAGCATTTTCGGATCAATCATGATCAAGCGTACTTCTTTCGGCAGGGTTTTGTATAGCAGGCTCAGAATCATCGCGTTAACAGCAACCGATTTACCCGAACCGGTGGTACCGGCCACTAGTAGATGCGGCATTTTGCCCAGATCGGCGACCACTGCCTGACCACCAATATCCTTGCCCAATGCCATCGTCAGCGGTGATGGTGCCTGGTCGTAGGCCTCGGAACGCAGGATTTCACTCAGCGCAATCAGTTGACGCGACTCATTGGGTATCTCAATACCGATAACATTCTTGCCGGGAATCTGATCAACAATACGCACGCTGATCGCGGCCATTGAACGCGCCAGATCCTTGCTGAGATTGTTGATTTGGTTGACTTTGACGCCAACGCCGGGCTTTACTTCAAAGCGCGTCACAATTGGGCCAGGCTGCACGGCTACCACAGTCACCTCAACACCGAAATCCAGCAGTTTTATTTCCACCAGACGTGACATGGCTTCCAGTGCAGATTCAGAATAGCCATCGGTGTGTTCCGGTGCATCATCCAGCAGAGCTAATGGCGGCAACTCGGAATCCGACGAGGCATCAAAAAGCGGCACCTGGCGCTCTCTTTCCACCCGTTCGCTGGTGACTACCTTTCTGATTACCGGTTCAATGCGTGGTGGCGGTTTCTTTTTCGCAACGATGGCTTCGAACTTGCGTGTTTTTTCTTCGGCAACGACGTTCAGCTTACGCTGTTGCCAGTATGCTGTTGCTGCCATCGCCATCAGCACTATTTTCTGTTTGAGCCAGCCAAAAATCACCAGCGTGTATTTACCCGTTATATCCATCACTTTGAACCAGGAAATGCCGGTAAACAGCGTCAGACCTGCCAGCAATACGGCCAGCAACAACAGGGATGTGCCCACAAAACTGAGTAAACTCGCCAGATTGTTACCCGTCAGATCGCCGAGAATACCGCCAGCATCGAGTGGCAGATTGACATGCCTGTGCACATTCAGAGTCGCCAGGCCGCTGCCCGCCGCGACAGTCATCAAAAATCCCGACCAGCGCACCAGCAAAACCTGCAGATCGCTTTGTTCTTCCTCGTCATTATGGCGTACCAGCAACCAGCCACTGTAGGCAATCATCACGGGTAACAGATAGGCCAGATAGCCAAACAAAAACAGTAGAACATCCGCAAACCAGGCGCCTACCACGCCGCCAAGATTATGAATATTGTCCGTCTGCCCGGCATGTGACCAGCCAGGATCCTGAGGGTCATAGGTATAGAGCGAGATAAACAGATATGCAGCAATCGCTATCAGAATCCAGAGTGCACCTTCCCGCAGCCCCTTCATCAGATTGAGACGTTGAATATTAACCGTTTGTTTTTTACGTTTTGCCTGAGCCAATGAAATTAAACCATTTTGTTAAGTTATAGTGTCATGAGTCTGCATTCTATGGGTTTTTAATGCTAGATAGCAAGCTTCCAGCAGGGTTTTTTTGCACTTTACGCACCTACTCGCTTTCCGTACCATAGCCACCAGCATTTTCGTAATTTCCAGCTATCGGAGTCATTATACATGAGTAATTCCAGACACTGCCGCCTTCTTATTTTGGGGTCAGGCCCAGCCGGTTACACGGCTGCCATTTATGCTGCCAGGGCTAACCTTGAACCGGTATTGATCACCGGACTGGAACAGGGTGGGCAACTGACGACCACCACAGAAATTGAAAACTGGCCAGGGGGTATTGAAGGTTTACAGGGGCCGGCTCTGATGGAAGAAATGAAAGAGCATGTCGCTCGTTATAAAACAGACATCATTTTCGACCATATCCATACCGCCGAGCTGGGTAAGCAGCCCTACACTCTGATCGGCGATTCCGGTAGCTACAGCTGTGATGCGCTGGTTATCGCCACTGGCGCATCCGCCCAGTATCTCGGCCTGGCGTCTGAAGAAGCCTTCAAGGGCAAGGGTGTTTCTGCCTGTGCCACCTGTGATGGTTTCTTTTACCGCGAAAAACCGGTAGCCGTGATTGGGGGTGGTAACACGGCGGTTGAAGAAGCCCTGTATCTTTCAAATATTGCTTCGCATGTGACACTGGTACATCGACGCGATGCTTTACGTGCTGAAAAGATCCTGCAAGATCGCCTGTTTGCCCGTGAAAAAGAAGGCAAGGTCACCATTCAATGGGATAACGTACTGGATGAAGTGCTAGGTGATAACAGCGGCGTAACCGGTATGCGTATCAAAAACGTCAAAACTGAACAAACCCAGGATATCAACCTGGATGGTGTTTTCATTGCCATTGGCCACAAGCCAAATACTTCTCTGTTCACAGATTATCTTGATATGCAGCATGGCTATCTGGTGGTGAAAAGCGGCGTGACAGGCGATGCGACGGCAACCTCGTTACCCGGCGTGTTCGCTGCAGGGGATGTGGCTGATCATATCTACCGGCAAGCGGTTACTTCAGCAGGTTCTGGTTGTATGGCGGCACTGGATGC
>JAZGGH010000154.1:0-9499 GCA_036480335.1 Gammaproteobacteria bacterium | reverse complement strand
AGTGGAGATAAGGGAAAACCCTGCCTGATTCGACAGATTAATGCTAAATACAGGTTAAAAACCTGGAATTTATAGTTCGAAAGAGATTTCTTGATTTAGGACCGTCAAATTTCAACAGCCTGTTAGGTCTTCAGGTGTTTTCGGAATGCCCTGTTTTTTAAGGTAAGCTGGAGAAGCACATAAAACAATGTGGCAGACAGCAAGGTGTCTTGCGATCAGAGATGAATCTTCCAGCGCCGCAATGCGTAGAACCAGATCGTAACCTTCATCGACAACATCAACCTGTCGGTCATGTAGATCAATATGTATTTCAACCTGCGGGTATTGCCGCTGATATTTTGCGAGCAGTTCACCTAAATATTGTGAACCAAATGACATAGGTGCATTCATTTTTAATCTGCCACGGGGTTCGGCGGTTAAGCCTGTAACAACACACTCGGCTTCTTCTACTGATTCAAGTATTAACTTTGCACGTTCATAAAAGGCAGTGCCTGCTTCCGTTGCGGTTAACCGCCGTGTAGTTCGGTTTAATAAGCGCCCGCCAAGATGCGCCTCAAGTTTTGCCAGCTGTTTGCTTGCAGCACCTTTGGAAAGATTGAGATCATCCGCAGCGAGGCTAAGCTGGCCTGTTTCAACAATCCGACAATAAAGCTGCATTGCTTTTAGTCTATCCATGCATGAATCCTCTATCGTTTCTCATAAGTAAACAATATGTTTATACATGGCTTATTTATTCCCTTCAAGTCATTGTCTATACTGTATTCCACAGGTTCAGTTACATGTATCACACTGTTTAGAAGAGGGTGCTATGCACAACACCAGAAAAATAGAAAGAATTATCACTGGCACCAGAACGACTGATAGTGACGGTGTTCATCTTACCCGCGTTATTGGTACGCCAGTTCTGAATATGCTGGATCCTTTTTTATTATTTGATGTTTTTGGCTCAGAAGAAGCATCGGATTATATTGGTGGTTTTCCCGCACATCCTCATAGGGGGTTTGAAACAGTTACCTATATGTTAGCTGGAAAAATGCGCCATAAAGACAGTGCCGAGAATGTCGGTGTCATTGAAGAAGGGGGTGTGCAATGGATGAGTGCCGGAAAAGGCGTTATCCATTCAGAAATGCCCGAGCAGGAAGAAGGGTTACTGGCAGGCTTTCAACTGTGGGTGAATTTACCTGCAGCACATAAAATGGATAAGCCTCAATATCAGGAATACAGTCAAAGTGAAATTCCTGAGGAACGTAGGGGGAAAAGTTGCAGGCTAAAGGTCATTGCCGGTGAAACGTCCAGAGGCACCCGAGGTATTATCAAAAATGATTGTGTAAATCCAGTATTTTGGGATATTCATCTTGAAGAAAATGCGCAGTTTAGTGATTTTGTTCCTGAGAGTCACCATGCTTTTATATATATGATTGATGGAGAATTAATCATTGGAAATTCAGACAAGTCATTAAAGCCAGCGCAACTGGCTATCCTTTCTTCAGCAGAACAGATCGCGGTTGTTGCACAGACAGATTGTCGTTTCCTGATTATTTCGGGGCAACCAATTAATGAATCGGTAGCAAGAGGAGGACCATTTGTCATGAATACACAAGAGGAAATTAAACAGGCTTTTTCTGACTACCAGTCAGGCCAGCTCGTTTAAAGCACGATGAGTTTAACTAACACGCATTGTACATTTGGTCTGATCAGTAAGTTATTTCACTGGTCAATGGCTGTACTTCTGATGGGTTTGTTTATTGTCGGCCTTTATATGACAGGCCTGGATTATTACGACCCCCTGTATCATACCTTGCCCTGGTGGCATAAAAGCTTTGGGCTATTGATTATGATTTTACTGTTGCTTCGATTCTGCTGGAAGTTAACGAACAAAGAACCGCAGCCACTGGAAACGCATAAAAAATGGGAGGTGTTACTGGCACATTTCACACAAAAAATATTTTATATACTGATTTTATTCATGGGTTTTTCAGGCTATTTTATAGCCACGGCGAAAGGTAAAGGAATAGAGTTTTTTACTCTGTTTGAAGTGCCAGCAATAACCAGTGAAATAGAAGAAAACCGTGCTGATATGATAGGTGATGCGCATGAAATTATGGCATATATACTTGCTGTTTTAGTGGTGTTGCATGCCCTTGCTGCATTAAAACACCACTTTTTTGATAAAGATGAAACGCTACGACGGATGACATTCAAATAGAGGAAAAATGATGAAAACAACTGTACGGAAAAATATATTGAGACTCTCTCTGATCGCTGCTCTTGTGGTTTCAGGCAGTAGCATTGCAGAGGACTATATCGTTGATAAAGAAGGTGCACATGCTTCTATTCAATTCAAAATTTCTCACCTTGGATACAGTTGGCTGTGGGGACGATTTAATGATTTTGAAGGAAGTTTTAGTTACGATGAAAAAAACAAATCAGCGTCAAAGATTGTGGTAGCCGTTAAAACAAAAAGCATTGATTCCAACCATGCAGAACGCGATAAACATCTGCGCGGTGATGAGTTTCTGGATGTAAGAAAATTTCCTGAAGCAACATTTGTTAGTACCGAATATGTAGAAGGCAGTGATGGTAAGGCAAAGTTAAAAGGTAATCTAACTCTGCATGGTGTAACGAAAGAAATTACGCTCGATATTGCAGAAATCGGTGCAGGAAAAGATCCCTGGGGTGGTTTTCGTCGAGGCTTTGAAGGTAATACCCGAATTGTTTTAAAGGATTTTGGCTTGACTAAAAACCTGGGGCCTGCATCCGCGGAGCTGGAATTGATTATCTCCCTGGAGGGCATTAAGCAGTAAAAATCAGGGAGCAGATAACGCGTTATCTGCTCTTTTTATAGTTTTATCAGCTTTCTATGGATGAATAATAATGAGTGCTGAAATAAATGAGTGGGAAACCCGCTATCAAATAGGATCAACCGGTTGGGATAGGGGAGCCACTAGTCATAATTTAACGTATTGGTTTGGAGGCGATTATTTTTCATGGTTTACGGATGAAAAATTTGATGTGGTATTTGAGCAAACAGCCTCTGTGCCTTGTCGCCCGAGTTTTGGGAGTGTACTTATATAAATAACAATTTATCGCCATGACAGGATAAAAGCGCATGATAATATTAAAATATGATGTATAATGGCGATGTATAAAGGAGAAAAGCATGCACCGTACCCAACTCTATTTCGAAGAAGAGCTTTTTGACGATATAAAAAAAACTGCCAGTGAAATGAATCTAACTGTGTCTGCCTATATCAGGGACGTATTAAGAAAAGAACTGAAAACCCGGCAAATGAGAGCACAATCTCCCGATTTCTCAGGCTTCTCAGGCATGTGGAAAGACAGCGATATTACTCAGGAAAGTTTGCGAAAAAAGGCCTGGAAATGATTTTTCTGGATACCAATGTTCTGATCGACATACTGAAAGATAACCAGAAAACCCAGAAGAAGATAGCCAGTCTGCAAGCTCCTTTTTTCATTTCATCCATTACCGCAATGGAGTTGATATATGGAGCCAGAAACAAACAGGAAGTACAACAGCTGCAACAGTTTATTCAACTATTCGATCCAATTCACTTAAATGAATCCATCTCGGCCAGAGCGTTACAATTGATCACCCAGTTTGCCAAAAGCCATACGCTGGATATTCCAGATGCACTCATAGCAGCGAGCGCCATTGAATGCCATGCCAGCCTGTTCACCTATAACCGTAAAGATTTTAAATTTATTCCCCACCTGACACTAATCAAGTGAGTCACTTTCTATGAGTAATGTTTCAGGCATCATAAAGATCCATACAGGACATTATGCGTAAAGACGTGGGCGTCGATGGTGACGCACAACGTATCAGTCAGTTAGTCTGGATGTTTTTTCTCAAAATATTTGATGACAGAGAAGCTGAACTAGAATTTCTCGCTGATGAGAACAAACCCTACAAATCTCCCATTCCAGAACATTTACGCTGGCGCAATTGGGCAACAGATTCCGAAGGTATGACAGGTGAAGAATTAGCTGATTTTATCAACTTGCAACTGTTTCCAACCTTAAAAAGATGGCTCTTCAGGAAAATTTGTGGGTAAAAAGCAGCCCAAATGAGGAAAAAGTAGTCAGGTAAATTAAAAAGTAGCGCACCCTGCGCCTGATTTGAGAAGATGCAATGGTTTATCCTGGGGGCCTGGTTAATAGCCGGTAAACAGCAGCGGATTCTATCTCTGGACGCCCGATCATGCGGGCCGAGATCGCCATATGGCATTAGCTGTAAGTGGGGCTGGATGATGTTATTGACCGCCTGGAAAAGCAGGGCATCCCTTATACAAAGAGTCGTTCAGGTCGGCAGGCGGTATTTTTCAGGGATCCCGATGGTAATGGGATTGAGTTGATAGCTTCATAAACAGTTGTTTACCATGAATGTAAAGTATGCTCTTTGTAAGGCGCTATATTTCCTGTAACAAAAGCCATACTGTTTTTTCCCGTCTGGAGTAGTTTCTCTGGTGAAGTCGGCTACTCTGGGGAAATAAGCAATGCTTTCGCTTTTTTTGGTATTATTAGCGGATTTTATCGATATTGTTGGGGGGGGTAGGTATATGAAAAAGCTGGCACGTTATCTACTGTTTTTCGGGTTTCTATACTCCAGTCCTTTGCTGGCTGGCACCTGGATTAATGTAGAAACCATCAAGCTGGATAACTTCGGCGTTAGCATCGATACCGTTTTTGACTGGCTCGACGAGCAAGGCCAGGCAAATGCCAACAAGCCGAACCCGTGGAGCGGTATCAAACTGACATTAACCTGGAATGAACTGTGGCGCCCGGGATCACCAGCCAATGTTTATGATTTTTCCCGAATACAGTCGATTATGGACAAAGCCATTGCCGGCAACAGAAACTATAAGGTACTACTGTCTATTTCTGATAAATACTGGGTTTTTCAGGATACTGATGGAACCTGGCCGACAGACCGCGGCGGCGCTATCTCTCCTTCCTTGAAATCGACAGTGAATGACTGTAATCCAGCTCTGCCCGGTTGCGCCTATTTCGATGCGGGTATTGGTGGTTTTCAATTTCGTACCTATTCCACGAATGGTAAGGAAATCGGGGATAATGGAGAAACATTATATGTCAAAAAATACATGGCCAAACGCTGGCTCAAGACAGTTCAAAATGAATGGTTTAGACTCTGGACCCAGATTGCCCATTCCAGTATAGCCACCCATCCTGCCCTGTATGGTATCGTGACACCTGAATCATCCATTGCTGGTATCCGCAATACCGAAATCGACAAGTTGAAACAGGTTGGCTATCCTGTGAAACCAGACGGGACTAGCGATGGTGCTCAATATGCGCTTCAGTTAATTCGACAGGCTCGCAGATTGAAAGAACTGTTATCAAATACGCCTGTTATTATTCTGAACAATATCAACTGGATTCCACCTAACAGAAAACCGGGTGGTGGGTATCACATCGACACTGTGGTCGATACCCTGATCCAGGATGAATCTGCTGCGCCGGTCAAAGATAAGGTATTTGGGCTGTTTGCACAGGACATTGCTAACAACCTGAGCTATACCCGCATGGTGTATCCACAACTGGCTAAACTGGCTAAAAACGATCATTTGAAATTCGGCATGATCACTGGAGAAAGTTTCAGAAATTTCTCCCGGCCTAAAGAGCAGCTACTCGATCTGGCGAGCCAGTTACTTGCCCAAAATCCTGATGCTAAGGTTGGCCATCTGCTATTCAATGAAGGGCACGATATGCGGCAGGATAACTATCGCCCTTTGATCAATGCCATCAATCTTGCTGTTCCTGGCCAGTATTCCTTTCTATCCCCTGTGCCTGAGCCAATTACCGGTGGTGGTGTTGGGGTAATGGGTGATACTGTCTGGCTGGATGAGAACGGTAATGGTATTCAGGACAGTAATGAATCCGGTCTTGCCAACGTCACGATAGATCTGCAGACCTGCGATGGTACCTATCTGTCTTCAACGACCTCAAACAGTGAAGGTTTCTATCAGTTCGACAAACTGATATCTGGCCGCTATCGCATGAAAATCCATTTACCGTCCGGTTATCAATTCAGCCCTGAGAAAGCCACGGATCAGTTCAAGCTGGATAGTAATGCCAATGTTATCACTGGCCTGACTGGTTGTTATGACATGACTCAGGGGTGGAAGCGACTTGCTATTGATGTTGGAATGGTTCCGCATTCGAGCGGTGGTCAGGCTGATGCTTTGACTTTAGTTAAAGCAATTTATTTTAGTGCTAATAAAAAGCTATGGATCAGAGCACAATCGGATAGACCTGCAGGAACAGCAGGCATTACAGCAAGCATGATAGTGAATGGCAGTGAACACTCTGTTGGAACAATTGGCTGGAAAGCAAATAAAGGTTTCTATCAGCAGGTGTTCTTTAATATAGCAAATACACCAACTGCCATTACCCTGACCAGTGATCAGGGTGGGACAATCACTGGAACGGTTGAAGTGAGGTAATTAACAGTTCGGTGGGGGCACATGACATCATTGAATCATGTGGCTTCCAGTGTATTAGTTCCGACTTCATCTGAGCTGAATTCGTATAATATGTGCATGACCTCTGAAAGTAGCATGGGATAATTTTGATAGACTTGCAAAGCAGAGTTTTATAGAGAGAGCCAACACGGCTCTTTGAGAAAACTGGCTATTTGCTAACAGTAGGATCAGTTTTGAGTGTTGGCTGGTAAGCCGCCGGTGATCTCCGGAACAATACTCTCAAGCCCGCTCACAGACTCACGCCTCTCAATCATGGTCAATGAAACCTCAGCCACTGTGGCTGCTTTTTCTTGCAATTTAACTAACCGGCGTAAAACAACAGTATCATCCTGCTTACCAAGATAACCCAGAATAGCGGTTAGCCATGGATTTGAGTCAGCATTCTGGAATGCCTGTCGAATGGAGGGTAATACTGCTTCGCCTGTTATGACTAATGCCGCAGCAGCCCGGCTACTCACTTCGGTCTGTTTGTCCTGGAGTGCCTGGATCAGGGCCGATGCTGATTGATTGCTTTTTCGCTCACCCAGTTTGTAAGCGGCCCAGCTTCTTCGGGAGGTGACCTGATCTTGTGCAAGTACCTGTTGCAGTGTTTCAATGGGATGCTCATTTGATAAGATTGACAGTTTCCAGAGCGCTTCTTTGGTGGCACGCTGTAGTTGCCGGTTTTGTGGTGTTTCTGATAATCCCCTGAGATAGAGAATAGCCGATGCAGCGCCGAGTTCACCCAGTGCATTGATCATCCAGAGTGATAATTCCGGATCATTGGCCGTTTCCATCAGGACATTTACCGCCCGTTCATCCCCCAGTTTTGCCAGTGCATTTGCGGCAGCAATGGGCATGTTGCGTTCCTGTACGGCTCTGATTAAGGTTGGTACCGCTTTGCGATCATTGATCATGCCGAGTGACTGAATAGCACAGAGTCGCAGGTCACGATTGTTGGGATCAAATGCGGCATGGGTGAGGGCGCTTAAGGCTCTGGGGTCTTTCAGTTTGCCAAGTGCGCTGGCCATGACACAGACGCGTCGGGTACCCGAGGGGTCGAGCATGGCAGCAATCAGTGCGTCTACTGCGCGAGTGTCTGCGCGTTTGACCAGTTCGTCTGCGGCCTGCCAGCGTTGCACGGGTGAGTCGTCGGCGAGTTGTTGTACAACGTTGCTCAGAGGTTCCTGTGAGGGTACGGGTATATCAGGGTTTTTTGCGAAAAGCACGGCCGTCGTGCTGCCCAGTTCTGCTTCCAGTATGCGTTGGCGGAGTTGGGCATGGATGTCTGGTTCCTGTGGTGTGTTTTTGAAAAACAGGATGCCTGCAGACAATAGAAAAAGTGTGATGATAACGCGGCGCATGAGCAAATATACCGGATTTAGGGGGGCTCTGATTAATTCTGAGCGAAGCAGGTTGTGAGAGCAAGATGCGAGTTCATGAATTGATCAGAGGCTCCTTAGGTATTGCAACCACAACCCGGCCATGCCAGGTTCCCTGGCTGTTATTTTTTCTTTTTTCCAGCTTTAGGTTTAATGCCGCCCATGGTGCTCGTCTCTGGTGCCAGATCAAACAGCACGTCGCTCGTCAAAGAGAGGCGCAGCTGCATGTCGTTATTTGATTCTTTGTTTTTTTTCGCATCAGGCCCTAACCATAAATCACGCGTGCGAGAAGAGGTGGCCTGCATATCTTCGCCTTCAGTCCAGGTACAGAGTCGGCTATAGTAACCTTTCTTAATCCAGTTACGTAAAGCTTTATAGGTTTTGTTTGCTCTCAGGTATTGTGTGCAACCGTTGTCGATGCCACCAGAATCTATGGCGATTGATCCTGTCAGAAGTGAGCTTTCTATCATGATGGAAGGTAGATACTCAATCTGGCAATCACCGATAATAAATATGCTGGATTCACTGTGCTCTTCAATCGAATCGACCAGTTCTTCGACGTGTTTGATAAAGGCCTCTGCATCAGGCGCGGTCATAAAAAAATATATTTCTGCTTTCATATCGAACGAGTATCTCTAATCCGGCATGAGTGTGCAATCATTTAAGACCAATGGAGCGGATGCATCGCCATATCTTCCAGAGTGGTCTACTGACTCCAGGGCATTGGTTCCATCGCAGTAAATCTGCTCTTGATTTTTTTAGGAACACCCAATTCCCCAGAGTTTTGAATAGCAAGTACAATTTCGTTCACATGAAGGCAAAAATTGGCGGACAGTCGACATTCTCGTTGTTCAGCTATAGCGTCTGCCATTTCAGCTACACCCCGAGAAAAATCCATTCCGATAGCGCCCTTATATTTATGTTTGCAGTTCGACTTTCTCACTGGTTTACATTTACGCGGACCCACTCCAAGTAATTTCGTCAGTAAGGGGTGTTTTTCTGCCCAGAGGGAAAGTTTTGTCCTGCGTTTTAAATAGACAGGGCTCGCATAATCCCAGCATTCATGCATTGATAAAACCCCATCATCGCCAAAAATATTTATCGAATGATTATGTGACGCTATAATACTACAGGTTACTCTTGCCACGATGCCCGATTCAAATTCTATACAAACTACCGAAAAGTCAGGAGATTCTATTTCCAGTTTTACATCAGTCTCCTTGTCTTTTATCAGGCATGAAGCATAAGATGTTATTGATTTCGCTGGGCCAAAAAATGCAATAAGCCAGGTAACATAATACCCTGCATGTTCTAACGTACACCCCACTTCAAACTCATCCTTATATGGCCAGGGCGACCCTGATACACTAATCCAGTTACGGTATCTCATTTTATGGACAAGCCCATCATCGATTTCAGCATAGACTAGCCGCACAGGCCCGATGTCTTTCTGCCTTAACATTTTCCATATTGTTTGCGCAGATTCTCCTAACAGGCTGTTGAAATTTGACGGTCCTAAATCAAGAAATCTCTTTCGAACTATAAATTCCAGGTTTTTAACCTGTATTTAGCATTAATCTGTCGAATCAGGCAGGGTTTTCCCTTATCTCCACT
>JAZGGH010000153.1:0-3938 GCA_036480335.1 Gammaproteobacteria bacterium | reverse complement strand
CAACGCGTGTGCTATTCCCCTGAAACACAAATTGCTGACGGTCAGAGCGGTATCCCCGCTTCATCATATTGAGCGTCCATTTTTTATCATCTGCAGATATTTCGTAAAGATTATAGCCCGCCTGCTTGCCTGACTTAGAGCCAATTGAGGAGGCTGAAGGCACGCCCACAACAGGAACTGTTCTGTCATTCCCCTCTATCGTATTTTCAACCGACTGGTGACCGTGCCCATGTAACACCAGCTCGGCACCTTGCGCCTTTATGATTTCCTGAAACGCATCGATGTTTATCAGTCGTTTGCGCCTCTTTTCAACACCATGTACCGGCGGGTGATGCAGCATAATCACACGAAAGAGCCCCTCCTTTTTTAATTGACTCAACAACGGTTCTAGAGCACTCAACTGCTGATCACTCAACTTACCCGTTGCCATAAAAGGCGGGGACGGCACCGCGCTGGACAAGCCGATAATAGCGACATGTTTACGGCGACGAACGGTAGGAAAAATCTCATCCCCTTCCACGACTGCAGCCTTGTTTTGATCTGAAAGCATGAAGGGCTCCCAATGTAAATAGGCTCGATGCCAGGGCGAGGACACATAAGCATCGTGATTTCCCGGTATCACTGTCACCTTATCAAACGCACCCAGCGATTCCAGCCAACGCCGGGATTGCCGAAACTCATCCTGAAGCCCGATATGCGTTAAGTCGCCTGTCACCACAATATGATCCGGCGCCATTGTTTGTAAATCCATGG
The DNA here is from genome assembly GCA_036480335.1 of Gammaproteobacteria bacterium. Lineage (GTDB taxonomy): Bacteria > Pseudomonadota > Gammaproteobacteria > DSM-19610 > DSM-19610 > JAZGER01. The sequence continues at coordinate 3,185 of JAZGGH010000153.1, read as the reverse complement.
CAAGTGCATCGAGTAATTCCGGGCGATGCACAAAACGTCGCCGCTTTAACCAGGATAGATAGCCTAAAATTCGCTTATTGAGTAACTGTCGCCATTCAATCCCATGCAGCGAGCTTAAATGCGGATCAGATAAATGAGCGATTGTCAGCGTTTGGTTATTATTTTCAGACATTATTGATGGCGAAACCTTTGAAGGGAAATACTTACGTTAAAAAATGGCAGCCAAACAGGGCTGGTGAGCAAACACGAGACTAGGTAAACTTGCGGCAGATAACTAAAGGTATCAGCACATTCATCATCCTGGCAACACTGACTCACGCATTGCGCTTATCACCAATCCGAATAGCGGCGCAAACAAAACGCAGATCCAGAAAATCAACCGTCTTGTTGACAGGCAGCCACACATTCGCCACTACATTACACGATCCGCAGATGAAATTCCTGAGGTTCTTGAAACCCTACACGAGGATGGCACTGACACACTCGCCATCAATGGCGGAGATGGAACAACTGCTGCGGTCTTTACCAGCCTCCTGCAATTGAGGCTATTTGATCAATTACCCAACATCGTCTTACTGCCCGGTGGAACAACTAATATGAATGTCGGCGATATAGGGATCAGAGGGAAGTTAACCAAAGGCATTCAGCGACTCTGCGACCCGGACTTCAGGCATCGCGCAGAAAGGATTACCCGGCCTGTTTTATCGGTACAGCAAGGCGCTGGGCTTCCTACAATAAACGGTATGTTTTTTGGTGCCGGTGCCATTATTCAGGGCATAGAATTTTGCCACGACTCAGTACATTCTCGCGGTGTTGGCAATGAAATAGGCCCAGGCATTGCTATGCTGCGAACAATTTGGGGTATCATAAAAGATGATCCGTTATATGCAAATCCAGTGACTATGAAAATCGCTTATTCCAGTCAGGCTGACCCTGTTGTGTGCGAAACACTCCTATTGCTTTGCAGCACACTGGAAAGACTACTTCTGGGCATGCGACCCTATTGGGGGAAAGAGGATGGTGCTATCTACAGCACACTCATAAAAACGCAGCCCGATCAATTTCTACGCTCCCTCCCCTTTCTATTAACAGGAAAACCGACGCAGCGCCTTAAACAATCAGATACCTACCACAGCAAAAAAACTCAATCGATCGAGATACATATGAACAGTCGCTATACACTGGACGGAGAAATTTACGCAACGGATGACTCCACTGGCCCGATCACACTCAGCGCCACAGAACCGCTCAGTTTTTTGCGCTAACGCCGACTATGACCAGGGAAACTGAAACACTCCAGACATTGGTTAGCAAAAGCGCTGAAATTGTTAACCCATTGACGTTGCAAACGTTACTCGACCATCTGGTCAACAAACACAAAGCCTCTATTCAGGCTGTAATATTTTACGGATCCTGCCTTCGAAGCATGGATCTATACGATGGCCTGGCCGATCTCTATCTCATTGTCGATCGTTACCCGCGTTTTTATCATTCGCTATTACCCGCAATCGCTAACTGGACTTTGCCACCAAACGTCTATTACCTGGAAATCCCGGGGCCAGACGGGAAAACACTGCGCGCTAAATATGCAGTGATTTCAGAAAAAGACTTTAAGCGCGCCACATCGAAACATTGGTTTCATTCCTACATTTGGGGCAGGTTTACTCAACCTGTCGCTCTGGCCTATACAAAAAATGACGCAGCAAGAGCGAGAATCACTGAGAGCTTATCAAGCGCTATTGTTACTTTTTTAACACGCACCCTGCCCAGTATCAAAGAATCAGGCACCATCAATGATTTATGGATTCAGGGCATGCAACTAAGCTATCGCGCTGAATTACGTGCCGAAACAGCTCAAAGAGCATCAACATTGATTGAAAGCCAGCCAGAATATTACGCATCCATTGCGGCGGCGGCGGCAAAAAACCCTGATGTAAAGCTCACCATTAATGGTAATCATTATCACTCCGTTATTCATTCGAGCCATCGAAGTCTCTCCAAAGCACTCTGGTTTACCCGAACAGTGCAGGGAAAATGCCTGTCACTTCTACGGTTGCTCAAAGCGCTGTTCACTTTCAGTGGCGGCCTGGACTACATCGCCTGGAAACTGGAACGACACTCAGGACAGGCTGTCCATATACCCGAGCGAGTCCGTCATTACCCGCTAATCTTCGTCTGGGGGCTCCTGTGGAAACTGTATCGCAGAGGGATTTTCCGCTAAAACTCGCCTTATTTCTTATTATTCAAAGAATTAACAAAAAACGCCTTTCCATATCTTCTGCAGAAAACAGCGATAACAAGTAAAGGTATCACCAATCGCTGCCGCAAAAGAGATGTGTCTTTTTATTGTGCTCAAAAACCGTTTAATTGATGAGGTTCGATGTAGGAATGGAAATAACTCTGCAACTATTGATCATTGAAGAATCCAGGAGCGACGCGGAATCACTGGTCAACACGCTGAGAAATGCCGGCCATAAATCGCATATGGTGCATGCAGATAGCCTGGAAAGTCTTGAGGCAGCCTTACAACAAACAACACCTGACCTGGTGATCTGGACGACAAACCCAACGCTTCCACTTGATGAGCTCGTCGCTACTCTTGATCACAGCAATATACGCAAGCCAGTGATCGTCGTTGCCGATGACTGCAATGAAATCACAACGATTGTTGCCATGAAAAAAGGCGCAGTGGATATGTGTTCCTACGATAAACCGGAACACCTGCAACTCATTGCTTCCAGAGAAATTAACCGCATAAAACTGGAACAGAAATCACAATATTTTGAGCAACACTTTATTGAAAGCGAGAAACGTGCGCACCTGCTTATGGAAAGCTCCAGGGATGCGATCGCCTATATATCTGAAGGAATGCACGTCTACGCAAACCATTCCTATCTCTCCATGTTTGGCTTCAGATCAATGCTGGAAATTGAAGGCACTCCGATTCTCGATATTATTTCGCAAATTGATCATGATGAATTCAAAAAATTCCTGCGTGATTACTCTGACAACATGATGGGAGCAGAAAGTAGCAAATTTGTTACCCACGGGCTGCTACCCGATGGTGAACAATTTGATGCACAAATGGAATTAATGCCCGCTAGTATTGACGGGGAACCCTGCACTCAAATTATTATCCGTAACCAGTCTTCAAGCAGCGAAGAGCTGGAATTAAAAATTCAAAA
>JAZGGH010000152.1:0-3707 GCA_036480335.1 Gammaproteobacteria bacterium | reverse complement strand
TCTGGTGCGTGACCGCTTCCCGGGTGAGGAAGAACAGAAACAAATTTACCGTCAGGTACTGGAAGCTTTTGTACCCGCACCGGTAACCGTGCGAATGCTCGATGTAGGCGGCGATAAAATGCTGTCGTATTTTCCGGTGCAGGAAGAAAATCCTTTCCTCGGCTGGCGTGGTATACGCATATTACTGGATCACCCGGAAATATTTTTGACGCAACTCCGCGCAATCCTGCGTGCTAACGAAGGTTTAAACAACCTGCAATTGTTGCTACCCATGATTACCGATATTGGTGAAATTGATAGTGCTATTGGTTTGATCCGGCTTGCCGTTGATGAACTGGTTGAAGAGGGTAAACAGATTGATTTCCCACCGTTGGGCGTTATGATTGAAGTGCCATCGGTGATTTACCAGATAGATGCGATAGCCAAACGGGTAGACTTCTTTTCTGTCGGTAGTAATGACCTAACGCAATACTTACTGGCTGTCGATCGTAACAACTCACAAGTTGCAGGATTGTACGATTCACTTCACCCGGCGGTTCTGCGCGCTATCAACCAGGCGATTAACAGTGCACACGCTGTGGGTAAACCTGTCAGCGTCTGTGGTGAAATGGCGGGTGACCCATTGGCCGCTTTATTGTTACTTGCCATGGGCGTGGATTCCTTGAGCATGAGTGCTGCCAGTTTGTTGCGCGTGAAATGGGTAATCAGGACGTTCGAACACACAACGGCAAGAAAAATACTCAATGAAGTGCTGGCACTAGAAGATGTGCATGCTGTACGTGCATTGATGCATAAATATTTTGAGGAAGCTGGATTAGGTGGTCTGGTGAGAGCGGGGCGTTAAAACTAACAATTAGTTTTATCTGGTTTTTAGCAGCTTTTCCACATCGGTGAAGTACTTGCCATGGGCAATATGCATGGCAGAAACCCCTTTGTTATTTTTAATATCCGGATTAGATCCAGCATCCAGTAAGCGTCGGGTCATTTTATAGTGATTTCTGTCAACCGCTATCATTAACGGTGTCTCGCCCAGTACGTCAGCTTTATTGGTATCTGCTCCCGAAGCAAGCAAAAGTTCTACCATGTCTAGGTTCGCATATTGTGCAGCATACAGAAGTGCTGACCGGCCTAGATAATCAGTCTTGTTAATATCTGCTGCATGGATTAATAACAGCTTGGCAATATCAATGCGATTATGTCTGGCTGCGAGCGAGAGTGGGAAGTGTCCCTTTGCATCTCTAAAGTTTATATTGGCGCCACCGGTAATCAGCTTTTCTGTCATCGTTGGCGTTAATTTACTATCGGAAATTATGAGTGCTTCGAGTAAAGCTTTTCCACCTCGTTCAGAGAAATCCTCTGCATATGAAATAAAGTGATCAACAGCTTCCATATTGCCTTTTTTCACTGCAATTGAAACAGCAGTTGAGCCATCCAGTGCAATGTGGTCTAAACTGGCACCAGCCTGTAGTAATACTGAAAGGCAGGCATTGTTACCGGACTCAGCAGCAATCATCAAAGGCGTGCGTTTTTTGTTATCGAGGGCGTTAATATCCGCACCAGATTCAATCAGAGTTTGTGACGCTTTACAGGATGCTGATTTTATCGCGTGTACCAGGGCAACATAACCGTTTTTGTCGCGGGCATTAATAGCTGCACCTGTCTCAAGTAGTTGCTGGATTCGCGAATGGTTATTAGAAGTAGCGGCTTCCATGAGAGCTGTGACTGACCGGCTATCCTTAAATTGAGCGTTTCCGTATTCACTGCTGCGAGTATAAACATCACTCGCCTGGTTAATTAGTTTATAAACACTGCTGGCTGCACCATAGGAAGCGGCATAATTTAAAGCGGTATTGCCGGTTTTGTCCTTATGTTTAGGGTTAGCGCCTGCTTCAAGCGCCAGACTGACTTTAGCAGAAGCACCGCTTCGAGCCGCATACATTAACGGTGTCATACCTTTAGGACCGGTCACATTGATACTGGCACCATGTTTCAACAAGGCTTCGACTGATTCCAGACTGCTATTACGCAGTGCATACATTAATGGTGTTCTGCCTCGATAAAAGGTTGCGCTTTTGTTTGCATCAGCGCCTGCCTCAAGCAACATTTTAACGGTTCTTGAATTTCCCCGGCTTAATGCAAGCATTAAAGGCGTCTCGCCATACTGTGTCTGATCAACATTCACATTGTCAGCGATCAGAGAAGCAATTTTATTGTAGGCTTTTTGATTTATCGCATTCATCAGGTCATCAATAGCGGCAGACGGTCTATACAAACAAGCTGGAATAATATGTTCAAAGTATTTCTGGCTAATGCTCGAAGATGTACAGTTCCATTCAATGCCGTGCAGGTTACTTGCAGTAAATTCGGGGATGAAAACAATAGAAGCATCCTCAGACACCTTGTTATTAAAATAAACTGTGATGACGCCACCTTGAGAGATTGAAACACTTTTTACCGAACGTCCTTTAACAGACTCCGGGTCTGGTAAGCCTGCTTCACGATTGCTGTTTGGCGGTTCGCCGGTTTGCTGGTAATACTCTACAATTCCTAGTTTTACCTGGGCGACAAGATTCATTGCTTCTGCTATATGGGCTGAAGCAATATATTTTTGGGTGGTAAGATAATTGAAGAGTTTAACTATCACCACTAATGCAATGATAGAGATCAATGTGAACCGGGCAGTTTTATTATTCATATAAACTTACATATCAAGGCTGGATATTAGTATCCATAACACAATGAAAATAAATCGTCCTCTTTCTCAGAAGGATTATATTTACAGGCGACAGTCTACAAACATTTAATAAGAGAGCTTTGCACGAATCTACTATTCGTCATTCCGGCAGTCTTTTAGCCGGAATCTGCTTATGTGACGCATAGATATCGTACTCTAAACTATGGATTCCGGCTAAAACACTGCCGGAATGACGGGTTTTTTTTGCACTTTGTATCATCAGGCTCTTTCGTGCAAAGGTCTCAATAAATCTGTCTGTACAGATTCTCTGCCCGGTCCATCTCTTTTTTATAACGCGATAGGTTTTTGCCGTACTTTCGGCTGCATCGCCGCCATTGTTTTTCACGAGGTAGATCGTTTGCTGCTACATCAGTCTCCTTTGGATCTGGGCCGCACCGGTCGAACACGTATTCACGCTCTGACTGATATCTTGTCCGGGCATTTTTAAAATCTGTATTTACTTCTTCGCGGACTTGCGTGCTACCTGCGCGAAATCGCTCTGCCCAATCGAGCGCACATTCGAGCTCTCCGATTGAGCGCGTCAATGTTTGTTGTCTTTCGTTCTTGGCCTGTTGTGATTCAGGAGAATATCGCCGTGAAGTAAGCTGTGAACGCATGTGCGAATTTAGGCTCTTGCGTTGTTGCGTCAGGCTCTTGCGCCAGGATTGCGTCCTGTTATCAAGATTACGCAGTATTATTTTTGGTTTATTGGCAGGTCCAGGGAGCTTTGTCTCTCCGCAGTATTCGTTATCAAGCCGTCGATTAACGGTGACGCGGGAACTATTCACCTTGTGCAGTTCAACCTTAGCCTCTTGTCCTGAGGTCGATTTTTCCGGTGGCGTCTGGCTGAAATGAGTTTGTCCATGCTCATCTGTCCATTTGTACATTTTCCCGGCATATGCGCCGGTCGTTGTTATAGCAAGCAAGATGAACGCAACTATTTGTTTTTTCAAAGCTATTTTCCTTGTGCCCA
>JAZGGH010000151.1:0-2369 GCA_036480335.1 Gammaproteobacteria bacterium | reverse complement strand
CTGACGAGGGCGTGCCAGAGCGCTTCTCTGGGACCGGCCATACGCATTGCTAATGGTAACAATGACAACATGGCAAGCTTGTGTGGAAAGTGTTGGCGGATGGCCTGGTAACAGTGAACACGGGCGTAGTACTGGAGATCACCGGGTTTAGTCATGCCGACTGTCGGGTGCAGCAGGATATGGCCCTGGATGTCCTTGGCGGCCTGTAAGGTTATTTCACGTTGCAGGCGGTGCATGGGTTTAGAGGTCTGAAAAGCAACTACCCGGCGCCAGCCCATTTTTTTGAACAGGGCGCGCATTTCTTCGGGACTGTCCCACAGGCTTTCAAAATCAAAATGTGCCGGTTGCTCGATGCCTTCAATCGTACCGCTTATATAGACAGGATGAACTGATTCCATCAGGTAGTGAACTCCAGGATGGAATAAAGATGTGGTGTTATAGACTTTTTCAGCTTCTTTTTCTTTATCTGGTTGCCAGATATCCTCAACGGTCATTACGGCAGGCATAAAGCCCTCAGTATCACGCAGTGCAATCTTTTGTCCGGGCTTGAGTTTATCGGCAAATGCCTGTGGCACATCCAGCACATTGGGGATGGGCCAGATGGTGCCGTCCGCCAGTGTCATGTGTTCAATAACCGATGTGTAATCAGCCTGATTCAGGAAACCGGTTAAGGGTGAAAAGGCACCATTCATCAACAACTCAAGGTCACACAACTGGCGCTTGCTGAGCGTCAGGGAAGGAAATTGCTGAGATTCGGTTTTGAGTGATTCAGCGTGATCCGGGTCAACCAGCAAGTTGACCAGGTTTCCACCGTGTGGCTTTACAAAATATTCCATGGCTCTCTATTCTCCGTCTTGGACGCCCTGCGGGCTGGGTAAGATTTTATGCATAGCCTTTAAACGGCAGATCGCCGGATTTTTACAATAACAGCCTGATATTTACAGAATAATGACGGTGTTTGGCAGTTTAGGTGGGATTGGGCTTCTGGTAAAGGGGTGAGAGGATAATCTTGCTCAAGCGCCTTGCAGACGTTATGTTCTACAGCCCTTTTATAACCACACAGGACTTGATACATGCACATCGTACTTAAGGGAATCGGTTTGTTGCTCATTCTGGCCATTGCGGCCTATGGCTACCTGGTGTTTCAGAACAACCGGACTATAGCGCCTGTATCAGCAGATAAATTACAGTCTACCCTGGAGAACAGTATCCTTTGGCTGGAAGCCAACCGTGAAAAAGTCCTGTCTGAGAATAACTCAATCTTGTGGCGGATGATTCAACGTGTGGGTGAAATATCCAAAGATCAACGGATAGTTGATCTTTTTGCCGAATACGAAAAGCGTCATTTAAAAAATAAACCCGATAATATCTGGAAACTTTTGTTTTACCCCAAGAGCTGGGTTCCAATCCGTTTTGAAGATATTGCTTCATACCCTTATTACAATCAGCATTTTATTTATGCCTTGCTGTGTGACAAGGATCTTGGTGAGGTTGCATCCATCGCTGAACAAAATAACCCGGCGTTTTGTGATGGCCATCCATTGCGGCCAGCCTGTGTAACTCATCAGCTTATGGGTATTCAAATGATGCAAAACAGTCAATGTGGCGATGCAGAAAACCTGGCCGAGACTGTTGGCATACTGCAAGACCAAATCACTAATCAGCTTTACTATGACCCACGAGTTGTGGATGTAACTATGCAACGGGTTTTAATGTTGGTGGATACGGGCGCAAAGGATCGGGTCAAATCGGCCTGGGTACAGAATTTGATTGATGCTCAACAAGAAGATGGCGGTTGGAGTCCGTTTGAGCCGTTGTTTGCTGTGGGCGGGGGACGTTCATTTGGTTATGACACTTTATTTCGTATTAAAAAACCTGTGTCTACTTTTCATATGACTGCACAGGGGGTGCTTTTGTTTAGTCTTTTAGCCAATCCACAAACACCGTAGGGTGGGGTGAGGTACGAACCCCACCATTCGTTGCGGGTTCCGGTGGGGTTCGTGCCTCACCCCACCCTACGTTATTCTACCCAGCTTTGCAGAATTGTCAGACAGGCCTGGTTTAGCGCTTCGGCACGTTCAACGCTATTTGCTTCGTTATAACAGCGCAGTTCGGGGGCATTGCCTGAGGGGCGGAGGTGGATAATTTCATCATTTTCAAAGGTGATCCGTAACCCGTCTGTGGTGTCTGTCTCCCTGATCTTGCCGCAGAGTTCACCGAATGTGCTTTCAATATCTGCCGGCGATTTAGCCAGCTCGCTGATTTTAGTATTGGATAATTCAGTTGGAATATTCTTGAGGCGGTTACTCGCGGTAGATCGCTCTGGTAATTCACCTGCCAATGCACTGATGGAAATACCTTGTTGGTGG
>JAZGGH010000150.1:0-26081 GCA_036480335.1 Gammaproteobacteria bacterium | reverse complement strand
GGTGGAACATTGGAAAGAACCGGTGTGGTTAATTATTGTTAATAAATGCATGATTCTAAACCTCGTTATTATAATTATTCTGTCTTAGTATCCTAAAGATTGCGACATAATGTGTCGCATAAGTATGGCCATTCTCAAGGGGAGTGCCTGAAGTTATTTTGTCGTTTACCGAACCAGTCAGGCTTTTTAAAGCAGTCCACAGGGTTAAAATATTATTTTTAGAGTAAAATATATACTTCTGTCTATATGAATGGCATGCAGGTAAATGTGACACCCACCTTTCATACACCTTTCATAAAACCACAACCTATTGTTTTCACTAAAAAATCAAGGTAGGTATTTTCTGTTTTCCCCAATATGTAACCCTGTCTGGTTTTCCTGCTCTCTTGATCCGTACAATAATGTGTGTACTATATCCTACACATGACATTCGGAAAATACATACGGCAGCTGCGTGAAAAACGGCGCGAAACCGACAAGTGCTATTCACTGCGTCAGACCGCTCAGCGGATTCGCGTAGAACCTGCTTATCTCAGCAAGATTGAACGCGATGAAGTGGCACCGCCCTCTGAGGCTGCCATTCGGCGGTTAGCAGAAGATCTGGAGGAGGATGTGGATATGCTGCTGGCGATGGCAGGTAAGGTTTCCAGCGATTTACAGGAAATCATTATGCGTCGGCCGCAATTATTTGCGGATTTAATCCGGCAATTGAAGAATGCTCCGAATAAGGCTGTGTTGCGCATCGCCCGGGAAGTACGCGATGGTGACTGGTAATGTATGAAAGACAAAAATAAATAACAGGAGAAATTCCATGATAGAACTTAAAAACAACCAGCTCGACTTCCATTTCCCGGAAGTGCACCCTGATGCACGCTGCAGCATCGAGTTCGAGCGCACCCTGCGTTTACCTGATGACAATCGAGAATATGATTTGCCACCGGGGCTAGGCGAATTTCCGCTGATGCATGTAGATGACCTGGGTGAGCGTCTGCCCTCGCGCTGGAAGAAAACCGGTGGGGTGTTTTTCCCCATGTATCAGGCCGAAGCCATGTGGATCAACTTTCAGTCTGATTATCCCTTTGCAATCAAGATTGCGGCTGGCAAGATCAATGCCATCACCGGCGATCCCTGGTCAAATCCACTACAGGCGAATCCTCAGGATTATCTGGTGCTTCCCGAGCAACCCTGGCTAGACGGTTTTTGTGTTGCCAAAGGGACTATTCGCCAGTTCGTAGCGATGCCGCTGGGTGAGAGTTATACCGCTGAAGAACAGCTAACCGAGGATGCCGAACACGGTGGAATACAGATTATTGCTTACCCCATGAAGCGGGATGTATATGAGAAGCTTGTTAAGTATGATCAACCAGTGTTCAGCCATTGTGTGATGATTGCCGAGACTGTCAACGATATGGATATGGGGCTCGCACCCGGTGGCTTGATGAGCCAGGAAATCTATGATGATGCGTACGGTCTCTCTGCCTGGAATACCGATGTTTACTCCCGTTGTTATGTGCAAATTGCCAATTCCCGTGATTACCAGCATCTCACTGGCCATGCACCACCAACTCGGGTACCGACTGCTGAGGCTTATACTCAGGCCGGCTTGCCCTGGTTCGAATACTATGATGAAAATGCCACTGCTTTGCCGGGTAGCCAGACGCTTGCTGGCCTCGACAGCGTTGCTGCCAAAGGTATCAAGAAGGGCGAATCCCCATTACCGGAAAATATGCCGGTTACACCGGTTGATATAGTGAAGCTGGGTGCGACTGCGGTTCGGGAGGGGGAGTTCTGAGTTCATATGGAAGGAAACAACTTACAGAGATTTCAGGGTTATGTGTTTAGATTACGTACTGCTTGATATTGAAGCATCCAGTTTTTCTGATAATGCCTATCCTGTCGAAATAGCCTGGGGTAATGAGGAAGGTATCGAGAGTTATCTACTTGATCCATCCTCAGTTGAATCATGGCAAGACTGGAGTCAACGCTCAGAAGCCGTGCATGGTATTTCTCAAATTATGCTAGCCTCTGATGGGCATAATCCACGCGAGATTTATCGAAAACTGGATGATATATTTTCAACTAAAACAGTTTATTCAGATGAACCAGAATTTGATCTGCATTGGTTGAGTGCATTTGAGCGTATCTTTGGCTGCCACACAAAAACCTGGAAAATACATGACATTAGACAGATTCTTTATACGAAATTGGAATCAGGGAATAACAGAAGCATCTCAGCAGAAGAAGTACTGCAAAAAGCCAGATCAGAAGCAACAAAAAGACACCGGGCTCACGATGACGTAGAGATACTACTAAAAGCAGTACAGATCGCTAGAGGTTAAATAATGCTTATTTTGGAGCAGGGTTCCCACAGAGTGGAAAAACATTTACGAACTATTGATAAATCCCGGATGACTCTTGAGACCATTGAGCTGTTTTACTTCAGCAGATTAATTCTACATAACGACGGGTATCTGATCAGCTAATAAGCTTTCGTAAGGAATATTCAAGCCGTTATGTAGGCGCTTTATCATACGCAGACTCAAAGGACGTTTACGATTCAGTACTTCAGATACCCGTCCGCTGCTCCCTATAAAGACTTCCAGGTCTCGAGCTGTCAGTCCCTGCTGATCCATTCTGAATTTGATGGCTTCAACAGGATCGGGTGGATAAATGGGGTAATGCTGGTTTTCATAAGCTTGTATCAAAGTAACCAGAATCTCCATTTCATCAGCTTCTGGTGACCCTTGTTTTGCCTGAAATATCCCTTCGAGTTGGCGAAAAGCTTTTTGTAAATCTTCGTCACTGCGGATTGGTTTAATATTCATTGACTTTCTCGACGTTAATTTTATCGTATTGAGCATGTGTGCCGATGAACTTTACCCAGACAATTCCTGCTCGATACTGAATTTCAACCACTAAACGGTATTTATTACCACCAATATTAAAAACAACGCGATTGTTGCCACAAATACTTGCATTGCCATAGTGTGTTTTGACCGCTTGCGGTGATAGCCAATTTGCTTTCACAGCTTCTTCGTACCAACTTTCAAGTGGTCCCTGGGCATCATTGCAGGCAGGGTCTTGCCAGAATTTTTTTAAAGTGCTTTTGCAATTACCCGCATTACTCAATTATTCTCCCATATAGGGAGAAAGTGTAAATGAAGAAATACTATTTATCAAGCACAACTGATTGAATCTGTATAACTATTTTGCAGATGAGCCTCAACTTGACAGGGTGCAGGTTTGTTTAGGTATTCTGTCATGGCAGCTCAGGTCTGAGCAACTACAATTGATATCACTTGCACAAATAATCCAGCCAGTTTTCAATCGCTTTAACTTCTCGATGGATAATTTTCTGATCATGGTAAATGTGCGCGAGAAGCACGTGATGGCGAAACAGGGCATACCAATGAAAGGGCTGCCTGAAGCCAATGTTTTTCAGAAGTCTGATTTGGTGCATGGCATGGAAAGGGGGCTGGCAATTGGTGGTCTCACGGGTTTTGTTTCTGCATTGATCGTGATGGGTTTTACTGAAGGCGGTTTGCCGTTGGGTGTTGGCGGTATTTTTACCCTGACATTGGCTGGTGCCTTAATGGGTATCTGGGTATCTGGCATGATTGCCGGTGATATACCGAATACTCAGTTAAAGGCATTCGAAAAAGCTATTCAGTCGGGTGAGATTTTAGTGATGGTAGATACACCAAAAGAACGTGTGGATGAAATTACAGAGCTGGTACGTAGTCATCACCCTGAGGCTAGCATTATGGGTGTAGAACCAACTATGCCTGCTTTTCCATAGGCAAAAAAAAGGGAGAGACTGTTCGTCTCTCCCTGATTTCCTACCAAACAAATTTACTGTTGTATGGCAGCCTGCTGGCCATGCTCCTTGTGAGGCTTTTTGCCTTTCACTGTTACGCTCTTGCTGTGTAACTCGGAAATCAGCAGCTTGGCAGGTGCCGTCTCACTCAGGAAGCCATCAGGCCCGGTCGGGAAAGTGGCATTTGCACCCTTGGTGAGGTAATAAACCTTGTAAGCGATAGTGACTTTACCTTTAGCCTTTCTCGCATCAAAAATGATCCGGTATTTCTCTTTCTCGTTTGGAGAAAGTGATGTTACCACTGTTTTGTTGGTATCCATTCCCGGACGAATGACGAAAGTGCCATCTTCTGTATCGGCACCCTGTTGATAGCCATAGATACGAGTGAAGTGATCATTGGTTTCGCTGTCTACAATGGCGCGAATTCTTGCTTCACCTTCGTAGCGCCACGAACCATCAGCTTGTTGCGTAGGTTTGCCTTCTGCAAACTGACCAGGGTGAGGGGATACAAAGTGTGTCGTTTCGGTAGAGAATTGCTGAGAATAGACTCTGCCGTTCAGGTCAGGCTGTTGTCCAGTGAAAGTGATTGGCTGTAGTGGGGCATTGCGCTTCACAATACGACGGCCTTTGGGAACAGTTTCACCAGGCAATGTTGCCAGATGATGCTTAACATCTTTATAGATTGATTTACCTGAAGCATATTTAACAGGCAGTTTGTTGCCTTCGGAGTCTGTCGCAATAACACGCATCAGAGCACGTCGCATCGGCATGGTACCAGGGAAGAAATGCCCTGTTTTATTGAAGATGCCGGCATTGACAATAATGTTATTGCCGCGACGCTTAACTCTCAGATCAGTACTCACCGCACTTTTCAGTTTTACCGGGCCATACTCTGCAATCTGAGTGGCCATAAAGGCATGGTTGTTCAGATAACCTTCAGCCACAGGGCCGACGCCTGAATCTGGATCAAAGTGCATTGAGACACCATCAGCAGCCGTAAACAGTTCATTCGGCTGATTCCATTTATGCAATACGGTCTTGTTGGCAACACGCTCCATATGGCATTTAGTACATTTTGCCGATGACTTCGTGCTGCTATGGTTTGTTGCATCATCAAAACCACTATTCGCCTGCCAGATAACACAGCCCGTATTGAAATGGCCGGTTCCCTTGTCTTTAGTACCCATGGCGCATTGATGACAACTCAGGCAAAGGCCCTTGCTCTGATCTTCAAAATGCTGGCTTTCAGGGTCAGCAAGGAAGGACTGTTTAACCAGTGCAGCACGGTCAACGGTGTCTTCCGGGTTGTTGTTCTGCGTACCCGTTACACCAAAGGGGCCATAAAAAGGGCCGCCGGTATGCTGGCCTTCGACAATGCTTTTGATGGTATGTCGACCGTCAAAGATTTTATCGATATCAAAAGCATCTGCTGTTTTGGGGGTATTTCCATAGTCTGCATAAATCTCAGCAGCCGCAAAGCGGAAGAATGAGTTCATTTCCAGATCATTACCATCGGTTGAATAATGCAATGTATCGCCCGCACTAAAGCCACTGTTTGGCAATGTTTTTGCTAAAGTGTATTGGCCACCATCGCTGCCGAGATCATTCGTATCGGCATTCAGCATGCGAACAGTTTCGATGCTGTGGCAGTAAGCACAATTCACGCCTTCACGATTGTGCTTGTTACCAATGTGCAAAGAGGCTTTATAAACAGCACCCGCTTTATCAAACCAGACTAGCGAAGTAGGCACTGAGGAATCAAAACCTGGTCCAGCAGTATTGCTTTCGTTGGCTGCTTTCAGGGTTTTCAGGTTTGAAGGCTCATCAGCCAGTTTTTCCAGATCGATCTTTATATCATGGGAATACCAGGCGGCTGGTGCATGGCATTTAACGCAGAATTTTACCCGGCCCTTGAATGTCTTTTTTCCCTCAGGCGACGATAAATCGAGTTGATTAACGCGTCCACGAACAACGCCCTGAAACTGGGTCTGGAAAATCGGTCCGTTCCAGGCTTTGCTATGGCCTGATTGTGTCCAGGTGTCATAAAGGTCGTTATGGCAATGTTGACATTTACCTTCTGCGCTATCGAACAAAGTGTGTTGATAACCCGTGCCAGCAATAACTTCCGCATCGCCGGGTGTTGCCGCTGCATTTCGCGGATTGGAGTTTTGCGCGCTATTGATTGCAAAACTGATTGTTGGCGCAAATAACAGACCTGCTAGCAGGCCAGCCAGAAGCACCCTGATTGTGGCAGTTTTTCTCATCTTATCCTCCATTACTATTTTTTGTTTTCACACCAAAGATTATCCCAGTTGACAGCTTATATCCACCAGTAAATACAGGGAATTAAATTGTCTTTGAAAATCAAGGGAATACGGTTTCGACTGCAAGTAAGATTCCCTGAAAACGACTAATCGCAATATAGACGGATTTCTAAATGATTACTGAGAAACAAGCTCCTTGACCAGAAGGATGAACCTGCCATTCAGCGCATTGTGAACAGTTTACGCTGTCTTGAATTCCCGGCACATCAGCAGGTCAGCAGTGTGGGTTCTGTGTGCCATGATTACATCCTCGTTATCAGTGGTAGCATTCGTGTGCAGGTTGTCACCGAAAAGGGCAGAGAAGTGATTTTATATCATGTACGTAAGGGTGAGGGATGTGTGCTGACAACATCCTGCCTGCTGGGTAGGACTGTTTTTCCGGCAGAAGGTGTAACGGAATCAGCCATAACAATTCTGGCGATATCCGCTGTCGAGTTTGATCTGGCGCTGGGGGCATCTGCGCGCTTCCGACATTTTGTCTTCGATAATTTTTCTCATCGCCTTAGCAGTATTCTGGCGCGCATCGAACAGCTTTGCTCACCTTCTATAGATCGTTATCTGGCAGCTACTCTGTTAGATTTGCTGGATAAGAATTCTCTACCCATTATAGCAACACACCAGGATCTTGCTTCCGAGTTAGGGACTGTCCGGGAAGTGGTTTCCAGGCATTTAAAGCGGTTTGAAACAAATGGCTGGGTCAGTCTGGGGCGTGGCTCGATTGAAGTGCTCTCTGTCGATAGATTGGCGGCGTTAGCTTACCCGCCAGGGCTTTCTTCATCGAGAAGTTGCTGAATCAGTTTCTCCACATCGGGATGATCGAATTCGCGCCCACCAATAGCACGATAGCGAATCATGCCCTGTTTATCGATCAGAAATGTTGTGGGTAGACCTTGCACATTATAACCATGAGCTGCGCTACTGCTTGTATCAAACAAAATAGTGAAAGTGGGGTCGGTATCCAGTGTTGCCGTAAAGGCAAACACCTGGTCGCTTTCTTCCAGCTGATTAACAGCAATGATCTTCAGCTTGCTATCGATAAAATGTTCGCTCAGGCGTTGCATGGAGGGCATTTCCCGTCGGCAGGGAGGACACCAGGTGGCCCAGAAATTCAGCAGAATGACATTTCCGGCATAGTCTTTTAGCGAGTGTAACTTTTCATCCATATCGGGCAATGAAAAGTTTGGTGCCATCACCTGCTTTTTAAAGACATTCAAGGTGTGTCCCAGTGTTGGTTGTTGTCGTTCAGCCCAGACGGGTTGAATGGCCAACAGAGCCAGTATGAAGAGACAGTGTTTAAGGGGTTTTTTCACAGATCGCTCCAGCAATATTCTAACTGGCAGTATACCACCCGCAAGAATGCAGGGTTAAACATCGTTTATGGGCATCTCTATTAATAGTCTTTTCGCCCGATTTCTGCGTTGGATGAATTTCTGCGATCCTCATGTATGCCTTATACACTGCGGTTCTCAAAATTCATCCGCCTTGAACTCAGACAAAAATCCTAATTAATAGAGATACCCTTATGTCCTTTCTGCACAATGCAGGTTCTTTATGCGGCCTTCATGCCGTTTGCCACCCGCTTCCCAGGCATACACCAGTTCAAATGGCTGGTCTGCAGGGGTATTGATGGTTGTGAACCCCTGTTGCCAGTCGCCATTTTCGAAAGTGCCGGCGTCAGGCAGCAATGTCCATGAAAAGGGGATGCCCGCCTTGCGCCATTCTTCAATCCATTGCGTTTTCGTTTTTACCGGATGTTGTTCGCCATCAGCGTCGATGAAATACCAGTCAGCAACCCGGTAACTCAGCGGTTTGTTAGAGGTATTTTTTAAAACCGTGCCAAATACACAGAATGCAGCGATGCGTTCAATTTCCTCGGCCGGGAAATGATGTGAACCATAGACAGCACGAACAAAATCAGGCACCAGCTGAATCAGTTCAATCCTGAAGCCGGGGCTATCTGCGGTCCAGGTTGATAGCCCGGTTTGTGGGTTGGTATGAATGCTCACCTCGGTTTTATCAGGCATGCAGGCTGATAAGCTCAGGATCAGGCAGGAAAAGAGGAACAAAGACAGTTTATTATGCATTATTTTCTAGGGTTGTTTAAGAACCCGGCTAACCTTATAGCATTTCTGCTCATAAAAAAAGCGGTGTACCAAATGGGGAGAGGTCCACCGCGCAATAAACACAATTAAGTGTTTAGGAGGGAGAAAAATAACTACATAGAAATAGAGTTTGCGAATCCGATAAAGTTCAGGCGATCAGTATATTCAATACTTGCCTGTTGTGACGGTGGAGTAAGCAAGGGATTTGCAATGCCGTCAGCAGGCGCCTGACAGGCAATCTGTGCCATGTTGGTGGCTGCTGCTGACTTTGAATCGTCAATATGAATGATCGGTTTTTGGTTCATGGTATGCATCCCCGTATGATTTATCCTGAATATGCTGGGCATTTTGATCTGGTAGAGGTAAATGATCTGTTGAAGGAATACTGTTGATTGAGGTTCGACTGCTGACAGCAGGCTGTCAGCAGGGGTGGCGTATAGTGTCCTCTCCTTAACAACAAACACAGGAAAAATAATCATGACTGAGCCAATGAAACAACACGGTGCCTTTAGCTGGAACGAACTGATGACCACCGATGTAGACGCGGCTAAATCCTTTTACGGCAAACTGTTTGGCTGGGCACTAGAAGACATGCCCATGAGTGACATGCGTTACACCATGGCAAAAGTGGGTGATCAGGACGTGGCCGGAATGATGCCAATGCCACCAGATGCTGGAGGAATGCCACCAGCCTGGGGTGCCTATGTCACTGTGGATGATGTGGAAGCAAGTGCAAAACAGGCAGAAGCATTGGGTGGTAAAATATTAATGGCGCCACGCGATATCCCCGATGTTGGCCGCTTCTGTGTCATTAGCGATCCACAGGGAGCTGTGTTATCTATGATCACCTATGTCAGCAAGTAGTTGAGTGATTCACGGTGTGAGTGCGTTAAACTAAATGCCGCGCCCGATTCACCGTGGCTTGCTATCCAGTTTAATATGATCATAATGCCATCATGAGACGTGCAGACCGCCTGTTCCAGATCGTCCAGTTTATGCGTTCACGACGGGTGACTACGGCGCACTGGTTAGCCGAGGTTCTTGAAGTTTCGGAGCGCACCATCTATCGCGATATTCAGGACCTGATGACAACCGGTGTGCCGATAGAAGGAGAAGCCGGCGTCGGCTATGTCATCCGCCGTGGTTATGATTTACCCCCGTTAATGTTTACTCGCGATGAACTGACAGCGCTCACGCTGGGTGCAAGCATCGTCACCAGTTGGGCCGATCCTGGCCTGGCACTGGCGGCGCAATCTGTTCTGAGTAAAGTGGCAACGGTATTGCCCGAAGACCTGAAAGCAGAACTTGGCCAGGCGCGCCTGTTATCTCCAATGGTGCAGATATCGACACAGGTAGCGGGACTGATGAGCGAACTGCGCAGTGCCATAGAACAGTGCCAGAAAGTAAAAATCACCTACACCAGAGCCGATGGCGCCAGTTCCGAACGATGCATCTGGCCATTGGGGTTATTTTTCTGGGGCAAAGTCTGGACCCTTGGTGCCTGGTGCGAAGTGCGACAGGCATTCAGAAACTTTCGCCTGGACAGGATTGCCACATTGCAAATCAGTGATGAGCAATATCCGGTAGAGTCTGGTCGAAGGCTGGAAGATTTGATTGACATTGAGAAGGGGAGGTGCAGTGATAGTGGTGTGGACGGAAGGAATAAAATAGATAGCTAATAGCTCAAATAAGCAGAAGGAGACACTACTAAGGGGGGTTTTCCAGTTCTGTTCAGATGTTATAGTTTCGGTGAGGTTTTTCTCGAGAAATATTGTAGATTGTAGATAGTTGTTTGAGCAGTCCTGTCGCATATCTCGAGGGTTTATTTTTGAAATCGGAACACTGCGGGAAAGGCAAAGAAAAAAGGTTTTCAGAACTAGCGACAGATACAGAACTGATAAATATAAAGGCTCAAAAATTCTATAAAAAAGTTGGTTTTCACGAAATCGATCGATGGTAGAGTTTTGTATTGAAATTAACCAAACCTGAATTATCAATGTAGTGAACCGCAGGAAAACAGTCGCTTCGGCCGACTGTAAACAGCGGCGTTCAACTAAGATACGATATCAAGAAGCAATAACTTTATACGCGAAGGAAAATAACTTGAGTAAGTTGCTAAAATTCTTACATGAATTAGAAAAAAGAAATATTCATTATCGCCTGGAGCATAACAGAGATGAATTCATTATGGTGAATGTTGCAATTCCAGGAGAGAGATGGGAGGTTGAATTTTCAGCAGATGAGGAAGTAGAAATTGAAATATTCAAGAATTCTGAAGGTGTGTTTACGGATGAGGATTTATTGCAAGAAATATTCGCAATTAATGATGGAACTGAATAATATCTTTGCATGATTCTTCAGACCCCAATAATTTTATAGATAAATTTGTTTCCGAAGCAATCGAAAATAAAAGTCTTGCAATTGGAGGGAATCCATTTTCTCAAGGGTGCTTTATAAGTATGTATACACGAGGCTCAGTATCTGAGGAATTACGTTTATTTATTGAAAGCTGGATAGCACAACAACCAGAGGTTTCAAGTTACTGGGTAGGAGAATTAACTGAGAAAAAACCCTGATAAGTAAACTTGGCTGCGTATGTTGTAAATCATTTGCCCCACAGTTTAATGACGTAGCCGCTGAGTATCCAGGTAATCTAAAAATGAGGTTCACAATGAAATTGAAAACGGTAAAATTGACTTTTGTTATTTTCTATATGGTGTTTTCTAGCCATTTATTCGCAAATGGAGAGAGTATGTCTAGCGCAAACACTGTTTTTGAAATTTTAACCTGGAAGTCAAAGGCTGGAGTTTCTGATGATGAAATGATAAATGCCGTAGATTCTATGGTTGGCGATTTGAAAAACTTAAATGGCTTTTTAAACCAAACGCTATATAAAGATAGTGATGGAACCTGGATAGATATTTATTATTGGAAAACTGAAAAGGATGCTCATGATTCAAATGAAGGCATGGCTGACAAAGCGTCTTTTAAAGAATTAATGTCTGTCATTGAGCCAGATACTGTTACCATGAAAGTGGTTAGCCCAAAGCAAGCTTCAGGTGAAATACAGTTCAAGTAAAATGCCTAACACTCCCGCTGCCGAGTCAATAGGCATTAGAAGCGATCAAGTTGGCTGCTTTATCTGTTGGTAACTGTTGTAAAAGCATTTCTTATTTCTGTTCGTTATGCACTATTCTCCCCAATGTGATCATGGCTTTTTCCAGATTATCATCCCAGGGCTGGGCACAATTGAGACGAATGAAGTTTCGGTATTTTTGCGTTGCGGAAAAAATCGGCCCAGGGGCGATGCTGATACGCTTCTCCAGGGCGCGTTGACAGAGTTTCAGGGAATCTGTTTTTTTCGGTAATTCGATCCAGATTACAAAACCACCCTGTGGTTGGGTTACGCGGGTTTCTGATGGAAAATATTTGCCCACGGCGCGGGTCATGATGGCGACCTGACGTTGGTAGTCTCTTCGTACCTGCCGCAGGTAGCGATCATAGCTGCCCTGTTTGAGAAAATCGGCAATGGCGTATTGTGGCAGTGTCGGTGTCGCCAGATTGGTGACATATTTTCGGTATTCAATGGCTTCGCGGTATTTGCCAGGTACAATCCAGCCGATACGCAGGCCGGGCGACAGGCTTTTGGAGAATGATGAACAATAGAGTGTCTGGTCGGTATGCCCGAAAGCACTGAGCGCATGAGGGCGTTTACTACCAAACCCAAGGTCACCGTAGATGTCATCTTCGATCAATGGGATTTTAGCTTGCGCCAGCAGAGTGACTAGTGCCTTTTTATGTTCGTCCGGCATGGTACAACCCAACGGGTTACTGAAGTTTGGCACCAGTGCACAGGCTTTCACAGGCCATTTTTCGATAGCCAGAGAGAGTGCCGCCAGACTGATACCGGTTTGCGGATCGGTGGGGATTTCCAGAGCTTTCATACCAAGCACTTCGATAGCCTGTAATAGCCCGTAGAATGCGGGCGATTCAATGGCGATGACATCACCGGGGCTGGCGAGTGTTTGCAGGCTAAGTGTCAATGCTTCCTGACAACCACTGGTAATAATAATGTCGTCGGGGTTTGTCCTGCAACCTGCTGCGGCCATGCGGCGGGCAATTTGTCGTCGCAGTTCTGGGTTGCCGGGTGGAAACTGGTAGGTTGAAAGTTCATGGCCTGTTTTACGCGTAACAGCAGAGAGAGATCGTTGGATTGCCCTGGTAGGTAGAAATGAAGAATGTGGAACTGCCGCACCCAGTTGTACAAAATCTTTTTCATTGGCGGCCTGCACCAGCCGTAGAACCAGTTCCTGCCCACTGACCGGGTTTGGTCGTGTAGAGGGACACGAAACGGTGGGGGCTTTCGGTAATGGCCAGGATTGCGTGCGCACGTAATACCCGGAACGTGGGCGAGCTTCTATCCGGCCTTCATTTTCGAGTAGACGCTGTGCCTGAATCACGGTAGAAATACTGACGTTGAATTGCTGGCTCAGTTTGCGCACGCCTGGTATGCGATCACCGGGCAGGTACAGACCCCGATCGATTTGATCAGTCAGTTGTTGGGCAATCTTTTCATACAGTGTATTCACCAGCCATAACTCCATTATCATTACAGATAGTTTGTTTATCGACCGGCACAGATCGGTAAATAATCATACTGTACCGTATAAAAATACCAGTATCTGAATCTGTACTGTTCGAAGTGTGCTAGTTAACCTGTGTCATGTCAATTGAATCGACGTGTTCGGGAATAATATGAAGGAATCAACGCTGGGACTTATGGCAGGTTTTGCAGGCATTACAGTGTTTGCATTTACCTTACCAGTGACACGATATGCAGTGGCCTTTCTTGATCCTCTGTTTGTCGGTTTGGGGCGTTCTGTGCTGGCTGCTATGATTGCGGGTATGGCTTTATGGTGGCTGAAGGTGCCATTGCCAACAAACGCTCAGTTCTGGCAGCTATTGCTGGTTGCATTGGGTGTTGTTATCGGCTTCCCGTTATTGACGGCCCATGCAATGACGACTGTGCCCGCAGTTCGTGGCGGTGTGGTTGTCGGTATTTTACCCATGGCAACCGCGATTACTGGATCGTTGCTAACGGGCGAAAAGGCATCAACGGGTTTCTGGCTGACGGCTGTTGCAGGCTGTCTGTTTGTGCTCCGTTTTATGCATCCTGATGGTTTTCAAGCTATGCAGACAGGGGATGTTTTTCTTCTATGTGCCATTATGGTCGCGGCATTAGGTTATGCGCTGGGCGGTCGTCTGTCGATTGAGATGGGTGGCTGGCAGGTGATCTGCTGGGCGCTGTTGATTGCCTGTCCATTACTATTGATTCCGGTTAGCTTACATGCGCCTGAATCGTTTCGAGAGGTCCCGGTAGAAGCCTGGCTGTGTTTGATTTACCTGGCAATAGGTAGCCAGTTGCTGGGGTTTGCGTTCTGGTATCGCGCCTTGGCGTTGGGCGGTATCGTACGGATTAGCCAGATACAGTTAATACAGCCTTTTATTACATTTATGGCAGCGACACTATTGTTGGGTGAACGGTTAGACGGCCGTAGCCTGGTGTATGCATTGCTGGTTGTTGGAACCGTTGCCATCGGCAGATTAATGCCGGTTAGCAGGAGTTGAAAATGAAACGAAAAAGTCACATTCCGGTCTTTCAGGTCGATGCATTTACAACTGACAGCAGATTTTCTGGCAATCCTGCCGCCATTTGTTTACTGGAAAAAGCATGCGATGCGATTTGGATGCAGGCTGTGGCCGCAGAGATGAACCTCAGTGAAACCGCCTTTGTCTGGCCCTACGAAGATGGTTTTGAGTTGCGCTGGTTTACACCGGCTATTGAAGTGGATCTTTGTGGTCATGCGACGCTGGCGACTGCGCATATTTTATGGGAGCAGGATATTTTAAATGCTACAGACATTGTTCGCTTTAAAACCAGGAGCGGTTGGCTACAGGTAAAACAGTCTGCTAGCTGGATCGAACTGGATTTTCCAGCGCAAACAACCGTACAGGTAGATGCGCCGGCTGGATTACTGTCTGCGCTGGGCATTGAACAGGCAACGGTTTATGCTTGTTCACCCGATTACCTGGTGTCTGTTGCTTCCGCGAGTCAGCTAAGAGCGCTGTCTCCTGACTTTTCTCGTTTGAAAGAAATAGACATGCGCGGTGTGGTGGTAACGGCTGTTGCTGATGAACCAGGCATTGATTTTGTATTACGTTTTTTCGGACCGGCTGCAGGTATTAATGAAGATCCGGTGACAGGTTCTGCGCATTGTGCGCTCTATCCTTTCTGGCAAAAACGTCTGCATAAATCAGACTTGATAGCTCAGCAGATTTCGGCGCGCGGCGGTTTACTCAAACTACGCGGCCAGGGTGAGCGTGTCTTTATATCAGGTAAGGCTGTTACCGTGATGTCAGGAGAACTCTATGTCTGAATTTACAAGCACTATAGCGAAATCATCATGCTGAGGAAAAATGCCATGCCAACAGACATCCCGGAAAAAATTATAGCTGTCGGCGGCTATGCTGTGATTTTTTCATCAAGCAGAACCGATACAGAAAATGAAAGTTATCGTGAAACTGCAGAACGTATGTTATCGCTGGCTGCGCAACAACCCGGTTTTCTGGGTGTGGAATCTGTGCGAGAGACAACAGGAGATGGGATAACAGTATCCTACTGGAGTGATCTGGCATCCATTGAAGCCTGGAAAAATAATGCTGAACACCGTGTTGCCCGTCAACATGGGCGCGAGCATTGGTATCAATCTTTTAACGTGAGAATATGCAAAATTGAAAAGGAGTATACATTTAATGAAAATACGTAAACTGAGCTTTTTATTACCCTGGTTATTGACAGCAGCATTAACCGGTTGTGTCTCAAATGATTCTGTAGAGGATAAACAGAAGAGCAGTGCGGATCATCAACCCGTTACCACGACCGTAGCATCAGCCGATGGCAGTAAGATTACTTACGGTACACTCGGCGCGGGAGAGCCTGCCATTGTATTTATTCATTGCTGGACCTGTAATCACCATTTCTGGGATCAACAGCTTGACTATTTTTCTCAACAACGAAAAGTTATATGGCTTGATCTTGCCGGTCAGGGGGATTCAGGGAGTCAGCGCAAAACATACAGCATGGCGGCTTTCGGGCAGGATGTCGCTACGGTGGTTAAGCAGGTTGGCGCGAAAAAAGTGATTCTTGTCGGGCATTCGATGGGCGGGCCGGTAGCTTTAGAAGCGGCAAAACTGCTGGGTAATCAGGTTACTGGGATCGTGGGTGTTGATACTTTTTATACACCGTTTGAATACCCGACCAGCCAGGAAAAAATCGATGCATTCGTAAAACCGTTTGAAACAGATTTTTATGCTACCAGTGAAGGAATGGTGCGTTCCATGTTTACCCCGCAGGCGGATAAAACACAAGTTGAAGCTATTGTTCAGAAATTTGCATCTGCGAAACCGGAAGTTGGTATCAGTGCCATGCACGAATTATTCAACTGGAATGCTAGTCAGGTACAAACGGATCTAAAAAACTTTGCAGAAATTCTCTATAACATTAACGCTGCACCGACGGGTAAGGAAAAGCCGGTCAATGATCATATTGTAATGGTGCCTGGCGTTGGACATTTTATTGCTCAAATGAAGCCGGATGTCTTTAATCAGACGCTGGAAGGGATTGTGAGTCGTTTACAGCAACGGTAATAAAACCAATCGGCGAACACGATGTGAGGCGTGTTCGCCGTTCAGGCTATTTGGGTGAATTAATCGGTGTGTTTTTGTGTTTGTGCAGCGCTGGCGCTGATAGGTTTTGGATGCACGCAAATTATACAGGTGAAACACTGAAATTGCGGCCAACAGCTGGTACTCATACTGACCAAAGCGCTGGTGCGCTCGCTCGCACAACTTTTTGAGCACCGAGCCATGGGCTCTGTGGCGTTCATCCAAGCTGTATGTAGTGATGCTTCACCAGGGTTTTCTGAATCCAGTGATAACGCTCGGGCTTGTGGGTGGCGACACAGAAGGCAACTTCCTGAGTGCCATCAAGAATATTGTCGAATTCGGTAATGGTTGTTGGTTGGTCTAAGCTCATGATCGTTTTCATCCTGTGATCATGCGTGATATCAAGCGGTTTTTTCAGGCTCAGTTTATGAGGAAACTGTTTCCGTCATTTCAGGCTCATTTCATATGGAAGAGACTTAAATTTGCCACCTAAATTTGCCACTCCCCGCTATCTCATGTAAACTCTTAATATTGGATTATTTACATAATCCGTAGGCTGGCACACACTAACAAAAAAGAAAGGCCGGTCTGAAAAACGCTTCCAAATAAATATTCATTCGAAAACCAGGGAAAAACTAATGAAAAAACTCATCGTTATAACAGCATTGTTACTGACGAGTCTGCTCAGTAACAATGTTTATGCGAACTGGCAACCCACCTTTGTCGATAATTTCGAAGGGAGTACATTAAATGAATTTAAATGGTCTAATTCACGTTCAAATTTACCCCGGCGCTCATCATATTATTCGCCGGAAGCAATCAGGGTTAGCAACGGTAAACTTAACCTGCTTGCACTGAACAAACCGCAATCAGATCGTTCCTATACGACCGGTACAGTAACAACGCAAGGTGTATTCGCACAGAAATATGGTTATTTTGAAATGCGGGCAAAGTTACCTGCTGGTAAGGGTTTCTGGTCTGCATTCTGGTTATTACCCGATACCGGCAAATGGACATCGGAAATTGATATTGCTGAATTTTTTGGTGGTGATAAACCCGACACGGTATATTCAGCGTTTCATCATAGCGGTAGGTTGCAGAATGAAAATTCGGCTACCAGTCAAACCTTCAAAGATTTATCCAAAGGTTTCAATACCTATGCGGTTAAATGGACAACGGAGAAAATTGATTATATTTTCAATGGTGTGGTTATCCATTCTGTGACAGACGCCGAGGCAGTTTCAAAAGCAGACTCAAAAATGAGCATTATTCTGAATCTTGCCACCGCAACCGAAACACTTGGTTTCGTTAAACCTGTCAATGAAAACACCGTGTTCCCGAATCGCTTTCAGGTTGACTATGTCAGGGTTTACAAAGAAACCCCAAACGGGCAATACGCTTCGATACCAGCAGCAAATATACCCGTTGCCGACACTGCTGTAAGTTTAGATTCCGCTGATGGCACCGCAGTTAATGTTAAGCGTATAGGCTCAGAACCTGACCGATTTGTTGATACGACACAACCCATTACCGGAAAGATTGCCGTTACTGCGCTTGGTAATAACATAAAATCAAAAGTGTTGGTTTCTTTGTTTCGAGTTGAGAATTTTCAATCGGATGGGCGGTATTATAACAATCCATTACCTGAAAAAACGATAGTCAGAAAATTTACTTTTTCCAGTGCAGGATCGACCGAAATAATCGACTATGATTTTTCTGATGTGACTGTTCATCCCGGTGTTTATGCTATTGATATTCTGGTAAAGGATTTAGTGTCTGGAAACAAGAAGCAATTAAGCGGTCATCGAATAGTGCAATTCGTTAATTCTAATATACACACGGCAAAATACTTTGAAGGGTTTATTGAATCTATCAATCCAGCATTTAACGCAATTACGAATAGAATCAGTGTTAATGCCAATATACAGATTGTTCAGTCTCTGCTCGTTTCAAACGCAACCATGACGTTTTCTATTATAGACGAATCCGGTGCAACTATTGGCAATCCAGTTGCTAAGCAAATTGGCACCGATGAGGTTTTGGTTGGTTTGTTAAATAAAATATTCCCGAATCTGATGACAGAACAACTCGATACCGCACAATCATACTCCATGAAACTGTCTATCGCCGATGCTGGTAACAATCCGGTCTTTGAAAAAATCGAACCCATTATCGGAACGAAACCGCCTGTTAAACCACCAGTTGTTACTGATATAGATGTTAGTCAGAAATACTGGCTGCCAACTTTTGTTGAGAATTTCAATGGTACTGAGTTAAACACTAATAACTGGATTCCTGGTGGGCGAGCAACACTACCAAGACGATTAAACTACTATGACAGGGACGCTGTTGAGGTCAGCAATGGCACATTAAAACTTAAAATGTTGAATAAACCACAGTCAGATCGACCGTATTCAACGGGTGCGATTACTACTCAGGGTTTATTTGCACAGAAACACGGGTATTTTGAAATGCGCGCAAGAATACCTGATGGTAATGGTTTCTGGGGTGCTTTCTGGTTATTTCCAAAGGAAGGTCGCTGGACAAATGAAATCGATATTTCTGAATTTCTCGGCGATAAACCCAACAGCGTTTTATTTGCTAATCATTTTGGCAACCGTTTGAGAAATGGAAACACCCGAGAAATTAAAGCTGCGATTTCAGACTTGTCAAATACATTCAACAATTATGCGGTTGAATGGAACGATGACCATATTAAGTATTTTCTGAATGGAAAACTCATGCACACAATCAGTCGTTCCGGTGGCGATTTACTGATCAATCCCGAAGACGAAACAGAAATGTATCTGATTCTGAACCTTGCCCTGGCAAGTCAGCACACTGGATTTATAACCAATGTGGATGCAAGCACTGATCTGAATGAAACTCTTGAAGTTGATTATGTTCGTGTTTATAAAGAAGTGCCGGAAGGTACTGGTGGTGTTTTGGGTATTCCTGATGCAACAGAGGTTGTTAATAACATTACATCAGTCGCTTATGATAATACTGCGGTTGAAGTTACTCGCGTATTCAATAACAGTGATTCCGGTGATGTAATGCGCCAACCTGGTCAAATAAGCGGTACATTAAAATTAACACCGCACAGTTCTGTCAATGAAACAAAAGTGATTGTGTTCCTTGCTAAAGTCAGTGGTTTTGACCAAAACAACGGAAAATACTCTATCGAACAACCAATTGCTGTTATCAATAAAACCGTACAGTTCACTGGTAACAATCCGGTTTCTCTTGATTACGTTTTCGATAAACTGATTAACAGCACGGGTGTTTATTCGGTAGATGTATTGATAAAAGATAATACAACCGTTGGCAATAACAAGAAGGCACTAACATCGCATCGTATTGTTCAATATGTTGATAGCACTAGCGAACCAATATTTTTTGATGCCTTTTTCAAGAATATCACAGCACATTATCAATCGAGTTCTGTTGCTGTTAGGGGGGTTATAGAAATACAACAGGCATTGTTAGTTGATGGTGTGAATATTTCATATACCATTCGTGATAATGAAACAGGTGGTATTATTTTAGATGACACAGCATCAAATTCTATACTTGGGTTTCAAACACTACTCGGCAAGCATGATATTGGCAGGGAATGGACATTACCATCATTAGACACCAGTAAATCATACAGCGTGTTTATAAGGGTAACTGATAGCAGACGTAGTAAAACATTCTCTATAACGGTTCCCATTACTGGTGCGGCAACAACACCAGTGACGCCACCACCAGTCTCGGGTAAAGTCGAATTAAATACCATTGGCGTTATTCAAAATGCTGGTGGTCTGGAAATTGTTGCTGATATGAATGTACCTAACAACGTCAGCACCATAAATGCAATTTTCAAATTTAGAGATTTGACTACTGGTGCGATTGTTGAAAAGATTATATCTGAAGGTTTTTCTGGCACTGTTTCAAAAACAGGGAGTGCGTTAGTTGTGGGTAAAGACTATGAAGTTATTACTTTTCTGTTCAGTAATGGATGGGTTCAGAAAGATGTTTTTGATAAGCGAATAGTAACTGTTCGATAATTCAGCAATCCCCGGTAGTCATACTGGGGGTATTATAATGGTGATGGGGTTTATTCAGCATGAATACACCAGCCGACCTAGCGTAATCATGGCTTTTTCCAGTTGATCATTCCATGGCTGGGCGCAGTTCAGGCGAATAAAATTCTGGTGTTGTTGCGTCGCTGAAAAAATTGGCCCTGGGGCGATGCTGATTGCTTTTTTTCAATGCCTGTTGACAGAGCTGCAGTGCATCAATGCCTTCTGGCAATTCTATCCAGATGACGAACACTCTGTGGTTGAGTGACGCGGGTTTCTGCTGGAAAATATTTGCCCACAGCGCTAGTCATTATCGTGATCTGCCGTTGATACTCTTTGCGTAGCTGTCTCATGATTGCGGCACTGGGCTATGCGCTGGGTGGTCGTTTATCGCAACAAAACAGATACCGATCTTTCAGGTTGATGCGTTTATAACAGACAGGCATTTTTCCGCACAGGGTATCTTATTCAAGCGTAAGGGTTTTCCCCTATACGCTGGATTAATAAACTACCAGCATAGCGTTAGTATATGTGACAAAATATCAACCGCACTTGCAATAAGAAAGAATAAGAGCTAGATTCTATTTAATTTATAGTATCTGCCGTATAAAAATAAAAATCGGCAGGCAATAAAAGTCGTTAAAAGACTGTATTCCGGGGAACGAAATATGATGTGTCATTTTATAAAGAATTTATCAACCCGTATTTTTTCGAGTACGCTTTCGAGTGCTAAATATTTACCATTGAAGAGTTTAATACTCACATTACTGGCGGTATTAATACTACCTGTCAGTGCAGCCTTCAATAGCGCAAATGCCTTTACCGTTGATGCAACTCTGAACGGACAAAACACGGCCAAACCTGGTCCGACAGTTTCTATTGGCAGTAATCTGACCTGGAGCTATACGGTAAACAATACTCGTCGTTCTACTATGCTGGATGTCCAGGTGCGTGTTCGTCAGAAAGTGCCCTCTCTAGGTGCCTGGGAAACGGTCTGTTCACTTGGCAGCATAGCACCGGGTAACTCAGCTAGCTGTAATGTGTTCGATCTTGCGATTGCAGGCACCTACAAAGCATTGGTTGTTGTGAGTGGTACATCAGCCACATCTGGAAACTTCATCGAGTCATCAGCTATCGCTTTCTACAAAGGTGAGCAGGGTGGCGTGCCAGCTCTGTCGTTGAACATCCTCGCTAACAGTCTGCCTACGTCAGAAAAACCTGGCCCAACCCTGACTACAGATACAACGGCGCACTGGTCCTACTCAGTTACCAATAGTGGTTCCACTGTCCTGAATGCGGTTGAAGTCAGAGGTCGCCGTAAATTACCGACACTGGGAAACTGGGAATCACTTTGCACCATTGCATCCATCCAGCCTGGTGCAACGGGGCGTTGCACATCAACTGACACAATCATCCTGGGTCTCTATAAAAGACTAATTGTTGCACGGGCGGTAACGCCCTCCAGCGTTGCTGTTGAAAACTCAGCCATTGCTTTTTACACCGGTGAGCCTGGGGCAGCAGGCCGGCTTTCCCTGTCCTTAAGAACCACTGCGAATGGGTTAGCAACGAATAAGCCCGGCCCGTCGGTACCGCCGGGAAGTGCTGTCAGCTGGCGTTATTCTGTAACTAACACTGGCAATGCTGCTCTGCATAATGTTCTCGTTACTGGTCGCCAGAAAGTGCCTGCACTGGGTGACTGGGAAACTTTTTGTTCTTTCACAACCATTGCCGCTGGTGCAACCAAAAACTGCAACTCAAGCGCATTAGCAATTTCCGGCACGTATAAAGCGTTGGTTGTCGCTCGATCATCACTCGCGACCGGTGAAAATGTTGAAGATAAAACTGATGTTTTTTACCAGGGTACAGGGTCAACAACGACACAATCATCACTGTCGTTACAAACGCTGATTAATGCTCAGAGTTCGGCAAAACCTGGGCCCTCCGTATCAACCGGAAGCATTGTGAACTGGACTTACGCAGTGACAAATACAGGCAATACGACGCTGGATACAGTTAGTATTCGTGGGCGCCAGAAATTACCCGCTCAGGGCAGCTGGGAAGATCTTTGCACGATCAGTCGTATTCAACCCGGCACAACAAAAAATTGCACGTCTACGAGTGCAGCGATTTCAGGCACGTATAAATCTCTGATTCTTGCGCAAAATATCAATGCAACGGGTCGTGCTGAAGCGACAAACATTGCTTTTTATAGCGGTGGTGTTGGCACTACACCACAATTATCCCTGACTTTACAAACTCAGGTAAATGCTCAGAACTCCGCAAAACCAGGGCCAACCGTATCAACCGGGAGCACTGTGAACTGGGCTTACCATGTCACCAACACAGGTAATAAAACGCTGAATTCGGTTGCCGTTCGTGGGCGCCAGAAACTACCAACACTGGGTAACTGGGAAGACCTTTGCTCAATTACTCTCATTCAACCAGGGGCCACGAAAAGCTGTACATCAACAGGCTTGGCTATTTCGGGGAGTTATAAAGCTCTCATTCTTGCACAAAGCATCAGTGCAACGGGTGCTCGTACTGAAGCAACCAACCTCGCATTTTATACCGGCGGAGGAACCACAACCGATCCCTTTGGTTTGACTAGTCGCGCCCCACTGGCGACACTTTCGCTTCCCGGTGAAGGTCTGCCGCTGGGTGACTACACACTGGAAGATAAATTTCCAAATTTGCGTTTTGCCGATTCACTTTTTCTGACCGCACACCCTGCGGATAATCGCCTCGTTGTGTTAGAGCAACACGGCCTGATTCACGTGTTCCCGAATGATCCTGCTGTGACTCAAACAAGAGTCGTGCTGGATATCAGTAGCCGCATTATCTTTGCCAGTGAACAGGGCCTGCTGGGGCTGGCCTTTGATCCTGCTTTTTCACAAAACCATTATTTATATGTTCACTATTCTCTGGCTATTCCTCGCCGCTCTGTGATCGCCCGTTTTACCTGGAATCCGGTTTCCGACCAGATAGAACTCAGTAGCGAAAAAGTGCTAATGGAAATCCCACAACCTGCGGGTAATCACAATGGAGGAATGCTGGCATTTGGCCCGGACGGCTATTTATATATTTCACTGGGCGATGGCAGCAGTGGTGGCGATATCGCAAACAATGCTCAAAATAAAGGCACCTTACTGGGTAGCCTGTTAAGAATCGACGTTCATCCGAAAAACGCGAATGCCGCCTATGATATTCCGACGGATAATCCGTTTATTGGTCAGGCTGGCGTGCGTGAAGAAATTTATGCTTATGGTTTGCGCAATCCGTTCCGCTTTTCATTTGATCGCCAGACAGGCGATATCTGGCTGGGCGATGTGGGTGAATCCAATATTGAAGAAATCAATCTGATTGAATCCGGTGGAAACTATGGCTGGCGTGTTCTGGAAGGCACGGCTATTTTCGATGATTCGGCCAATACCTTACCACTGACTGATTTCATACCCCCACTATTTTCCTATGACCATAGCGTCGGGTTTGCCGTTATCGGTGGCTATGTCTATCGAGGCACTAAAACACCGTCGCTAATTGGTCGCTACCTCTATGCCGATTTTGTCACCGGTGTTGTTTCAGCACTTGATTATGATGGCAGTACGATTACAGGTAATACGGCATTAGCAACCGCTCGCCGCCCAACATCATTCGGAGAAGATAACGATGGCGAGCTATACGTCGTTTCTCGTACCCAGGGTATTGCTGCACTGGTAGAAACGGCGGGTACTGGCGGCAACATTCCTGATCGGTTATCTGAAACCGGTATATTCTCCAACATTGCATCACTGCAAATTGCCAGCGGTTTCATTGAATACGACATTAATCACCCGTTCCATTCTGACAATGCAATCAAACGTCGCTGGGTTGGTGTTCCTGATGATAAAAAAGTGACTTTCGATTCAGATAATTCCTGGGCATTCCCACAGGGTAGCGTCGTTGTGAAACATTTTGAAATGGAAATGACAGAAGGTGATCCAGCAAGCAGAAAACGTCTGGAAACTCGCCTGCTTCTGCATACGCAACAAGGGTGGCAAGGTTTTACCTACCGCTGGAATGCACAGGGCACTGATGCAACGCTATTATCAGGACGGCAAACAGAAGAGCTGACCATTGCCACTCGCAACGGAACAGCACGCACCCAGTTATATGAATACCCAAGCCGCACCGATTGCATCGCCTGCCATACTGCAGCGGCAAACTTTACGCTGGGTTTGACAACACCGCAGTTGAATCGTGACTTTGATTATAACGGCGTTGTCGACAATCAGTTGCGCAGTTGGGATCACATTGGCATGTTTAATCGCTCGATTGGTAGTGCCGGCAATTTTTCTGCACTACCCGCTCTTGAAGATAATACTGCTTCAATAGAAAAACGGGCACGGACTTATCTGGACGTTAACTGCGCGCAATGTCATCAGCCTCAGGGTACAACAGGGGTTGATATGGATTTGCGACTCAGCATTTCCAACAACAACATGAAAGCCATCGGCGTTACACCGCAGGCTGGTAACCTGAGTATTAATGGTGCGCAGATCATCAAACCCGGATCTAAAGTTGAAAGCGTTTTATGGCAGCGCATGAATCGACTTGATGGTAATAGAATGCCACCGCTTTCGAGTCATGTGATTGATCAGGAAGCAGTTAATGTGATTGGACAGTGGATTGATGCAATGTAGTTATCAACATTTCTGGGTCAGAGTTCACTTTGCCCCAGTACAACTGGAAATGTACTTTTAAACAAGGCAAAACAAATGAAAAAATATATTTTAATCCTGGTAAGCATGCTGCTCTGCAGTACAGTGAATGCCACTGCTTTCAACCCCATTCTAGAAATCGAGGCGAATGGGAAAAGTGCATTTAAACCACTACTAGGGCCTCGTGGAGGTGATGCAAAACCACGAATAATTGTCATTGGTGAAGCCATAACCTGGAAATACACAGTGACGAATGATGGTAATGTGCCGATTAATAATGTCACCGTTACAGGTCGCCAGAAACAACCCGAGATTGGTGATTGGGAGCCTTTGTGTGTTATCGGGACAATCGCTGCAGGTGAAACCAGCTCCTGTGAATCATTTGATCAGGCCGCTGAAGGAATACACAAAATTCTGATCGCTGTCCGTGGTACCACCAAAGCAGGTGAAGCAAGTAACGTCTCTGCTGATGCATTTTATTTGGGACAGAAAGCCTATACTCGCATTTCCGTGGCCAGTGATGGCTCTGAGGGCAATGGTGTCTCTACTCAGTTGTCAATCAGTGCAGACGGTCAGTATATTGCCTTTAGATCTAGCGCAAGCAATCTTGTACCCAACGACCACAATAATGTCGATGACATATTTGTTCATGATCAGCTAAGCGGCGAAACGACTCGCATCTCTGTTGCCAGTGATGGGTCAGAAATGCCTTTCCACTCAACCAACCCATCCATTAGTGGCGATGGCCGTTATGTATCATTTACTGTACATAACGATCAAAGGCCAAGGGTAGATGTCAATCGTATTCATGACCGAGAAACGGGTGAAACTCGTTTCCTGGCTTATGGAAATCGAAAGCCAATATTCAATTACGATGGTCGCTTTATTGTGTTTAAACCGAATGGGAATCTCGATCCAGTAACAGGGCACTTTAACCACCACGAAACAAACAGGGACATCCTGGTACATGATCAGGTAACCGGTGAAACAACTCCTGTAACAGCTACTATCGATAATGAGTTTAATAATAGTTATCCATCAATCAGTGATGACGGTCGTTATATCCTGTTTACGAGTTTTTTCAGGACAACAACTAATTTATTTGTTTATGATCAGATAACGGGTGAAACAATGCCTGTTGCTGTTAGCAGCGACAGCGCCATCACCTCATCTATCAGTCGTGACGGTGATTACATTACTTTTATAAATTACAGTACTAGCACTCTAACAGGCTGTTGAAAAAGTCCCGCAAGCTCACTGGGTTTAGTAGAATACATTTTTCGATACATGAATCAGGTTAATCCTCCTATGCGCGGTGCAGACGTTTTCCAGGAACATCTTTTTTCAAC
>JAZGGH010000149.1:0-58015 GCA_036480335.1 Gammaproteobacteria bacterium | reverse complement strand
ACACGCAGTACATGAGCATTTTGAGCCGATTTTTAACGCAGGATTGTGCCGCATGAGACTTTTTCTACAGCCTGCTAGAAAGTCTGTCAGACACTCTCTCCTGACAGGCCTGAGTCTACTTTTTTTTCAGTTACCTGCAACCTTTGCTGCCAGCACTGAAATACCAGATACTGAATTGCGCACCGCCTTGATCAACGCCGTCGAATCCAGCGATAGCTTTAAAGATCGCTTTGATGCCGAAGTCTGGCTAACAGATATGTCAGGGCGTCTAAGCAGTAGGGTCGCTGATCCGGAAGAACGCCTGTTAATTCTCAAAACGGTTCACTACGAAGCCAGACGCGCCAGTCTTGATCCTGAAATGGTACTTGCCGTCATTGATGTTGAAAGTAATTTTGATCACTTCGCCCTATCTTCTGCTGGTGCGCGAGGCCTCATGCAAGTCATGCCTTTCTGGCTCAGGGAAATAGGCAGGCCGAATGATGACCTGTTTAACGTCCAGACTAATTTGCGCATGGGCTGCACAATACTCAGACATTACCTTGATCGGGAAAAAGGCAACAGCAGCAAAGCACTAGCTCGCTACAATGGCAGTGTCGGCAAATCCTGGTACCCGCAACGCGTTTATGCGAAATTAAGCAAACGCTGGTATCGTCAATAACCCTTAATATTTTAAGGATTATTGTCTCGTAATAACATGAATTTGACTATAAATTCATTCCGGATCTATTGAACAACATTACCGAATCTGGTCAAATGGATACAAAGATAAAGGCGAACATTTATGACCCCATCCAAAGACAAAATTGTTTCCCTGCAACAATTAAAGGTTGCCTGCCAACAATGCAGCCTGCGTGAAATATGTCTGCCTGTCGGGGTTAATCAGGATGAAATCGAACAACTGGATGAGATCATCGGCCGCAAAAAACCTTTAAACAAGGGCGACTATCTTTATCATATTGGCGATAAATTCAATTCTATTTATGCAGTTCGCTCTGGTTCATTAAAAAGTTTCTGCACCACCGAAAGCGGAGAAGAGCAGATCACAGGTTTTCACCTTCCGGGCGAACTCGTTGGCCTGGATGCAATCGCTGACAATGCCCATCCTGTCACTGCCAGGGCATTGGAAACCACCAGCGTCTGCGAGATACCCTTTGACAAATTAAATGATCTCAGCGGAAAACTCATTGGCTTACGCAAGCAAATACTCCGGGTCATGAGCCGTGAAATCAAGGAAGACCACCATAATATGCTGCTACTGGGACAAAAGACTGCGGAAGAAAGACTGGCGGCCATGCTCATGAGCATATCCGGAAGGCAAAAAATCCGTGGCTTTTCTCCAAATGAATTTTTTCTGACCATGTCTCGTGGTGATATCGGCAATTTTCTTGGGCTTGCCCTGGAAACCGTCAGCCGTTTATTTGGCCGCTTCCAGGAAGAAAAGCTTATTCAGGTAAACAGGAAATACATTACAATAATAGACATGGAAAAACTGACCAAACTGGCAGGCTCACACTGTTCTCGCCCTCACGACAGTGGCGTTGCAAAAGGCTAATTTTATTACTTTTGATAAAAACTAGATAACTTTCGAAAAACGTCCTTTTTTTCCTCCTCGCTGCAAACTAACATCAAAAATCATACAGATATTTCTTACCAACAAACGTCCTCTGGGTAAAATCTGAATCTTATCTGCAGATACTGTCACCAGACCATCATCCACCATGCCTTGTAGCGCCAGCAGTTCATCTGCAAAGTAATCCTGGAACACAACCTCCGTCAGTAATTCAAATTCCGGAATATCAAGCATAAACTCGCAAGTTAACCATTGAATCAATTCACGTCGAATTTCATCATCGCGATTCAGCTGTATGCCTTTCATCACAGGAAAATGCCCAGCGATTATTAATCTCGTATAGCTTTCAAGATCTTTGACATTCTGGCTATAAACATTGCCAACTTTACTGATGGAGCTCACACCCATGGCCACAATATCGCAGTCCCCATGCGTCGAATATCCCTGGAAATTCCTGTGTAAAGTCCCTTCATTCTGAGCGATGACCAACTCATCATCAGGGCGGGCAAAGTGATCCATACCAATATAGACATAACCTGCCTCTGTGAGTTTATTTATCACCATGTTCAGAATTTCCAGTTTGACATCTGATGAGGGTAAATCAGCTTCGTTGATGCGTCGCTGGGGTTTAAATATTTCTGGCAAATGCGCATAATTAAAAACGGACAGGCGGTCAGGTAAAAGCTCGATAACCACATCCAATGTCCGTGAAAAACTTTTCATAGACTGAAAAGGCAAGCCGTATATCAGATCAAGATTGATCGACCTGGCACCCACTTTGCGACAGGCATCAACAATAGCAACGGTTTCTTCAATCGGTTGCACTCTGTTAACTGCAATCTGCACTGCTTCATTAATATCCTGAACACCAAGACTGAAACGGTTAAATCCCAGCTCACGTAACAGGCTGATTTTTTCTGGCGAGACTGACCTGGGGTCAATTTCAATCGAATAGTCACCGCTGTCATCATCGAGCAAATTAAAATGTTTACGCGTTTCAGCCATCAGTTGCTGCATGTCAGCGGTATTCAGAAACGTGGGTGTTCCCCCACCCCAGTGCAGCTGCTCAACCACTCTGTCATGGTCATAGATTGATGCCTGCATGGCAATCTCACGGTAGAGCAATGACAGGTAATCTGTTGCCATAGCATAATTTTTTGTCGCTATTTTGTTACAACCACAATAAAAACAGATTGCTTTGCAAAACGGAATATGAAAATACAATGATAGCGGCACAGGAATTGGATCTTCATTGCTATGCTGGGCTGTATTAAGGTATTCCTTTTCACCAAATGCATCTGAAAAGGAAACAGCCGTCGGATACGAGGTATACCGCGGGCCACTCAGGTCATAACGTCTAATCAATTCTTCGTCAAATTCAATGATATTTTGCATGGTTTATTTGCTGGATTATTTCAGTGATCAAAATGCTAACGTTGCGGCTCTATACTGACACTGATCTGTATCAATAAAATGGGCACAGTGATTGTGTACTTTAGTTCGCCACCTAAACATTATCTTTCATCAATATTTGAATATAATAACTCATGACTATTTCTTCCGGCATACTGGCAGGCGTCTGGATTGACCTGAGCTGGTATCTGTTTGCACTGCTAACAGTACTAGCACTTATCCGCGCCCCCTGGTTTCGTCTCGTGGAAAGTGATTCATCGAATATATATTTTGCTAGCATTGTTATTCTCTTAGTGCTCTGGCAAATCAGGGCAAGCATTATTCCGGGCCAGGAATTTCATTTTCTGGGTGTCGGCGCAGCGACCCTTATGTTCGGT
Organism: Gammaproteobacteria bacterium; assembly: GCA_036480335.1. Classification (GTDB taxonomy): domain Bacteria; phylum Pseudomonadota; class Gammaproteobacteria; order DSM-19610; family DSM-19610; genus JAZGER01. Next base: position 54,655 of record JAZGGH010000149.1, on the reverse strand, counting down.
TGGGAATTTGCCTTTCTGGCGGTTCAGATTCTGCTCGTAACCGGTATAGTATTGAGCGGTAGCAGCTGGGACAGCTTTGCCATGAACAGCCTGCTACTCGGCGCTATTCCTGCAGGACTAACCCACGTAAGCTTACGCTTGAGTCAGCGTTTCCTGCCACATAACTTTTTCATTTATATTTTCCTGAATGCCTTTATCATTTCGGGACTCGGCATCATGTTGACCGGGACAGTCCTTTATTATTTGCTCATGCACAGCCACGCCCCTCTTAGTCAACAGATGCAGAGCGACTATCTGATTGTATTATTGATGACGGCGATTCCTGAAGGGACAATTAACGGCATGACTATCACATCATTGATAGTCTACAAACCTCAATGGGTAACGACGTTCCGCGACAATATCTATCTGTCGAAAAAATAAGCCGCTATGGCTGGCGAGCATCAATAATCGACTGGCGAATCTGCATAATAGTTTTCTGATTAAGCTGTTTGTGCTGCCTGTCTTGCAGCGTGCCATTCAGCTCAGTGGCCAGATTGTTCGCTGTCAGAATCAGATCATCAAAGGCAACCGTACCTTCTACAGGCCCGGGCAACTGTAGAAACATACTGATACCCGGTGTAGAAAACTGCCCCATTTTCCCGACCTCAAAAACACCTGGCTTGACGGCGCTAGCAACATTAAAAACAGTCTTTCCATCACTGATACGATGATAAATCTGCATATCCCCAAACTGCAGATCCTGACTATTGAAGGCCTTCACGATCTGTAAACCCTGAAACACCTCTCCCTGTCTGGCCATGATCGAAATGACAATGACTTGCTCGCTATCAACCTGCTCAGCAGGGATAGCCACATCATCATCGGCTAACAATCCATTCATGCCGTCCATTTCGTCGGCAAGCACATCAATCTCGTTTTCATTCTTCGAATATTGCGGAGACAGCCGCGCATGCGTGGCGCGTTTATTTTCGATCTGAAAACGAGTAACAAAATAAACGACGGCAATAACACCCAGGCCAACGGCCAGTAATATCCAGCGTAATTTATCCATAATGGTTACATAGCTGCCATCTGTGCGGCTTCTTCAACATCCACCGCAACCAGCCGCGAAACTCCCGGCTCATGCATGGTGACACCCGTGAGTTGCCTGGCAAGTTCCATGGTGATTTTATTATGCGTAATAAAAATAAACTGCACCTTGTCTGACATCTCAGAAACCATCTTGCAGAAACGCCCTACATTGGCATCATCAAGCGGTGCATCGACCTCATCAAGCATACAGAAAGGTGATGGATTAAGCTGGAAAATAGAGAACACCAGCGCCACAGCTGTCAATGCTTTTTCACCACCAGACAACAGATGAATCGTACTGTTGCGTTTACCTGGTGGTCGCGCCATAACGGTCACACCGGTATCCAGCAGATCATCGCCGGTCAGCTCCAGGTAGGCATGGCCACCACCAAACAAGCGCGGGAAGCCTTCCTGGAAACCCTGATTAACCTTGTCATAAGTTTCCTTGAAACGCGTACGCGTTTCACGATCAATCTTGCGAATCGCTTCTTCCAGTGTTTCTAACGCTGCTGTGACATCTGCATGTTGTGCATCCAGGTATTCCTTGCGCTCACTTTCAGATTCATACTCTTCAATCGCTGCCAGATTAATCGGGCCAAGGCGATTGATTTTCTGCTCAAGCTGTTCAATTCGCTGACTCCAGACCTCAATCGTGGCATCTGCATCAATCTCTTCAACCAGTTCAGTCAGTTCGAAATCACTTTGCTGAAGACTTTCCAGCAATGTTTCAGCACGCACTTTGATTTCCTGCCAGCGCAACTGCCCCTGAGAAACAGTTTCACGCAAGGCCTGGGTTCGCTGTTCTTTCTGCTGTCGCTGCTGCTCCTGCTCACGCAGAGTATGCTCAACAGTCTCAACCTTTGCCCGCTCTTCTTTCAGTCGGCTTTCTACTGAATTGTGTTTTTGTAATTTCTCAGCCAGTTCAGATGCCTGCTGCTGAACTGGCGCTTCACTGTTCTGTAATGCTGTTTGTAATTCGCTACGCCGCTGCTCAAGATGTGATTGCTGACTCTGCATACGCTCAAGATTCTGCTGCGTGGTTTCCTTTTCGGTGCGCCAGGTGCTTACCTTCAAGGTCAATTCGTGCACTCGATCACGATCCGATTGAGCGGTGCTGCGAGCCTCATCAAGCGCGGTTTTCAGGGCCTCTTTTTCGCCCATCAAACGCTCACGTTCGCTTTCCATTGATTCCAGTGAAGCCAGCGCTTCATGCAATACCTTGCGAGCAGCTTCCATCGCCTGTTCGTCCTGTTGCATCTGGGAGCGGATTTCTTCCCCCTCTTTCTGCAATGCAGTGGCACGATTCTGCGCATGTTCAAGCCGGTTTTTACGTCCGTCAAGCTGTGCGCGTGCTTCACTGACCAGACGATGTGCCTGATTGGCTTCAGCCTGTATTTCTTCCCGACGCACCTCTGCCTGTTTCAACGCTGAACGCGATTCTTCAACAGCGGCTTCGATCAAAACAACAGCACGGATATTTTCGCTCAAATCCACTTCAAGCTGACTCAATTCCTGCTCACGCTTTAAAACGCCGGCTTTACTGTCAGCATTGCGAATAACACGCACCCAGCCATGACCAATCCAGACTCCATCCTCTGTAACAATGGATTCATGTGCCGCTAACGAATCGCGGCGCGCAATGGCAGACTCCAGCGATTCGGCAAAATAGATCCCGGCAAACAAACCCTCCACCGGCCATGGCGCAGATACTTTACTGGCTAACAATGCAGATTGGTTATCTACGTGTTTTGCAGAGGATCGCATATCGATTACTGAAACAGCACCATCACCAAAACCTCCCAGGTGGCTCAATAATGCGTTCATATCCTCAGTGCAAACTGCCTCAAGATTGGCACCCAGAACAGTTTCAACCGCAGTTTCCCAGCCCTTTGCAACTGTTAGCTGGGTAGCTAGTCGAGGTGCATCACTGAGTCCCTGTTGCGCCAGCCATGCCGACACCCGGCTTTCCTGATCACCCAGCGCTGCCTGTTGCAATGCCTGCAATGATGACACCCGCCCACGCATATCCTGTTGCAAACTCAGTGCAGCATGTAGCTCCTGTTGCCGGGTGCGAGAACCATCGCGTAAGGATTCAATCTTTTCGCGTAACTCATCGACATCCTTTTGCAAACCACCGGCTGCTGTCTCTCGCTCGGTTAATGTTTTCTGCAGCGTACCAATCTCGGTTTCGAAAGTAGATGTATCGTGCGTACTCGCTTCCTGAGTTACTCGCTCTAAACGAGATTGCAGATTACCTACCTGGCGTTCAAACTGATCAATGCGTGTCCGTTCAATCTGTGCAGTCTGAGATGTTTCATTGTTCTTTTTATTAAAAACATCCTGGCTTTGTTGCCATTGCTGCATCGCAGCTTCTGCCTGTTCGCGCTGTTGCCGCGATTCGGTTTCAGCCACTGCAACCTTTTCCAGTGCGGGTTCATTCTCGGTAAGTTCGGTAGAAAGCTGCTGTAGACGTTCATGATCAATCTTGATGTGTGCCTGTGCCTCATTCCACGCCTGTTCCGTTTTTGTTAATTCCTGTTTCTGATTCTGACGGGTTTCCCGAGCATGCTGAATGGTCTGTTCAATGCGTGCAACCTCAGTGCCAATTTCATAAAATTGGCTCTGGATTGCATTGAATGAATCGGTCAACACAATATGTTCTTCGCGTCCCTTCACCAACTCTGCTTCAAGAGCACGTAACTCGGCGGTTGTCGCCTGCAAGCGATTTTCCACTTCACGAATCTGTTCCCGCTGTGAAGTATTCTCATCATGCAGCTCTACATATCTTAAAGTGAGCAACTCAGCTTTGCTTCTACGCTCATCTGCACGAAATTCCTTAAAGCGAGCCGCCGCTCTGGACTGGCGCTTCAGCTTATCAAGTTGTTTCTCAATTTCTTCACATAAGTCATTTAAACGACTCAAGTTTTCTTTTGTATGCCTGATTCTTTTTTCTGTTTCCTTACGCCGTTCCTTATATTTGGAAATGCCGGCCGCCTCTTCCAGAAAATGCCGCAGATCTTCCGGTTTAGCTTCAATCAGGCGCGAAATCATACCTTGCTCGATGATCGAATAGCTACGCGGCCCAAGCCCGGTTCCCAGAAATATATCAGTAATATCCCGACGCCGGCATTTTGTACCGTTCAGGTAATAGTTCGACTGACCATCACGTGTGACCTGCCGCCTGATTGCAATTTCATTGTATTCAGCATATTGCCCCGCCAGGCCACCATCAGAATTATCAAAAACCAGTTCGACAGAAGCTCGCGCAACCGGTTTACGTGAATTAGAACCATTGAAAATAACATCGGCCATGGAATCACCACGCAAATGCTTGGCTGATGATTCACCCATCACCCAGCGTACGGCATCAATAATATTTGATTTACCGCAACCATTAGGACCGACCACCCCGGTCAGCGAGGATGGAAAAAGAACCGTGGTCGGATCAACGAAGGATTTGAAACCGGATAATTTGAGATGGCTTAATCGCATTGGCGGCAAGATACATCAAGCCTCATATCTGTACAAGGCTTGACAGGCCAATATGCTCGAACAATTTGCACAGAACTCGCAGACCTTTGAGCAAGCATGTACTATGCTAATAGCAAAGTTTAATAACTTAATGTATTTTATTACAAAAGATCAGCAATATTATGATTACAATAAAATATTTATATTTATCAGGATAAATATGAGCACAAAACCCAGCAGATCTCTGGAAACATTTGATAACCCTCACCCGTCGAGAGATTACACTATCCGCATAAACACACCCGAATTTACCTGTCTGTGCCCGAAAACCGGCCAGCCGGATTTTGCCACTCTGGAGCTTGAATATGTGCCCGACAAAAAATGTGTCGAACTCAAATCATTCAAACTGTATGTCTGGTCTTTTCGTGATGAAGGCGCTTTCCATGAAGATATCACTAATCAGATACTGAATGACCTGGTGTCAGCCTGCCTGCCAAGATTTATGCGCTTAACGGCCATTTTCAATGTTCGCGGCGGGGTATACACTACAGTGGCCGCAGAACACCGCGCTGAAGACTGGCAACCTGCCGGGAAAGTTGAGCTCAGCTAAAATATCATAAATATGGATATTTTCATCGGTATAGACGTAGGAACTTCAGCGGTACGCGTCTGCGCTATCGATGCTTACGCCAGCCAATTGGCTGAATATCGACAAGAACTGCCAGCCCCTCAGCAGCAAGGCGGTCAAATTCAACAGCATGCGGTTATCTGGCTGACTGCGCTACAGCAGGCCATGGATGAACTCTGTAACAATATCCAGACTGAAGCTGTCAGACGCATCGCCATAGACGCCACATCAGCCACGCTGCTGCTTTGCACAACCGATGGCAAGCCAATCACCCCAGCACTCATGTACAACGACAGCAGCGCCATTCAGCAAGCCAGAATCATCAGTCAGACAGCACCATTCAATAGCCCGGCTCGCAGCGCCAGCAGCAGTCTGGCAAAACTGCTGCTGCTATCTGAGCAAGCAGAAACTTCCAGCACCTCGCCCTGGTTAGCGACACACCAGGCAGATTGGCTAAATGGGCAATTAACCGGCAAATACGGCATTAGCGATGAAAACAATGCCCTCAAGCTCGGCTACGATGCTCTGCAGCGCAATTGGCCATTCTGGCTACAACAGCTCAAGCTACCCAATAACTGCTTGCCACAGGTATTCCCACCGGGAACAGAGATAGGCAAACTGCTTCCCATATACTGCAAACGCTGGCACATGCCAGACAACACTCTCGTAACAACCGGCACCACAGACAGCACAGCTGGGGTAATTGCTACTGGCATACACACGCCTGGCAATGCCGTCACCTCTCTCGGCTCCACTCTGGTTCTGAAAGTCTTATCCAGTCAACCGATCTCAGTGCCTGAACATGGCGTCTATAGTCAGAGACTCGGCGATCAGTGGCTGGTAGGTGGCGCCTCAAATACAGGTGGCGCCGTATTAAAACAGTTTTTCTCAACCCAACAGCTAGAGACTCTGAGCAAGGCTATCGACCTTAAGCGATCCTGCAAATATCACTATTATCCACTGGCCTGCCACGGCGAACGCTTTCCGGTTAATGACCCAGAAAAAATCTCCCAGACAACGCCCCGCCCTAATAGCGATACAGATTTTCTACATGAGCTGCTGAACAGTATTGCGCAGATAGAAAAACAGGGCTACGACCTTCTCGCCAGCCTGGGCGCGCCCTACCCTGACTCTGTGGTGACAACAGGTGGCGGTGCGGTCAATCCTGCATGGACAGCCATCCGCAAACAACATCTGGCTATTCCCGTCACTACCGCCACGCATCAGGAAGCCGCTTACGGTGCTGCCCTGCTAGCCAGAGGCTTGAACTAAAGACTTGCGGACACAATTCATGAAAAATTTTCTTACCGGATTTCGTTACTTCACCAGCGGCTTTGCATTAATCAGCAAACCCCGGTTGCGTCGCTTTGTCATTATCCCGCTACTGATCAATATCCTGCTGTTTGCCGGCTTGCTATGGGTCGCAACCCAATGGATAACTGAAATCGCCCATTACCTGGTACAACTGCTGCCCATCTGGCTTGAATGGCTCAGCTTTCTGGTCTGGCCGATTTTCATCATTGCCAGCTTGCTACTTGTCTTCTTCAGCTTCAGTGTCATTGCAAACTTCCTTGCCGCCCCCTTCAATAGCCTGCTTGCAGAAACCACAGAACAATACCTGACGGGCAAAACAATCCAGGGCGGCTGGAAACAGATTATAAAAGACACACTCCCCTCTCTCTGGGCAGAACTGCGCAAACTGTTTTACTATCTGCTACGTATAATTCCGCTGGGAATCCTCTTCCTGATCCCCGTGATTAATCTCGCTGCACCTGTCCTCTGGACCCTGTTTGGTATGTGGATGATGGCCATTCAATATGCCGACTATCCGATGGCAAATCAGCGGATATTTTTCCGTGAACAACGCAAACGCCTACGTAAAAAACGCATGGTCAGCCTGGGTTTTGGTGCAGCGGTGATGTTATTTACACTTATCCCAGTGATTAATTTTTTTGTCATGCCCGTCGCCGTTTGCGGGGCAACACGCATGTGGGTAAAGGAACCGCACCTACATAATAAGGCGTGAATCAGGCGCTAAATGCGGATATTCTGCGCACACCTTCCTGCAATTTTTCCAGGGAAACCGTGTACGCAAAACGCACGTGCTGTGCTGCTTTGTTACAGCCAAAATCGATACCGGGTGTAATCGCCACGCCGACCTCTTCCAGGAGTTGCTGACAATAAACGAAACTGTTGTCAGTCAACCTCTGGCAATTGGCGTACAGATAGAATGCACCACCAGGCCTTATGGCAAACTCAAACCCGACTTCTTGCAATACCGGCATCAGATAGTCCCGCCGCTGCCTGAAAATATCCCGGCGAGCCTCAAGGATATCGTGCGTTTCCTCTGAAAAGGCTGCCAGTGCTGCATACTGCGCAGGCGTTGATGCTGTCAGAAACAGATTCTGGGCGATTTTATCCATATCCGCGACATGGGACATAGGCGCTACCAGCCAACCCAGGCGCCAGCCGGTCATACCAAAATATTTTGAAAAACTGTTAACAACTATAATCCTGTTTGAGCATTCCAACGCTGTTGAAGATGGCGAGTCATAGGTCAGTCCCTGATAGATTTCATCGACAATCAATGTACCGCCCTGGGCTTGAACCACCGCATTAATTGCGCTAATTTCTTCGACCGAAAGACAGGCACCTGTTGGATTGGATGGTGTTGGCAAAATAACAGCCCGACACCCTGCCTGCCAGTTTTCCCTGATGCTTTCCGGGGTCAGTTGATAACCCGTTTCAGGTCCACAATTGATAATTACAGGCTCGCCACCCGCCAGCAACACCAGATTCCGGTTGCAGGGGTACCCTGGATCAGCCAGCATGACTTTGTCTCCTGGCTCGATCAATGCAGACAGGGCCAGTTGCAAAGCGCCTGATGCGCCAGGTGTTATCAAAATTTGATCTGGATGGATAGAAACAGAAAACCGCCGCCGATAATAATCAGTAATCTGATGGCGCAATTCAGGCAGACCTGCCGCGGGCGTATAGTGTGTCTTACCCTGCTCTAGCGCTCTAATGCCGGCCTGAATAATCGGTTGCGGAGAGACAAAATCCGGCTCACCAATTTCCATATGAATAATCGACTGCCCCTGGCTTTCCAGCTCCCGCGCCCGCGCGAGTAGTGCCATAACATGGAATGGCTGGATAGCATCAACGCGTTTAATATTCATGATAATTTAATATATAATAGTAGTTTATTGCGTATATCTAATAAAATAGATTAATCAAGCAATTGCTGTAATACATCAATCGTTACATAATCAGCAGCCTGCATCTGACCACTGAAAACAGTGCTCGGATTATCTGGCTCTCCAAACTGATCGACCACCAGAAGCGCATCTGAAAAATCCTGCCCTTGCGTATACTGGCTGACAGTCACAAGCGTTGCCAGTCCTGACTGACGTGCAGAGATCAAACCATTCTCAGAATCTTCCAGAGCCAGGCATTCATTCGGGCTGACCCCCATTTTTTCCATGGCATACAGATAAATATCCGGTGCGGGCTTTTTATTGGCTACAACCCCACCTGCCGCGATAATCTCAAACCAGCCTTCAGCATCAGGGGCCAGGCATTTCTGCAATAATACCGATACATTTGCAGGGGTTGTTGTTGTCGCAATACCTAAACGCAGACCTGCTTTCCTGGCCTCGTCAATAAGCCGTCGAACCCCAGACCGTAATGGCATATTGCCAGTTGCCACAGTCGAGGTGTAATGCTCAGTCTTGCTGGCGTGCAGCTCGGCAATATACTCTCTCAGATCACCTGGAACCGAAAAATCTGGCTCATGTTGCTCTATATAGTGCAAAATACGCTCTTTGCCACCCGTTACGGACAACAGAGCGCGGTACATCGCCTGACTCCAATCCCAGTCCAGCTCAGCCTGCCTGAAAGCTGCATTGAAAGACTGGCGATGAATTTCTTCAGTTTCCGCCAATGTACCATCGACATCGAATAAAAGTGTGGTTAATCGCGACATTTTCCATCCTTAGCAGTAAAATAGCCCCACACTGTATGCCAGAAAAACCGCTAACTGGCAACAATTTCTAAAATTCCTTGACTAACAGTCGATTGATAAGGAAACTACCGTGCCCGGTGTATTCCGGCAGAGACTCTGTCTCGGCATGGACGGCTAATGATTTAACTCTTTCGTTGGAGAAGATGGGATGGCAGCAAAAAAGAAAGTAACGACAACCGCGAAGAAGAAAACGGTGGCTAAAACGACTGTCAAGGGAGAAGTGGTTAGCAAGAAAAAAGTAGTTAGCAAAAAAAAGGTAGCGAAGAAAACCGCGACCAGGCAAACTGCGGCCACAAAAAAAACCTCGAAGAAATCAACTGCTTCCAAACAAACAACGAAACGTCATTCCGCTACTAACGGCCCAATTGGTGATATCGCCCCCTACAAGGAAAAGAAGGGCGAAGAATATATGAACTCCGATCAGGTTGAACATTTCCACAACCTGTTACATTCCTGGAAAAGCGACCTGATGCAGGAAGTTGACCGTACCGTTCACCATATGCAGGATGAAGCGTCCAATTTCCCTGACCCCAATGACAGGGCAACTCAGGAATCTGAATTTAGCATGGAACTGCGCACCCGTGACCGTGAACGTAAACTGATCAAGAAAATTGATGAATCACTACTCGCTCTTGAAAATGATGACTATGGCTATTGTGAATCCTGTGGTGTGGAAATTGGCGTCCGCCGCCTTGAAGCCAGGCCAACAGCCACCCAGTGCATTGATTGCAAGACACTGGACGAGATTCGCGAAAAACAGATACGCTAGCCTGGATACTGCACTCGATCGCTATTCCAGATTCGTGGTGTAATATCAGACTAGTGATATGAATACAGCTTACCGAGGCCGATTTGCCCCTACCCCATCCGGGCCGTTGCATTTCGGCTCTCTAGTATCAGCGGTATGCAGTTATCTTGATGCACGTAGCTCAAAGGGTGTTTGGCTGGTCAGAATTGAAGACCTGGATCCACCACGCACTCAACCCGGCATGGCCGACCACATTCTCAAAACGCTGGAAAATTTTGGCTTACACTGGGATGAAACTGTCATCTATCAAAGCCAGCGTACAGCCGTTTACCAGAAAGCTCTGTCTCAACTGGCTACACAAGATGCCTGCTACCCATGTAGCTGTAGCCGTAAAGACACCCAGCTCATAGCAGCTGACACCGCCATCTACCCAGGAACCTGTCGAGATGGGATCAAAGCGCCAGACAAGCCAACAGCGATTCGCTTTCGAGTTAAAAATAGCATCATCAGTTTCCAGGACCGTCTAGCTGGCCAACAGACTGAACCGTTGGATAGCCACTGTGGTGACTTCATCATTCGCCGCAGTGACCACTTATATGCCTACCAGCTAGCTGTGGTCGTCGACGACCATGCTCAGAATATTACTCACATTGTTCGCGGACATGATTTACTCGATAACACTTGCCGACAGATCGCCCTGCAACAGGCGCTGGGTTTCCACACACCCAGATACCTTCACCATCCTCTGGTAATGGGGAAAGACGGGAAAAAACTCAGCAAACAAAACCTGGCGCCAGCGGTCAACGATCAACAGAAAAACCGCCTGTTATTCAAAACACTCCGCTTTCTCGGGCAGCAGCCTCCCGGTGAAATCGAACGGGAATCTATACCCACCATGCTTCAGTGGGCCACAGAGAATTGGGCTATCGAAAAAACCCGTAATCCTGATCAAGTATCCTGAACAAACGCCGTTACCTCTGCCTGTAAAACAATGAATCATCTGTAACAGTGCAGGGGAAACTCTTGTGTACCCAGGTATACAGAGTCGGGAAGCGACAAGGAAGAAAAAAAGTAGACCAGGACGTCATACCATCTGATTTACGAGATTGCCGCCAGCAATGCTGGCCGGGCACAACTCATCAGACTTCAGGGCCGCAAGGCCCTTTTTTTTGCCTGCCATCAAGTCAAACTGCCAACTGCAAATTTCACCAGCCCCCATACAGCCAGAATAAATAACAATGTCGCAACAGCACCAACAAAAATATAGGTTCCGATACTTCCCTTCGCAAAATCCTCTTCATGTTGTTTACTTCCCTGCACACCAAACATTGAAGCACTGACGCTCTTGAAAACGCTAAATAACGACTGCCCCTTTTCCTTATCTTTCTCTGAAGCCATAAATACAACCTCCGTAAAAAAAGAAACCCCGCATCAAGCGGGGCTCTAATTACATAGAATAAGGGCACTTACAATTATATATAGCGGTACCCTAAAATATCATCTTAAAGCTTAACGCCCAGTTTTTCCAGCGTTGCCATGGTTAAACCACCTGTTGGCAAATCGTTTTTCTGCTGGAATGCATCAACTGCAAGCAAGGTCTGGCGACCAATCACACCATCAACAGGCCCTGGATTGTACCCAGCCACCTGCAAGGCTTTCTGAATCTGCAGATTCAGATCCTTGGTCATATTTGTCTGGCAAAGCACACTGCGCCATTCGAGCTTGGCATCAGTCACCTTGATCCGTTTGGAAACAGACTGTTTTTCTGCCGGTATCTTGGTACGTTTTTCCTCTGGGGGTGAAACCAGTTTACGCACCGCACGCGTTTCAAACACGGCAGGAATTTCGACTGTCTTGACTGTCGCCGGGGTTTTTACCACACGTCTTTTCACAGTCGAGGTTTTCGCAGACACTTCCTTCATACAGAGCGTCTTGCCTGTAGCCTTGCCTGCATCCTCAGTGGCTGACCCACCCGCAAGCCAGGCTGTTTTACTGTCAGAAATCTTTACCCGCTTTGTCACAGTTTCGTACGTAGCAGGAATCTCAATTTCCTTCTGGGCAGCGGCTGCTACCAGCTTACGTACCTTCTGTGTTTCAAATTTGGCTGGGATTTCAACTTTCGACGTTGTAGCCGGAGTTTTCAATACGCGGCGGGTGATTGACTTATATTTTGCCGGCACTTCAACTTTACACATGATTTCACCGGTACCACCATCAATCCGTTCAACAGGACCACGGCCCTGTTTCCAGGTCGTATAAGCGGCTCTGACCAGGACTTTTTCGGTCACTTTTTCGTATTCAGCAGGCACTTCAACAAGCTTGGAAGAGGCTTCGCTGACCATCACTTTTTCGACAACTGTTTCATATTTGGCCGGAATTATTTCAAACTTTTTGGAAGCTTCTTTCTGAAGGATTTTCTGTGCCTCAGTTTTATATTGTGCCGGACTGTGGTATTCCTTAAAACACTCACCAGGCTTCGCAGTATCAGGCAGGCTCAGCGCATGCGCACCTGCCAGCAAGCTGGAACCTGCAACTCTTGATTTTTTAGAATTACCCGCCATCCAGATCATTTTGGCTGGCTCTAATTCAACCGTCTCTTCAACCATCCCATATACAGCTGGAACCGGTACAATTTTTTTCGATGCTTCCCTGACCAGTACTTTTTCCTGTACGGTTTCATACTTGGCAGGAATAATCTCAATCTTATCGTAGGCATCGCGCTTAACGATCTCCTGAGCTTCCGTTTTATATTGAGCAGGGATCATCACCTTGGCAAAACATTCGCCAGCCTTCGCATCAGGCAGAGCCTGAGCCATATCAGCAATGCCTGTCAGCTCTTCCGCAACGCTGTTCCCAGCCAGTAACATAGCAGTTGACAGAACGGTAAATACAAATGTTTTTTTCATCTTCATAATAATCAGATTCCTCGGACGCTTTCTCAAAAATAATCATAGTCTGTTAAAGAACCTCCTTAACAGGCGGTATAAAGGGAATATAGCTCATCCTGCATTCAGATGCCAAACAATATCCTATAAAACAAGCTATAGGCGATCATTTATCAGGTAATATTGCCACTATGATAATGAACAATATTTCAGCAAATACTAATAAACGGGGTCTGATCATTCGCAGCTGGGCGATTTGTCTTGCCCTGATGCTTATTTCAACAACATCCCCAGCTTCAACCCCTAGGCTCACTCAATCCGGGATACAAATATTTCTGCCTAAAACGCGTATTCATGCTGACGAACTAGGCCTCATTATTAATACCCTTGACCCTGTCAGCGTTGAAACCGGACGGTACTACCAGCTCAAACGCCAGATTCCTGACAAGAATATACTGCGAATACAAATTCCGGAACGCACAGGAAACCTCTCTCTGGCATCCTTCAAAAAAATCCAGGCGCAAGTGAATAACACATTCGGAGCAGATATACAGGCACTTGCCCTGACCTGGGCGGCACCTTATCGGGTAGACTGCATGTCGATTACGGCGGCGTTCACCTTCGGCTATGACAAAGCCTTCTGCTCGAAATCACTCTGCGCCCACACCAAACCCAGCCTGTATTTCAATAGCAATAGCACAGCACCCTATACTGATTACGCAATCAGACCGACCATGTCCATCGCTGCAATCAGCAAGACACAGGCCAGAGAATTGATAGACAGAGGCGTGGCATCTGACGCAAGCCAACCGCCTGGCACAGCCTACCTGCTCAGCACCTGGGATCGTCATCGTAATGTCCGTTCCGGCCTGTTCCCACGCATCCGTGAAACATTTTCAGGCATGATCAAAACACTGATTATCAAATCCAATACTCTGCGCAACCGCAACGATGTTATGTTCTATTTTACCGGCCTGCAACAAGTGCAAAACCTGGATTCGCTGAGCTTTCACCCAGGCGCCGTAGCAGACCATCTGACCTCAACCGGTGGCAAATTAACTGACAGCAAACAAATGAGCGCCTTGCGCTGGCTTGAAGCAGGCGCGACGGGTAGCTATGGAACCGTCAAAGAACCCTGTAACCTGCCTGGAAAATTTCCCAACCCGGGAATACTGATGAGCCACTACCTGCAGGGAGAAACACTCCTTGAAGCCTACTGGAAAAGCGTTCAACAACCAGGTGAAGGCATCTTTATCGGCGAACCACTCGCAGCACCCTATGATGGCGTAAACATAGAAGAGGCCGATAACATCATTCGCCTGACAACCCGCGCATTAAAACCTGGCAGTTATCATCTGACCTACGCCAAATCTCCTATTGGGCCATTTCACCGCTGGCCACGAACATTGGTCGTGAAACCCGGGCAGACAGTCATTGAGCTATCCAGACAGAATTATCCGGTAATTCGTATTGACAGGATTCGCTAACCTTTGTTAATTCCAGGCGCCCGCTTCTAGAAACAAACGACTAACTGATATCGTCATCGCATAAGAATTACTATAATCTTGAGAAGAATTTTGCCTGTTATTCAGCAGATAAATATTGTTTTTTATAAAAAACCTGTCTTATTTTTCGCTGTTAAGACTCTTTGTCACTGTTGACGTCATCTTCAGGACGGCCGAATTTTTTAGCAGTAAATGTTAGAACAAAAAGCGCCGCACTAAGCAAAAGTATTGACCCCGAAATACTAATTAGCAAATAAAGATGAAAATTATTAGATACATGCTGCACATCAATCACTAAATGCCTTGAAAGAGCTGTTATGGCAATAAATATCAGAAACTGCACCGGTAATTTATGTGTTTTGAAATAAATACCAATCATTGCACCCAGCTCCAGATATATAAAAAGCAAAAGAATATCCTTTAACTCAGCATGTCCTTTCTCCATTATATGCAGGTATTCGTAGGCTGCAGACCAGACAACTGTTGCGCCGATAAGAAAAAGCGCCATAAAATGAAATACATCCACAAGGGCGTTACCAAATTTCTCAACCATGTCTGTTTCTAATTTCATTAGATTTTATTCCTGACCCGAACGAGACTGTAGAAAAAACCCATCGAACAAGTATTCAATACTTGCCTTGTACTTTTTGAAAGTATTGCTACTGTTGCAAAATTCACGGTCAGTTTCAAGTTCGGGAAACTATGGACACCCACCGCTTGCAACCCAAAGACTAACTCTATATCGTTACTCATTCAAGGACTGGCTACGACGATAAGGAGATCATCATGCCCAAACCCCGCTGTGAAATCGTGTCTCTGGATGGTTTCACCCTATTACCACTGTACTTCCCGTTGTGTCAGACGAGCTTTCTCTGTGGCACTGAAAATGGCATCAGCTATGAACGCCGCCGGGACTGGATTGAAGAGCGCATACTTCAGCTCTCTCAGATCTTTGCCATCGATGTTTGTGCTTACGCGGTGATGAGCAATCATTATCAAGTGGTATTGCATGTGAATCAGGAAAAAGCCGCTACCTGGGATTTAAAAACCCTGTTTCAGCAATGGAGCCAGCTCTTTTCTTTACCTCCGCTGGTTGAGCGGTATGTAAAAAACGAAACAATGGACGCTGCATTACTAGCGGTTGTAGAAAAATATGCAAAGAAATACCGACAGCAACTAACCGATATTAGCTGGTTCATGCGCACCCTGAATGAACCCATTGCTCGCAGAGCCAATAAAGAAGATAGCTGCACCGGGCATTTCTGGGAAAGTCGCTTTTCTTCTACGCTCCTTGCCGATGAAGCGGCAGTACTGGCCTGTATGGTGTACGTTGATCTGAATCCTGTAAGAGCAAATATGGCACCCACACCAGAATCATCTGATTACACTAGCATTAAAGCTCGTATTGATTGCCCAGAAAAAACAGAACAGTTAATGTCTTTTCTACTGAAGAAAACAGATCAAAAACCAGATACCTCCAAAACCAGTATTCCCTTTAGCTGGCCGGACTATCTGCAGCTGATCGACTGGACCGGGCGGGCTATTCGAGACGATAAGCGCGGGTCTATATCCCAGGATATTCCTCCGATCCTGCAAAGGTTGAATCTGGATGTTAATGAATGGTTGAAACAGCATCACCAGCTTGAAAGCTATTACCCTGTTTTCATGGGACACTGGAAGCAACTCGAAGTGGTCTGCCAGGCTCTGAAACGAAAATGGTGTAAAGGCTCAGCTCGAAGTCGGCTGTTGTTCGGGACCTAAACTCAAAAAATATTTCAAAAAAAGCGTATTCAATTTGATCAGAAGGCTTTCTGAGGCTTTGTTGTATCTTGAATAGCCTCTTTTATCTAAAAAACAATAAACTGCCCCAGATTTATTCAGGTATCGGTGATTTCGTAAATTATCAGTGGATGTTCTCTCTAATTTTTCAGAACAATGTGGGCATTTTTGTCTCCCTATAAAGTGCCTGTCTGTTCTTGTTTTTTCTTGTTTTTTCTTGTTTTTCTGTTCTTGTTTTTGTTAGACCTTTTTCCATTCATAGTTTACTAATAAGTTAAGATTCCTGCCTTCGAATAGAAGCCGATCGGCATCATTAAATATTTCCGACACTCCCTCAACAACAGCTTTTTCGCCAGAAAACCAGAAAAGAAGGTATACCAATACGTCATCAGCTTTATAAACCACAAACCAATCGTCATTTTCCATTGGGCGTATCCAAGCTTTAATACCAACCTCAAAAGGCTTTGTATTACCCAGAATCGCATCAAAATCGACCGTGCCTGCACCAATGTACGGGACAGCAACTACACGCCAAAATGGTGGCACAGAATTTAGGTGGCGTGACACCAATAAAGCGGCCGCGCTCTTTGATAGGACTGCTAGTGCCGCATACAAAGCATCTTTTTTAGGATTTATCTTTTTCTTGCCTTTAAAATATTTGGGATTAGACCAATCACTACAGTCTTCATTTCGAACGTCAATAAATTTAAAGAACTCTAAATCTCGCTCAGTGAACCCAGGAAAGCAGTTGGAGTTAAGCGCCATTATTTATATATTTGGATTATCGCGATGTTGTCTTTTTAAAAAGCAATTTTCATCATAAAGTGCTTTTATTAAAATGAGTGCCTTTTGGCTGTATACTTCTGGCTCGAATTCATTATTACAAGACTCATGTGAAGGCAGCACACCAGCATAATCGAATCCTTTTACCTTTGGTTGTGACCGCTTTATGAATTGTTTTGGCACAACGTGATCGTCAGTTATTTCACTAACAAGTACTTGTGTACCACATAAATAACAAATATCGTTCATTTTTTATATAAAGTCTAACAGTATATATTCGACAACCTGCCGTATTTGAACACGTCAACTTGCTGGATAATGCTTTTATCTCTCTTCTGTCCCCAGTCCATATCTTAAAGATTACCGAACTTTACCTCCCTGATCAATGCAATTTTCCACAAATACAGAGAATATTCAGCCGGGACATGCAATGTTCATGAAGAGATAGACGGCAACCTGCAACCTATCAAAACCAGTTCACTGCAAAAAAAACCGAACCGGCAAACGCAACAGCACAGCCACAACCTTACCCTCAACCTCTGCCGGATAAAAACTTGATGCACGAATGGCCTGTTTCGCTGCCTGGTCAAATGCTTCACCGGCTGATTTCAGTATTCTGACCTGCCTGACCTTACCATGAGTATCTATCAACGCTTCAAGTTTAACCTCAGCACTGATGCCAGCCATGCGTTTGGCTTCCGGGTATATTGGTGATTCGCGGTGCAGGAATTTTGGCATTTTTGTTAACTGAAATATCGGTACCGGAGCGGGCAAGGAAGTCGCTTCGTTATCTGTCGACTGTAGTGCTTTAGTTTTTTCTGGTTCAGCTAACTCAGGAATTTTTTCAGGCTCCTGTTCAGATTCAACTAGCTTGTTTTCTATTATAGGTTTAACTTTCTTCAGGGGTTTGTTGCGCAGCTTTTTTTGAATCATTTCTGGTGTTGGCAAATTGTCTGGCAATGGTTTTTTAACAACGGGCTTCTGTTCTGGCTTTGCAGTCTGCTGTGGAATGGGCTGAGGTACCGGTTTTGATTTTAGCCTGAGATCTTTTGTCGGTTGCTTTTCTGGTTTTGCAGTTTCCTGCCATGCCAGCAAATCGAGTACCAGCAGCGGTTTTAATTCATCATTTTGCACACGATAATTCGCAAGAATTTGAATGGTTAACAGCAGTCCAGCAGTTAACAACAGGCCCGCCAGAGATGAAAAAACCAACGAAAAAGCCGATGCCGATATTGAGTAATTACTTCTGCTTTTCATGCGTAGCAATACCCAGTGTTTTTGCCCCTCCAGCTTTGGCGGCATCAATGATGCTGATTAATACTTCTGTGGTTGTTCGACGATCAGCCTGTACTGTTACAACTAGTTGAGGTTTTGCCTGCAGATCGGTTTTGAGTATTCGCTCAATATCCTGCGTGGTTACCTGATTACCTTCAATATAGGCCGTTCCCTGCTGATCAATCTTAATGATCATCTGTTCACCACTGAGCGTGGCTGCATTTTCTGATTCAGGTTTTTCAATCAGCAAGCCATCGTTCTCAGGAAAAACCGTGGTCACCATAAAAAATATCAGCAACAGAAAAACAATGTCTACCAGTGGCGCCATACTGATTTCGGGTTTTCCGGAATTCAGATTCTGTCTGGGGAAAATCTCATCCATTTGCATGATGCCGTGCTACTTTTAGCTGGGTGGGATCACGATGTAGAATTAACTGTATTGCCTGATGGGTCAGGGCCATCAGGGCATTCGCCCGACGCGCCAACAGATGATGGACAAAGATCACGGGAATCGCAATAATCAGGCCGCTGGCCGTGGTTAACAGTGCCTGTGAAATGCCGTCTGCCATCGCCTCAGGTTTGCCGCTGCCCTGCAAGGCAATGACCTCAAACACATTGATCATACCAGTGACTGTACCCAGCAAACCCAGCATGGGCAGTAGTGAACCCAGTACAGCGATAGTTGCCAGGCGTCCCTCCATTTTCTGTGTTACCTCAGGTAAATGAATCCTGAATTCTTTAGCTAAATCATCTCGACTCTGAATATCGGGCCAGTGAAGCAAATCCAGCAACTGGGCAATCGGACTCGGCCTGGCATCCACTGCGGGTAAAAAATTCCTGTCATTGCGCAGCGTCTGGTAATCGAGACGCGCTTCTTTCAACAGTGACTGCCCACGTAATGCCTCGCGCACCAGCATCGCCATAGCAATGCAGGCGACTGTAAAAATCACCCACATTATGGGACCACCGCTATTCATTATCGAGAAAAATTCCTGCTGACTATTCATTCTGGGCACCTCTATTAATTAGGGTTTTTGTCTGAGTTAAAGGCGGATAAATTTTGAGAACCGCAGTGTATAAAGCATACATGAGGATCGCAAAAAATTATCCAACGCGGAAATAGGGCAAAAAGACGATTAATAGGTGTGCCCATCTGCTAAAACTCCATTTCTACGCCAATGAATGGGAAAAATGATGTGCCGGTCACTTCGGTCGGCTGGTCAATGTCCTCAAACTCATCGCCATAATCATACTCAACAATATTTTTGGCGAAGGTAACATTTTGCATCTCCAGATAAAGTTTCAATTTTGATTCTTTCAGCAGTACCTCTCGCGCTATCCGCAAATCGAGTTTGTAATAGGTCGGCAACCGCTTTGCATTATGTTTTCCATATTCTCCGATCCAGCGACTGTTGGGATCATTCGAATCTTCCCGATGTCGGCCTGTCACCTCTGTATAGGGACGACCGGAATGGGCCTGCGCCTTGATACTCCAATCCCAGCGTTTCCAGTTGCCACCAAAAGGCTGGCCCCAGACTGCCGTCAGGGTTAAAGGCTGGTCGCCGGAAAAATCACGCGTGATAGCCGTAATTTCATTGGTTCGCTCTGATTTTGCCCAGGAGAGCGACAACCAGCCGAACTTTCTGTGGGCCGCTTTACGTTTGAGAAATAGATCAAAGCCGTAAGCTTCACCGCTACCACGATTGGAAAAATTATCCGGGGGATCATTCTCATCCAGCGCTATTACCAGATGTTTCATCGGCTTGTGATAAATCTCGGCTTTGACGTTATAGAGCGGGTTGATCTGATGTTCAACACCCAGAATGCGGTGTTCGGATTCAGTCACTAGCAACGATGGATTACCAAACGATTTAACCACTTCTTCACCTTCCGGTATCTGAATGTATTTACCCCAGCTTGCTGATAACAAGGTATCAGGCGTAGCCTGGTATTCCAGTGTTGCGCGAGGTGAAAAGGTATGCGTATCGAAGCCGCCACTAATTCCTAAATTGGTATGCCGAAGTCCAAACTGAGTTGTCAATCTATTATTCCATTGTCGGCGATAACGGATATAGGGTGAGAGTTCATAGGCATTGATGGTCCTCTGCAGACGGTGTTTTTTCTGTGAAGTGAAATCAAAGTCCGGATCATCTTCGGTATCACTTCGAGGTGCGTAAACATCCACAGGAATATCTGCATAGGCGCCATTAAACCCCATATCAAATCGGGTTTCAGGCTTTGGGTACCAGTGTAATTCTGGTTGCAAGTGCAATACTCTATCTTCTATACGCGCATAAAAAGGGTTTCCCAACTCATCCCTGCCAATACGATCTGAACTTTTTTCATGCACATACGCCAGTGTTGCAATGCTGTCCCAGCGCTTGTTCCAGTATTGCTGCCACGTCAGACCTGCTGTCTGATAGGAAACTTTTGTTCTCAGTTGCCCTTCCAGTTGTGGATCTGCTTTTTCGTTATTTAATTCCAGCTTCAATTCATCACCAGCAGCAAACAGATACGTGTCTATATAACCGCGATTCAATTGATGGCGATAGAGTGTTTGAAAATCATAAAATCGTGGTACTAACAGAACCCGATCAGGCTCAGATTCATCCTCATCGTCATCCGAAAACAGATCACTCGCCTCACCTGGTGACAGCAGAAGATCCAGATAACTGCGTCTACCCGCTATAAAAAACCCATCACCCCCTTTACCAACAGGCCCTTCAACCAGAAATGAAGCGGCAATGGTAGAAATATCCAGTTTGTAATGCATACGATCATATCTTGGAGTACGTAGCCGAGCATCGATAACACCGCCAAGCGCATCACCGTATTTCACCGGAAAACCGCCAAGGAATACATTGATATCTTCAATCAAGGCAGGATTAATCGTCGACTGGAAACCACCAAAATGATAAAGATAACCCACCGGCGCATTGTTTACCCAGGTAATATTATCGTTGCCGTTACTGCCACGCATATACACTTCGGAAGAATTTTCTTCAGTCGCAATAATGCCAGGCAATGCCGTAATCGCCTTTAGCGGGTCGCCGCTACTGCCTGCAGCTCGAATCAGTTCAGCTACTGACAGGGTGAATTTCGATGTTTTTTCAACCAGTCGATCTGCTGTGACTTCAAGCCCTTCTCCCTCAAAGACTATCGGCTCAAGATAAAGCGTGATGACATCACTGATGGCTGACACCTGCCTGGTCAGGGTTTCAAATCCGGGTGCTAACACTTTGATCTGTTGCGGCAGCGCACTCTCTGGAAATTCGACTAAACCATCTGCAGATGTTTGTTTAAAAACTTCCCCGTCTTGCAGCACGACTGTGGCACCTTCAATATAAACCCCGCTCCCCTTTTCTTTAACATGTACACTAAAACCCGCTGCGATAGATACATAGGGCATCAATATGAGTGCGATGAATAATAAACCACCTGTTTTTCCTGGCATCAAAAACATTAGAATCATTCCGCTTTCTTCAGTTAATAAAATTTGGGGTGAAATTTGAGACAAGCAGCATTATAAATACTCAAATCGGGTGGGTCTGTAGAAACAATGTGTTGTAATGTAACCTTTTGTAACCCGTTATAGTGCTACTATTCCCTGTAATTCCGGATCGGAAAATAGAAACTGATCTGGCTGAATAGCATGTCATAAAACTGTCATACTGGAATGCAATACTTCTTCAGATAACATCATTCAATTTGGGAGAAAAATAAAACATGTGTGGTTCTTACTTTAAAAAAGTAATGCTCGCTGTCTCTATTTCAACAGCAACTCTGAATGCCTCTGCCGGTGGAGTTGTTCTGCATAACGAAAATGGCAAATATGTCAAAATCGGTGGCCGGATTCAGATGCAGTATCTCAAAACAGATGCAGATGACGAGAAATCAACTGACAGATTGTTTTTACGGCGTTTTCGTCCTTACATAGAAGGCAGTCTACATAAAGACTGGCGCGGCAAGTTTCAGTTTGACCTGGGCAAAGCCAACAATGAGACTGAAATCTCTATTAAAGATGCTTATATGCAATACACCGGTTTTGATGGTGTCAAAATCAAGATTGGCAATGTGCTCTTCCCGTTTTCCAGAGAGCAGCTCACTTCCTCAAAGAAACAACAATTGGTAGAACGCACCTTCGTCGGCGACCACAATTATGGAACACCAGGGCGCAACCTCGGCCTGCATGCATCAGGGCATAATGGTGACAAAAAAATCACCTGGGCGGCCTCTGTTTCCCAGGCATCGATTGATCCCAGTAGCAGTAAACTGGACTTTGACAGCCCGGTGAATAAAAATGATGATTTTAATGAGGGCTGGATATTTGGTGGTCGCGTTGATTTTCACCCCTTTGGTCGTTTGAAGCTTTCTCAGGGAGATTTCAAGAGCGACATGAAAGCAACAATTGGCATTGCTGCGTTTAACTGGAGTAATGATGGCGATATTGAAGATCAAACTGCTGCAAGTAATGATATTAGTGATGTAACGGGTTATGAACTGAGTGCTGGCTTTCGAATCAGTGGTGTTTCAATTGATGCGCAATATAATCGCTTTAGCGCTGATACAGCCGATGCAAACCGCACTGCAGGCCTGTATAAGAATGGTTCAACTGATCTGGAAAACTGGGCTATTGAAGGCGGCTATATGGCAATACCCAAAAAACTGGAACTGGTGCTTGGCTACCAGTCTCAGGATGCTGATAATTACGCGGAAGAATGGAATCGAACATCTGTAGGCGTCAACTGGTTCATACATAAACATGATATTAAGTTACAAACAAGTTACCGTAAAGGTGAGAACATCGAAGGTGTTAAAGGAAAAGACGAAAATGAGCTATTCGTTCAAGCTCAATATGTATTTTAATCTTTTCTGGACAACCGTTATCCGGATTCCTGTTATCCATTCATGAACGCACAACTTGCTTTACAGAATGTAACAGGAGCTCGTAATGATTTTCTGGAGATAATATAAATGGGCCTGACCAATCGATTGAGCATTCGCTCAAAACTGGTTTTTTTATTGCTGGCAACAAGCATTGCCAGCATTCTTATTATTGCCTGGCAAGGTTATCAATCTGCAAAAGTCGCTCTGAATGAGGCAACTTATAATCAGCTAAATACTTTGCGTGCGGCAAAAACGCAGCAAATTGATTCCTATTTTTCCAATATCAGCAATCAGGTACAAGGCTTCGCTGACAATCAGGTTATTATTGGTGCGCTTAACGAATTTCGTACCGCATTCCACCTTGCTAACCGCGAAAGCATCTCTGAGGAACAACAGAAATCTGTCGATAACTTTTATCGAAAGTCTTTCATCCCGCGACTGAAAAATCGCATTGGTGGTGAACATGAAAGCAAACATTTCATCCCCACATCGACTGCAGCTACCTATCTGCAATACCACTATATCGCAGATAACCCAAATAAAATTGGTAAAAAGGATGCTCTGGTTAAGGCAGAAAAAGACAGCAGTTATTTTGCTCAGGTGCATTCACGATATCACGAAAGTTTGCGTGGATTAATCAAGCAATTTGGCTATTATGATCTTTTTTTGATCGATCATAAAACAGGCGATATCGTCTATTCCCTTTTCAAAGAAATTGATTTTGCAAGCAACTTATTTGATGGCCCTTATTCTTCCAGCAGTTTCTCCCGCCTGATACGAAACGTATCTGAAAGCAAGACTCGAAATGAAGTAAAGTTTCAGGATTTTGATCTCTATCTGCCTTCATACGGATCACCTGCCGCCTTTGCAGCCATTACAGTCTATGATGGTCTGGAAGTTGCTGGCATTCTGGCAGTACAGATGCCTGTCGACGAATTGAATAACGTCATGACGGGAAATCGTAGCTGGGAAAAAAGCGGCATGGGTAAAACAGGAGAAGTGTTTTTGGTTGGCCGAAATCATTTAATGAGGACTGACTCCCGTTTTCTGGAACAGGGAAAAGATGTGTATTTACAGCGCCTGACTAAAATTGGAACGCCAAAGGAAACGATTCAGCATATCGATACATTAAATACGACTATTTTGTTTCAGAGTATTTATGGCGAAGCCGTCGACAGTGCTTTCAGTGGAAAAACGGGGACAAGTAAAGTCATTGATTATCGAGGTATCCCTGTTATCAGCTCCTATGCGCCGCTGCGAACATACGGCATGGACTGGGTCATACTTGCCGAAATGGATATTGATGAAGTTAATCAGCCGATCGATCAATTCAGGCGCAATGTGATGGTTTATGCCAGTGTGCTAGGTATTATCATCACACTACTGGCAATACTGGCAGCCAATTATTTTACCCAACCCCTGCATACACTGGTGTCCGCCTTTCGGCGTATTGGCAGCGGCGATACCGACGTTAGAGTTGACATAAAACGCGATGATGAAATGGGTGTTTTGAGTAATTCGTTCAACAGCATGATGGAAGGCATTCAGGAACAAAAACAGTTAATCAACCAGAAAGACCAGGAAAACAGGCTTCTGTTACACAACATTCTGCCAGAACAGATCGCTGATAGAATGATCACCGGAGAAGACCCCATTGTAGACAAAATCCCTAATGTATCAGTCATTTTTGTCACTTTGACTGGACTGGATGAAAAAAACGACAGCCCTGAATTTGCAATCAATCAACTGAACAAATTAATTGCTGAATTCGATGATGCTGCTGCAGAAACGGGCGTTGATAAAATCAAAACCATTGGTGACGACTATATGGCCGCCTGTGGCCTGCTTACACCACGATTGGATCACAATAAGCGTGCAGTCGAATTTGCACGTCGACTGATCGCGATTGGTCGACGCTATGCCCAGGAATTCAATAAACCCATCAAACTTAGTGTAGGCATTCATTCTGGTACTGTACTGGCGGGTGTTATCGGCGAAAAATATTTTATTTATGATATCTGGGGAGCAACGGTGAATATCGCCAACACAATTCGAAGCCATGCAAAACCCGATACTATTTTGATTAGTGACAGCATGTATCAGGCATTACCCGAGCAAGATCAATATAAAAAAATGGATCTGATCGACTGCAGTGAAGATGATCAGCTCCAGTCCTGGCAGTATACAGGTGACAATAACAATGTTTGACTGGTTGGGGAATGAGGCATGGTTAGCATGGGGCGTAGGGCTCCTCATAGGCTTTCCATTACTTATGGTGCTGTTTGGTGAAATGCTTTATCGACTGGAAGACACAAAAAACAGCCGCCACTCTATCATTACCAATGCCCAGTATTTTGTTTTTCCAAGTCTGACCATCTACCTGTTACTGAGCCAGGTTCTTGAGCTGACGCACGACCATTTAATTATAAAAATTGTCGCCTCTATCTTCTGGATCAGCATTCTTTATTTATCTATTTCGACCTTTAATATTTTATGGTCTGGAAAAAGCAGCAATGAAAATGCCTGGCAAAGCCGGATACCCAATCTAATTCTGAATATTGCCCGCCTGTTTTTTATTCTGCTGGGAATTGCCTTTGTTATTTCAGCAATCTGGGGCATTGACCTGGGGCAAATGCTGGCTGCGCTTGGTGTTGGTTCGATTGTTCTAGGTCTGGCCTTACAGGATACCCTGGGCGGCCTGTTTGCCGGTATCACATTAATTTCAGCTCGTCAGTTTCAGATTGGCGACTGGATAAAAGCGGGTGACGTGGTTGGCCAGGTTATTTCTATAAACTGGCATTCTGTCACACTCAAATCCTTCGAAGAAGATCTATTGGTCATTCCGAATTCGGTACTAGCCAGTAATATATTTTATAATTTCAGCCGTCCAGATAAAATACACATGGAACGAGTCACAATAGTATTTAGCGATGATCACCCGCCTAATATGGTACGCACAGCCCTGTTAGAAGCCGCTTTGAGCACACCAGGTGTGCTGCATAACCCGCCGCCCCAAATACATCTGCGTGATTTGAAAGAAGATAGCACTTACGAGGCAATACTCTATTACAACGACTATGCAATGATTGATGATATTGTAGATCGCTATCTCACTCGTGCCTGGTATGCTACCAACCGTCACGGCATCATTTTCCCTTACGAAGATTACCGCGTCTATCATTCCAGAGGTTCCGAATTTGACCTGGGATCAACAAACCCGATCAACGAAGAGGATATTATCCATCAACTACAAACGCTGAAAACATTTAATCTGTCCGATTCCGAACTTGAACTCATCACCCAACAATCACGCGTACACCGTTATGGAAAAGGCGAGATGGTACTAGCTGAGGGGCAAGAGTGCCAGGGGCTATATGTTGTACTTGAAGGACAGGTTATAAAATCCATGTCTGATGCACACGGCAAGAAAAAAAATCTTGGCTATGCAAATCCTGGCGATCTTCTGGGCGTCATTTCTGTCATTCGCAAGGAAGAAAATATCGCCATCGCTATTGCAAATAGAGACTGCCAGATTGCCATACTTGATCCGGTTTTCATGCGACGGGTATTAAAAGACAATCCTGAATTCTCTCAAAAAATGGAACAGGACATCGAGATTCGATTGAAAACAATCAATGCGATCCGCGAACAGAACCCGCTAAATCCGAACAGTCTGGGCGATGACAAGGAACAGGATATGACACTGAAAGACCTGTTAAGAAAATGGCAGAACGAGCCTCGCAATGACTAATAACATTAGGGGATATTATTAAGCGCATTTCTCATTATATCAGCTGCACTACGATAATTCCCGGCAACTGACTCAGACCAGTTTTTTTCCAGATCTGCCTGCTTACCTTCGCTAACATCTTCAAGTTTTTTTCTATTTTTGGTGAAAAGTACTGTAAATTTCGGATCATGACTACTCAGTTCATCGACGGGCATGTAATTGATTAAATCGCGTGCTCTTATGATGGCTGCTGTCAGCTCTGGCATTGCCGTATCAGGGTTTTCTGTTAGTAGCTGTTCAGCTTGATGCATTAAATGTGTCACTTGCTGCAAAGCATTGAGCTGATAGGTAATCATGACATCAAACAGTGAATTCACCAGCGTATATCTAACTTGACTGGTAAATACATCATAGGCTTTATTCGATCCCAGTGGTTTAGATCGGTATGGCTGAGGGTATCCTGCAGGCACTTTTTCTGACAGATATGTAGTAGGCAAAATGGGTAGCCGACCTACTTTTGGATCTAGTAGTAATTCCTGCGCTGGCACAGTCAGCAAAAACTCTATGAACTGCTTTGCATGCTCTACATTCTTTGCCTGTGCGAGAACACCAATATTCGCCGGTACAAAAACAGTCGTTGGTGGATAAACAAAATCTATCGGATTTCCACTAGCCAGGGCTGACAAACCATAGTAATCAATAACAATACCCAAGCCGGCTTCGCCCTTGATCACTGCTTTCGGAACATGTGAGCTTTTTTTTGTAATCTCCTGCACATTACCTGCAATGGATTTAATAATTGACCAACCCCGTTGCCAGCCATTTAATTGCAGAATTGCTTCGAGCGTTAGATGCGTTGTGCCTGAGCGCGAGGGTGCTGACATCGAAATATGACCAAAATACTTTGGTCTAGCCAGATCTTGCCATCTTTCAGGCGCACTAAGATGGTGGCTCTGCAGATATTCTGTATTCCACATAACCCCATATCCCGCTGCAGAGAAACCGACGTAAAACCCATCTGGATCGTTTACCGGATAGCCACCAATTCGGCGTGGGATTCCTTTTGCAATTGGGTGGTAAGACTGTAACATCTGCTTCACTTTCAGCACCTCAAACGCATCAGGTGCAGAAACCCAGAAAAGATCAACCGGGTTATTTTTAACGTAGGCAATTCCTGCTGTGGTTTTTTTCTTGATAACCTCGACATCAACGGACGGATGCAGGGCTTCATATGCAGACTCAAAAAGCTGCGTCATATCTGGCGGAAATGAAGACACAATCACCAGTTTTTCTTTTTCTGTATTATCGTTTTTATGAACTTCGTCTATTGCCTGTGATGGTGATACATAACAGAGCAGCAATAAAACCGTTGTAACTCTCATGAGAAACTACCTAATAATAATTTATTGTACGAGAGTCTGATTAGAGGTTCCTTAGTACTAGCGCCAAAGAACAAAGCCCGACAATATTGATATAAAATTGTCGGGCTTTTGCCAGCTTCACCAGAAGTACTCATTGAAAGCTTACTTCAAGAAAAACCACTTCTACTTTGACATAGATACACTGATGTGAAATCCAGTCAAAAGTGATCAGGACAGGGATTTTTTGGTCAAATAATAAAATGCGGCACGGTTTTTCATACGGATATTCGACATTTTCTGTGCGACTTCGGCAACAGCTGCTGCTCCCTTCTCCCGGTCCTCAATACCAAGCTTCTTCACAACATAATTCGTACGTACAGTTTCCATTTCAGACGGATCTGTCGCAGCAACGCCCAGAGCATCCTTGTTATCAATAACAAGCTTCAAATTATCCACTAATTCACTCAGTAGTGCATCGTCAATATTTGTTTCACCAACCTGCTCAAGTTGTTCAATGGCATTTGCTTTAAATGCGGCCAGCTTCGTCTCTAAATCACTCATTTTTTATCTCCACTGTTTTCTAAGAATGCTAATACGAAAACAGATAGTAAGGAAAAACCCACACCGATGCAAAAATTCCAGAAAGCTGCCTCTGGTGCAACAATTATTTCTCCTCCCAACACAACATAAACCGCGCCCCGCCCAGAGGGGAATCCGTTACTATCACTTCACCCCCATGCCATTGCATGATACGCTGAACAATAGACAATCCAAGGCCATAGCCACCTGTCTCACGATCACGACTGGCATCAAGGCGTTTGAAAGCCTCAAAAATTTGCGTACGTTGATTTTCAGGGATACCTGAACCATCATCGTCGACAATGAAACAGGATCTATTTGCCTCCTGCGAAAAAACAACCTCAATTCGGCTATGTGCATAACGCTGTGCATTCTGAAGCAGATTAGCCAGAGCCCTGGCCATCAGACGCGGTTCAAACTGCGCATAATGGTTATTATTACCGATGATTCTATAGTTAACTGTCAGGCGGTTATTACCAACAATAGACTGTTTGATGATATCGGACATCCAGGGTTCAACCGCCTGTCGCTGAAATTCCAATATGGGTTTATCCCGATCAAAACGGGCATAAGTCAGTAATTCGGCAACCAGAGTATCCAGTTCGTCGATATCTGCACTCATGCTTTCCAGGTACCGTTGACGATCCGATTTTGCTGTCGATGTGTGTAACATTTCCATACCAAATCGCAATCGTGCTATCGGTGTTCGTAATTCGTGAGATACGGCATTAGTCAATTCTTTATGCGATGAAATCAGCCCCTGAATACGCCCTGCCATTCCATTGAAGATTTCACCAAAACGGTGCAATACTGAACGCTTTGTCAGCGGCACGCGCACATTAAAATCACCCTGACCAAATGCCTCTGCCGTCATACCCATCTGTTTCAAATCTCGCCACAGGGGATAAATCCAGAAAAGGGTTGCCAGTGCTACCAGCACAGCAAGCGTCAACAATAAGATAGTCTGCAGATAATTCAACGTCAATGGCTCTGAAAATGGCCCCATACGAATTACATAAGTACTATCAACCACGCGATGATAGAGGTAGTCATTGTCGTCATCGATAAACTGCCAGACAATTTCACCCTCCACTAACCTTTGCTGCAAGGGGTCTGTTAAATGCATCTCCGTAATATTCAGCAGAACAACCGGAAAACTGAAATCCTGACTGATTTCCTCAAGTGTAGCTTGCCAATGATTCCGTGGCTTTTCCTGCAACAATTTTTCAAACAGGTTAAAGGTACTTCTTGAAAGGCGCTGATTGTCCTCGCTTTCTGACTGCTCAAAAGGAAATTGCAGTAACCAGTCACTCTGAAGGATACGTTGATAACTCTGGCTAGTATCACTGCCATTCAATACTACCATCTCACCATGCATTAAACGTTCTTTGTCAGCGGGTGAAAATATCAGTGAATTGACTGGAAGGAGTTGTAACTGATAGCCACCACCTTTATTAAGCAAAGATAATAGTTCAGGCCATTGTTCTTCAGGTAACCTGATAAGCTGTTTTTCTATCAGAGTATAAGTGCCCCCGGACAAGTCTCTATAATATTTTTCCAGAGTCCCGTGCAGGATCGTATCCAGATTACTGACCACAAGATAATAGACAACAACCGCCAGCACGAGAATTGAATACAGCTTGAAAAACAGGCGCCCCATAATTCAGTTCTTCTCCCAGGCGTCTTTTACAAACAGGTAGCCCTGACCACGAATGGTTTTGATACGATAAGGCCGACGGGAATCGTCATTGAGTTTTCGCCGCAATCGAGACACTCGGATATCAACCGAACGATCCTGTCCATCGTAATCGATTCCCCGTAGCTGTTCCAGAATCTTATCCCGTGACAATATCTCACCAACATGACTGGCCAGTAGCCATAGCAATTCAAATTCGTTGGTAGTTAACTCCAGTTGCTGATTATTAAGCCAGGCTTCTCGAGCAGTGCTACTGATTTTGAACTGACCAAAACAGATATCACTATGCGTGTTTGATTGGTTCTGAGGTTTCGAAAAGCGACGCAATAATGCGCGAATGCGTGCCAGCAACACACGTGGCTGTACCGGTTTAGTGACATAATCATCAGCACCGATCTCCAGCCCGACTACCTGGTCGATATCTTCATCACGAGCAGTCAACATTATAATTGGACCATCATACTGCGGCCGCACAGTTTTACAGACTTCCAGTCCATCCATACCTGGCAACATCAGATCCAGAATAACCAGATCTGGTAATCGCGATAAAATCTGCTTGCATGCCGTATCGCCTCTATGAACAACGGCCACACCCATACCCTGCTGTTGCAGATACTCCTGAACAAGCGCCGCGAGCCTTGTATCGTCTTCAACCAGCAGGATATTCGTCGTCTCGACAGACACGGATTACCTCATAAAAATAGCTTATCAGAAACAACATTATACCCGCTTACACTCTGCTGACTGTTATCTCCCTGTCACGGTTTGTATCGCAATGTAACCACTGGATATTCTCTGAAAAACCAGCCAATATGATACTGATCAAAACTGGAATCAGGATTTCAGGTAGGATGCTATTATGCAAAACGAGACTGTTTTCGAGGCATACGGCTTAACCAGAACCTATCAGGTTGGTGATACTGAGGTGCAGGCTCTACGGGGTATTGACCTCAAACTCTACAGGAAAGAACTGGTGGTATTGCTTGGTGCTTCAGGTAGTGGAAAATCAACCTTGTTGAATATTCTGGGCGGCCTGGATCTGCCGACATACGGGCAAGTGATGTATGCGGGAAATGATCTTGTCAAAGCCAGCGAACGTGAGCTGACCGCCTATCGTCGCTATCATGTGGGGTTTGTTTTCCAGTTTTACAATCTCATCCCCAGCCTGACTGCCAGAGAGAATGTCGCAGTTGTCACCGAAATAGCGCGTAACCCGATGACGCCTGAAGAAGCATTAGGCATCGTTCATTTGACTGATCGTATGGACCACTTCCCCGCTCAACTTTCAGGTGGCGAACAACAGCGTGTCGCTATTGCTCGCGCCATTGCCAAACGACCTGCAGTTTTATTATGCGATGAACCTACCGGCGCACTGGATTCAAATACTGGTATTATCGTTCTGCAAGCTCTGGAACGTGTTAACCTTGAGCTTGGTACAACGACTGTTGTGATAACACATAACGCTGTTATTGGCAGTATGGCTGATCGCATAATCCATTTAAGCGATGGACGAATTATCAGTATCAAAAAAATGCCAGTAGAGTTGCGCCGCAGGATTTAAGCTGGTGAAGGTGCTGACACTAAAATTACTTCGCGACCTGTGGCGCCTGCGGTCTCAGTCACTGGCGATATCCATTGTTATTGCCAGTGGCATCGCTACCTATATCATGTCAGTTTCCACACTGAATGCCCTGCAACGCACACGTGCTGCAGTCTATACTGAGTATCGTTTTTCCGATATTTTCACTAGCCTGAAACGCGCACCGGAACGAGAGCTTCAACGCATCAAAGCCATTCCTGGTGTAAAAGATGCTGAGAGCCGGGTTATTGCCAGTGTTCGCATGCAAGTCGCAGGATTCTCCGATCCGGTCATCGGCAAACTGGTGTCTATACCCTCTAACAGCGACCCCGTTATGAATGCATTATATATGCGTAAAGGCCGACGACCTGAACCTGGCAAGGAAGAAGTGCTCTTGTCTGAACCTTTCGCCAACGCCCACCAACTGCAACCAGGAGACCACATAACCGCGATTATCAATGGTCATCGAGAATCCCTTCGAATCAGCGGCATTGCTCTTTCACCAGAATATATATACAACCTGGGTCCTGGCGCCATGTTTCCGGACGACAAACGTTTCGGTATTCTGTGGATGGATCGGCACATACTCGCAACAGCCTATGATATGGATGGCGCATTTAATGATGTGGTATTAAAGCTGGATAATTCTGTTAATCCAAAACAAGTCATGGAAAATCTTGACCGATTACTGGACAAGTATGGAGGTGCCGGAGCATATCCACGCAAAGATCAACAATCACATCATTTCCTGAATCAGGAGTTTCGTGGCCTGGAAACCATGGCAATACTCTTCCCTGTTATTTTTCTTGGCGTGGCTGCCTTCCTCCTGAATGTTGTCATGACACGGCTGATCAATACAGAGCGCGAACAGATTGCCGTGTTCAAGGCCTTCGGTTACAGTAATTTCAGAGTGGCTCTGCATTACCTGTGGCTGGTGATGATTATCACTGCCATGGGTGTCACTGCAGGTCTGTTGCTTGGTTACTGGCTGGGCAATGGGCTTGGCAATCTCTACATGAATTTCTTCCACTTCCCTTATCTGGATTATCGACTGGATATTAGCACTGTATTGATTGCCTTTGTTATCAGTTTTATCGCCGCCATAACGGGCACCTTGCATGCAGTTTACCGTGCTGCCAGCTTGCCACCCGCAGAAGCCATGCACCCAGAACCACCCGCCAGTTATCACGAAAGCCTGTTCGAACGCACTGGCATTAAACGATTCCTGTCACAGCCTACTCGCATGATCTTGCGACACATGGGTCGCAAGCCCGTAAAAACAGGTTTTACTGTCCTTGGCATAGCTATGGCTGGCGCGATCGTTATGTTGGGTAACTTTCAGGGTGATGCCATTGATTACATGCTGCATGTTCAATTTAATCTGGCTCAACGTGAAGACCTGACAGTTACATTTACACAACCTACTTCGCGCAAGGCTCAGTACGAGCTGGCCAGCTTGCCGGGCGTGGCGTATGCCGAACCGTTTCGGTATGCACCTGTGCGTCTCCACTTCAGGCAACAACACAGACGCACTACTCTTCAGGGCTTTGAAAGCCACAGTGATTTACACCGCGTGCTGAATACCCAATTACAGCCGTTTACATTGCCATCACGAGGGATCGTCCTGAATGACTATCTTGCCCAGTTACTGGGTGCCCGTACTGGTGATCGAGTGACTGTTGAAATTCTATCTGGCCGCCGCCCCAAACTTGAAGTTGAAGTCATAGCCATTGTCGAAGAAATGCTGGGTATTCCGGCCTATATGCACCTTGACGCGCTGAATCGTCTGCTCGGTGAAGGCGATGCCATTGACGGTGTTTTTCTGGATATCGATCAGCAACAACAGGACAAAATCTACAGGGAGTTACGGGATATGCCAGGCGTGGCAGGCATTACTATCAAAGAGGCCGCTGTACAAAGTGCCCATGATACGATGGGCGACACTATCCTGATCTTCACATTCATTAATACCCTGCTCGCCACTGGCATTGCCTTTGGCGTCATCTACAATAGCGTTCGCATCGCCTATTCCGAGCGCAGCCGGGAGCTGGCCAGTCTGCGCGTATTAGGCTTTCGGCATTCGGAGGTTGCCTATATTTTGCTAGGTGAGCTGGCATTCCTGACCTTGATCGCCATCCCCCCCGGGTTCATGATAGGCAAACTGCTTTGCAGTATTATCGCTACCGAAATGGCTTCAGATTTATATCGGATTCCGTTAATTATCGAGCCAGCATCCTATGGCTTTTCAGCAACTGTTGTACTGGTTTCTGCCATCATTAGTAGCCTGATAATATGGCAAAAGTTGAAACGACTGGATCTGGTCACCGCACTTAAAACCAGGGAGTAATCAGAATGATTAAATCAGGTAAATTGATCATAATCCTGACAGCAATACTGATTGCTGGCGCTCTGGTATACAGTTTTTTACCCAAACCCCTGGAAGTGACTACTGTTACCGTTAGCCGTGGCCCTTTTCAGGTAATACTTGAAGAAGAAGGCAAAACACGTCTCAA
Organism: Gammaproteobacteria bacterium; assembly: GCA_036480335.1. GTDB lineage: Bacteria > Pseudomonadota > Gammaproteobacteria > DSM-19610 > DSM-19610 > JAZGER01. The sequence continues at coordinate 20,138 of JAZGGH010000149.1, read as the reverse complement.
GGAGCGCTTCAAAATTTCAGCACCGGTTACCGGCACGCTATGCCGTATCGGCCTGGAAGTGGGCGATTTCGTGTCCGCTGGCGAGAAACTGTGTGAAATCACTCCCCTGAAGTCGGTATTACTCGATCCTCGAAGTAAAGCTGATGCCAGGGATCGTGTTGCTGCTGCTGAAGCTGCGTTACGCACTGTTCAAGCTAAGGCTGAAGCCGATATGGCTAGCGCAGAATATGCTCTTTCTGAATATACTCGCCTGAAAAAGATTTATGCCAAAAATTTGATCTCCCTCAGTGCACTGGAACGTGCAAAAAAAGATAATACACTGGCTAGCGCAAATCTCAGATCATCCCGGTCTGCTGTTGATACCGCACGCTATCAACTGGAAGAAGCCCGAAATGCTCTGGCTCATTTTCCAGATGGAGGCCATGTGACCGATACAGATCATTTCGAAATCCACTCTCCGATAACCGGACAGGTACTTGCTGTCTACAAAGAAAGTGAAGGCAGCGTGACAACCGGTCAGATTCTGATGGAAGTGGGCGATCCACACGACCTTGAAGTAATGGTTGAAGCGCGTTCTGCCGATGCCGTCAGGATGGCTCCAGGTATACCTGTCCTGTTTGAACGCTGGGGCGGCGAACAACCCTTGAACGGCCTGGTACGTCTTATTGAACCCTCTGGTTTCACAAAAATATCGGCCCTTGGTGTTGAGGAACAACGCGTCAGGATAATTATCGATATCGCCTCCCCCTCTGATCAATGGGAAAGATTAGGTGACAGTTACAGAGTCAACGCAAAGTTCATACTCTGGCAGGAAGAAAATGTATTGCAGATTCCGGATAACGCGCTGTTTCGCTATAACGACAGCTGGGCTGTTTTTATCGCTAACAGCAATAAAGAGGCCGAACTCCGACAGGTAAAACCCGGAAAACGCAGTGGGCTGCGAGCCCAGATCCTTAGTGGCCTGGAAGAAGGGGAACTTATCATCACTCACCCGGATGAACGTATCCAGCAAGGCCGAAGGCTGCAATTATCTGATACAAAACAGGAGACTGTAAACGGACGCGAATGAATAAAGTAACTCGCTTTACAACAGGACTGCTGGCAGATTCAGGGGACACACCCGAACAACTGCTACAGCACCTTTGTGCTATTCAGCAGCAGTTTTCTTACATACCTGAACCAGCCATACAACAACTGGCTGACAGTTTGTCTATCTATCCTGCACAAATTCGCAGTGTCATTGATTTCTATTCCTTTCTGCACACAGAAGCTCGCGGTGATTTTGATATCCTGTTTAGCAACAATATCACCGACCGAATGAATGGCAGCCTTACACAGTTTGATACCCTCTGTCATCGACTCAATGTCAAACCCGGCATCCCAAGAGCGGATGGAAGAGTAACCATTGACACCACATCCTGCACGGGTATTTGCGATCAGGGACCCGCGTTACTGATCAATGGAATTGCCGTCTCGAATGTCGACTCGGCACGCATAGACAGCATCGCCGAACTGGTCGAAACCGGTGCAGCTTTGACAGACTGGCCAGCAGAATTTTTCCATATAAATGACAATATCCAGCTGAAAAATCGAATACTGAACAGTAGCAGTATGGAAGGTAATGCGATTCGAATCCTGTTTGAGCGAGGACCAGATCACATACTTTCTGTACTTGAACAATCCGGTCTCCGTGGTCGTGGCGGTGCCGGTTTTCCTACAGCCACAAAATGGCGCATTTGCAGAGACACCATAGCCAACCACCACTATGTGGTTTGTAACGCCGATGAAGGGGAACCCGGAACTTTCAAGGACCGGGTATTATTAAACCGTTATGCCAATACAGTTATAGAGGGTATGACACTGTGTGCTGCAGTGATTGGTGCCGAGAAAGGCTATCTCTATCTTCGCGGTGAATATCGGTACTTGCTAGCCGAGCTGGAATCGGTACTCATGCGAAGGCGTAATCATCATCTACTGGGGAAGAATATCCTCGGGCAGCCAGACTTTCATTTTGATATCGACATTCATCTCGGTGCAGGTGCATATATCTGCGGCGAAGAGTCAGCGCTGATTGAGTCATTGGAGGGTAAACGGGGGATTCCCCGTAATCGCCCCCCCTATCCTGTTACCTGCGGTTTTCACAACCAGCCAACCGTTGTCAACAATGTTGAAACCTTTGTTGCCGCAGCGAATATTGCCGAGTCGGGTGTTGACTGGCTTCGCTCTACAGGTACAGGCCAATCTCCAGGCACCAAACTGTTAAGTATCAGTGGCAACTGCGAACGACCCGGTATCTATGAATATCCATTTGGCACCTCAGTTGAACAGATTCTTGATGATTGTGGTGCCGTTCATCCCCAGGCTATCCAGGTGGCCGGTGCTGCTGGAACAACTCTGCCAACCAGCGAATTTAATCGTACAATTGCCTATGAAGACCTGTCTACCGGTGGTTCCTTTATGGTTATAGGCCAGCAACAGAATCTGCTGGAGATGGTACAGAATTTTTCTCATTTCTTCTGTCATGAAAGCTGTGGCTTCTGTACACCCTGCCGCGTTGGCGGACAATTACTTAAAAACCTGGTAGACAAGGTTGTCGCTGGACATGCAACCGCTTATGACCTGACTGAAATGCAAAACATCGGGCGTGTGATGCAACAATCCAGTCATTGTGGCCTGGGTGCAACAGCGGCAAACCCGGTACTGGATACGCTGAAAAAGTTTTCTGGAGTCTATTCGAAACAGCTTGCAAATACGGATTACGAACCTGCTTTTAATCTTGATGCTGCAGTTGAGGTTTCCAGGCAGATCACTGGTCGGGACGACATTGATGCCTATATAAAGGATAGATCATGAACGATGGAAAAACATTCAGGCTGGATGGAGTTAGCATTTCTTTCGACGCAGGCGACACAGTCATGGATGCTGCGCTTAAAGCGGGAGAGTATATTCCTCACCTGTGTCACAATCCAGAATTTCCACCACATGGAAGTTGTCGTATTTGCGTAGTTAACGTAGATGGCCGACAACAAACTGCCTGTACTCTGCCAGCCTCAGAAAATATGGACGTGGATAATAGCTCTGATGCCATAGTAACTCTGCGCCGTAATCTTTTACAGATGCTGTTTGTTGAAGGCAATCATATTTGCCCAGCCTGTGAAAAAAGTGGCGACTGCAAGTTGCAGGCAGTGGCTTATGATACCGGTATGTTGAGCCCGCATTTTACGCATTTTTTCCCCAGGCGATCAATTGATGCATCTCATCCTGAGATTATTTTTTATTTCAACCGCTGTATATTGTGTGGCCTGTGCGAGCGTGCTAGCCGTGACATCGATGGGAAAGATGTGTTTCTGATCAGTGGGCGGGGCATCAATAGCAAACTGGTCTTCAATTCAGAAAGTGGAAAACTGGGAGACAGTACACTTTCAGCCAGTGATAAGGCTGTCTCAGTTTGTCCAGTCGGTGCTATCTTACCCAAAAATCGTGGGTATGAGATACCCATCGGTGAACGAAGATACGACCGCAAACCTATCAGCGTAGACAAGGATGCAAACAGCAATGACTGAGACTGAAACAGCTGGCAAACTGAAAGTGGCAACTGCCGCCCTGTGTGGATGCTTTGGCTGCCACATGTCACTGCTCGATATTGATGAGCGGATTCTGTCTTTGGTTGAATTGATTGACTTTGATCGCACGCCTCTGACTGATATTAAAACAGTTGGTAGTTGCGATCTTGGCCTAATAGAAGGTGGTGTTGCAAATACAGAAAATGTCGAGGTATTGCGGGACTTTCGAAAGCAATGCAAGATACTGGTCGCCGTTGGTGCCTGCGCCATTAACGGTGGCATTCCGGCCATGCGTAATCAGTTTGAAGTAAAGGACTGTCTGGAAGAAGTGTATCTTGAAGGTATGGGTATAGATGGCCCACATATTCCTGATGACCCTGAAATTCCGCTAATGCTGGATAAGGTTCACCCAATACATGAAGTGGTCAAAGTTGATTATTTCTTACCCGGCTGCCCACCTTCAGCAGACACCATCTGGACATTTCTGACTGAACTGATTGCAGGCAAAACCATTCATTTCCCCTATTCCCAGATCCATTATGATTGAGTCAGACGATGACCACGAAATCTAAAAAAACACCTCCCCCAAAGAAACTGAAACGCGTTGTTATTGAACCACTGACCCGCGTTGAAGGACATGGAAAAATCACCCTGTTACAGGATGAAAACCTGACAATCCGACAGGCGCGTTTGCATATTACCGAATTCCGGGGATTTGAGAAATTTATCCAGGGAAGACCCTACTGGGAACTCCCTGTTTTGGTCCAACGTCTGTGTGGTATCTGTCCGGTCAGTCACCATCTGGCAGCTGCGAAGGCCACTGACATGCTTGTTGGTGCAACCAAACTCACTGCTACGGCCGAGAAGATACGACGCCTGATGCACTTTGGACAAACACTCCAGTCTCACGCCCTGCACTTCTTCCACCTGTGCTCGCCCGATCTGCTATTCGGGTTCGATGACGATATTCATCACCGGAACATAGTCGGTATGATCGAAGACAGGCCAGAGATTGCTAAACAGGGGGTTATGCTGCGCAAATACGGACAGGAAGTCATTCGTATCACAGCGGGAAAACGCATTCATGGGACTGGTGCAATACCCGGCGGCATCAATAAGTCTTTAAGCAAAAAGGATATCGATTACCTGAAACAGGACATCGCCCAAATCATCAACTGGGCACAGGAAGCCATCACCCTGATCAAGCATATATTTTTTGAACGCTATGATTACCATATGTCATTTGCAAGCATCGACAGCAATATGCTCAGCGTTGTGCGCAACGACGGTGCCTTTGAAATCTACGATGGTAGTCTACGTGCCAGAGACAAACAGGGTGAGAGTATCTTCGATCATATCGATTACGCCTGTTATAGTGACTTCATCCAGGAAGGCATCAAAAACTGGAGTTATATGAAGTTCCCTTTTATCTCATCCATTGGTCAGGAACATGGATGGTATCGAGTAGGTCCACTGGCACGGGTTAACAACTGTGATTTTTTCCCGACACCGCTTGCAGAAACTGAACGCAGGGAATTTGTCAGCACAGGAAATGGCAAACCGGTACAGTCAACACTGGCTTATCACTGGGCACGGCTAATCGAATTATTGCACTGCAGCGAAGCCATCTCTGAACTATTAATGGACAGTGACCTTAGCGGCAATGATTTACTTAACAGGGGCGAACTGCAGAGTTGTGGTATAGGCGTCATTGAAGCCCCTCGTGGCACGCTGTTCCATCATTATGAAATCAATCAGGACAGTTTAGTCGAAAAGGCTAACTTGATTGTTTCGACCACTAATAATAACCAGGCAATGAATGAGTCGATCCGTAAGGTTGCCAATCAATACCTTGATGGCAACCAGCTAACTGAGGCCCTTCTTAATCAGGTTGAAGTTGCCATTCGCGCCTATGATCCATGTCTTTCCTGCGCCACTCACGCCATGGGGAAAATGCCCCTGCAAATTGATCTGCTAAATAGTGATAACACACTGATCGATCGTCTTGAAAAGAGAGTCTCAGGTGAAATCAACAGGCTTGCATAATACAAAACACGCCCCGATTCTAGTTTTTACCTATGGTAATCCTTCACGGGGTGACGATGCACTGGGACCGGCAATGTTCGACCTGCTCGAAGTCTGTAAACAGCAAACCACAGAACTTGATCATGTAGATCTGCTCACGGATTACCAACTGCAGATTGAACATGCACTTGACCTTGAGCAGCGCCAATGCGTGCTGTTTATTGATAGCAGCGCCTCAGCCAATCCGCCGTTTGAATTTCACCAACTGCAAGCTGAACAAGACATTGGCTATACCACACATGCAATGAGCCCATCGGCTGTACTATCCGTTTACCAACAGATCAGAAAAACAGCACCGCCACCAGCCTATATGCTATCCATACGCGGCAATGAATTTGGCCTGAGCGAGAATTTATCATCTCAGGCAAACAGGCATCTGCAACAAAGCTACCGTTTTGTCAGGGATTTGTTGGCAACCGGTATTATGAGTGAAGGGTTCATTTTCGGACAAATAACGCCATAGATTCCACATGTGCGGTATGCGGGAACATATCCATGACACCCGCCGACACCAGTTTGTATCCATAATCATGCACCAGCAAGCCAGCATCCCTGGCCAACGTGCCAGGATGACAGGAGACGTAGAGGATACGTTCAGGTGCAAGTTTGCCAATATGTGGCATCATTTCAGCAGCACCACTGCGAGGTGGATCAATGAGGATTTTATCGTAACTATTTTGCATCCATGTCTGCTGACTGATGTCCTGGGTTAAATCGGCAGCGGTAAATTCTGCATTTTCAATCGTGTTTCTGGTAGCATTTTCGCGCGCTCTTTCAACCAGCGCTTCACTGCCTTCAACACCGTGCGCCTGCTTCACTCGAGTGGCAATCGGCAGTGTGAAGTTACCCAGACCGCAGAACAGATCAAGTACGATATCAGTCTTCTTCAATTCCAGCAGACTGAGCGCCTGGTCGATCATTTTTTGATTGATCTGTGGGTTGACCTGGGTAAAGTCAGTCGGCAGGAATCCCAGTGTTAAATCATAGGCAGGTAATTGATAACTCAGGTCACTGCTTTCAGGGTAAAGGGGATAACAACTGTCTGGCCCTCCGGGCTGTAAGTGAATATGCAAACCCGTATCTTTTGCATACTGAATCAACAGCTCAGTATCGCTCCCAGATAAGGGATCAAGATTGCGGAAAATAAGCACCGTTGCATTGTCGCCAACCGCTACTTCGATCTGTGCAATGCGGTCACTTGCCTGCATTTGTTTAATCAGATCACCCAGCGCTTCTATCCGCTTTCCAACAGACGGATGCAATACTTCACACTGGCGAATATCAGCCAGATAACGGGATTGCTTTTCTCGAAAGCCCACCAGTACTCGGCCCTTTTTACGCACATCTTTCACGCCCAGCCGGGCTTTGTGTCGATAACCCCAATGCGGACCGGTCAAAGGGGCTAACACAGACTCCGGTTCTACCTTACCAATGCGTTGCAGACTATCCATCAATAGCTGTTGTTTGGAAATAATCTGTTGCTCGGCTGAAAGGTGTTGCAAACTGCAGCCACCACACAGATTTGCATGCTGGCAAAGAGGCTCCACCCGATACTCCGATGCGCGGAAAATTTCACAAATCTTGCCTTCATCGTGTTTTCGGGATTTAGCGATGTAGAAAAAACTGACTTCTTCGCCCGATAATGCGCCATGCACAAAGACGGTTTTACCTTCTATGTGCGCCACGCCACGCCCTTCATGAGACAGTGATTCAATTTCAGCGCGTACCGGGTAGTTGGGTAATTTAGGTTTTCTTCGTCGACTCAATTTGCTTTCACTCTTTTGTTTATTATGGCTGCCAGTGCGATAGAAACTCATTGAAGTGGGGTTTATCCTCTTCCTCTAGCGTCGTTCGCAGTTGATTCAGTTCTTTTTCGTAGGCCACTTTGGTTAATTGTCCACGCATCATCTGAAAGCGCAGGTAGACCAGATAGGTGTTTAATACATCTGTCTCGCAATAGTTACGAATACCGCGGATATCTCCGCTCTGAAAAGCATCCCAGACCTTACTGCCACTCATACCCATTTTACCGGGAAAGCCCAGCATAGTCGCAATATCATCCAGCGGAGCATTGGCACGCGGCTGGTACATAGCCAGTAAATCCATCAGGTCGGTATGCCGTTCATGGTAACGACTGATATAATTATTCCATTTGAATTCACGATCATCGCGACCACAATCCCAGTAACGCGCTGCCTGTATGCCGTGTAATAATGCCCGGTAATTCAACACTGGCAGGTCAAAACCACCGCCATTCCAGGAGACCAGCGTTGGCGAAAACCGGTCAATTCCATCAAAAAATCGTTGCACCAGTTCAGCCTCATCGGCATCTTCATCACCAAGCGACCAGATTTTGATTCGGTCGGGCGAGCGCAAAACAACTGAAATGGCACAGACACGCTGTAGGTGTAGCCGCAGGAAATCATTCCCCGTCTGCTCACGTCGCTTCAGGAACATGATGTTGGCGACATCCTCATCCGATATATTATCATCCAGCTCATAGAGTTTTCGGCCGGATGCAACATCAGGAATAGTTTCTATATCGAAGACAAAAATATTCATGGATAGTTACTCCGGAAAGACGCCGGTTGATAAATAACGATCACCCCGATCGCAGATAATACTAACGATCACAGCCTTTTCCACACTGCGCGATAACTCCAGCGCCGCTGCCACGGCGCCGCCCGATGAAACACCACAAAAAACACCTTCTTGTGTCGACAGGGCAAGCATGGTTTCTTCGGCTGTCTGCTGATCAATATCGATAATTTGATCTACCCGGCTGGCTTCATAAATAGCCGGCAAATAGGCTTCTGGCCAGCGACGAATTCCCGGTATCGAAGAGCCCTCGGTGGGCTGAACACCAACAATTTCAATAGCCGGATTGACTTCTTTCAAAAACCTCGACGTTCCCATAATGGTTCCGGTTGTTCCCATCGCACTGACAAAATGGGTAATAGTTTGCTCGGTATCTCGCCAGATTTCCGGGCCAGTGGTTTCGTAATGCGCCAGAGGATTATCCGCATTGGCAAACTGATCGAGTACTTTGCCTTTACTATCCGCCTGCATTTCCAGAGCCAGGTCTCGCGCACCTTCCATGCCCTGCTCTTTTGTCACCAGAATAATTTCCGCACCATAAGCCTTCATCGCCTGGATACGCTCAACGCTCATATTATCCGGCATAATCAGTGCCATACGGTAACCTTTCATCGCCCCGACCATTGCCAGTGCAATGCCGGTATTGCCGCTGGTTGCTTCGATCAGGCGGTCGCCTGGGTGAATTTCACCGCGCGCTTCAGCATGATTAATCATGCTGAGCGCCGGTCGGTCCTTAACAGAACCGGCGGGATTATTCCCTTCCAGCTTGATCAGCAAGGTATTACTGGTATTACCCGGCAATCGTTGCAAACGCACCAGCGGGGTATTACCAATGCACTGCTCCAGGGTTTTAAAAATCATTTGCGCGCATCCTGCATGAGCTGTTTCATATCGCTAACCGCCTGTTGCAAACCGGTAAACACAGCCCGGGCGATAATGGCATGGCCAATATTCAATTCGCGCACCTCTTCCAATGCCGCAATTGCACCAACATTATGATAATGCAGGCCGTGGCCGGCATTCACGTGCAAACCCAATCGAGTACCCTGCTCTACTGCCTGGGTAATGCGAGTCAATTCAGTGGTTGCCGCCTCAGTGGAAATCGCATCAGCAAAATGTCCAGTATGAATCTCAATACAGGGTGCAGAAACAGCCAACGATGCGTCAATCTGTTGCGGATCAGCATCGATAAACAGTGACACCCGAATACCGGCCTCGGCAAGTTGCTGGCAGGCATCATGCATACGCGATTGCTGGCCAGCAACATCAAGCCCGCCCTCAGTCGTCAGTTCTTCACGACGCTCGGGAACCAGGCAGACATCGGTCGGTTTTATCTCACAGGCAATCGCCAGCATTTCATCAGTCACTGCCATTTCCAGATTCATCCGTGTCTGCAGGATATCCGACAACATACGCACATCCCGCTCCTGAATATGGCGGCGGTCTTCACGCAAATGCAGTGTAATACTGTCCGCACCCGCTTGCTCTGCTTCGATGGCGGCCTGGATCGGATCGGGGTAACGGGTACCCCGTGCCTGGCGCAAGGTGGCAACATGATCAATATTGACCCCCAGTAAAATAGCCTTATTCACAGTCACTCTTCCTTTAAAAATTATTTCTCGGCACTGATCATACACACCCAACCAGGGTCTGCATCGCCTTCGGTTGCCGGTTGAAAATCTCCATCAGCCTCACCGTCTTCATCTTCTCCCTGCCAGTAAACAGTGACTGTAGAAAAACCGGCTTCTTTCAGTATTTCCTGCAGTTCCGGCAAAGACCAAAGCCTCCATCTGTAGCTGAATGCTCGCTGAATTTTCGATTTATCCTTGAAATGGAAATGAATATAACACTGCATCATGCCATCGATCGGATTATACGTTGCCTGCTCCCAGACATACGTAAACCCCTTATCCTTGTGTTTGGTTTTTTCTTTTAATTCTTTCTGTGCTTCATAACCCCCGAAAATATCCAGGAAAAATACGCCATCATCTACCAGCCCATTGCGTACAGCTACAAAATACTCACGCAAGGTGTCTCGATCAGAGAAAATCTGCCAGCTAAAATTCATCGCCAGTACAATATCTACCGGTTTGGTTTCCACTGTCATGACATTTTCCTGCAGCAGGGATACACGCGGACGTGCGTCAGGCTTCAAAGGCTGTACATTGTGTTTGCGTGCCCAGGCCAGTACATCTGCATCCAGATCAACGCCAATTGAGCGATTAGTCTTGCGGTGTTTCACCCATTCGCAGGACATCTGAGCCGAACCACAAAAATCTTCCCGCAGAAGTTTTGCTGTGCGTCCACGCAGACGCTTGAAATTACTGTCGACAAAGTCATATTCAAAATCGGTTGCCTGTACCGAATATTCATATAATTTGTGGCGGTCAGCCGTTTCCGCCTGGGTTAAACCAGATTCCACCCGTTTTCCACGTTTAATCATCGGCCCTTCGTTATTTATTTCCGTTTCCATTATATGCCTTATAAATGAATTACAATATGCCCAACCATATAACGGGCAACACGATTATGCCAGAAAATATAGAACTCGCATCTGTCATCGACAAAGTGATCGGGGTAGCGCAGGCAGAATTATTACCCCGTTTTGCCCAGGTGCAGGGGCAGTGCAAAATGGATGGTAGTCTGGTGACCGAAGCCGATCTGGAAACACAACATCAACTTGCAAACTTGCTGCATAAGGAATGGCCACAATTTTTACTGCTCAGCGAAGAACAGACAGCGGCACAACAACAGCACGCACTTGATCACATCGAAACGGGTATCTGGTGTCTGGATCCACTCGATGGCACCAGCAATTTTATTGCAGGTGTGCCCTACTACGCACTCTCCCTGGCACTCATCGTCAAATCCGAAATTGTTCTCAGTGTAGTTTACGATCCATCAAGGGATGAATGTTTCAGTGCAGAGCGTGGCAAGGGGAGCTATCTGAACGGTAGGCCTTTGCCCATACCCTGTTCAGAACCGCCACTGTCGCAGTCGCTCGCACTGGTCGATTTCAAGCGTCTGCCAGAAAAACTGTTGCAGCCGTTGATTCAACAACCACCCTATAAATCCCAACGCAGCTTTGGTGCCGTGGCACTAGACTGGTGCTGGCTTGCAGCAAATCGAGTACAGGTATATTTGCATGGCTCACAGAATATCTGGGATTATGTGGCGGGCCATTTTATTCATACCGAGACAGGCGGACAAGCATCGACCCTTGCTGGCGATCCCGTCTTTCTACCTGAGCTGGCAAAACGCTCGGCGCTAGCCAGTCGTCATTCATCAACCTATACTGAATGGAAAGACTGGATAGATCTGCAGACTGGAAAATAACCCGAGATCAGCGGCTACCAGGTATCACAGCAATTGTTACCGTATCTGTTAGTATCGCCAGGCTGTTGTTATTTTTCTCCCTGGCAATGGCCCTGATCTGCAAATTCAGCTGACGCGGCACACCAGCACCAGGAGTAAGGATAAGGTTTGCAAGATCTTTTTGTGTTAATACCCAGATACCGGCAGCATTGCGTATTCCGGCAGATACCTTAACACTGTCTGGCACACCAGCAATCTCTACCCTCAATTCCTCAGAACCATCCCGGTCAGATAAGCGCACATCAATCTCAAGCGGGATGGCCGTATATTGATCGCCAGATGCCGCCGAAATACTCATGAACGGCTTATCTGCAACTGGCTGTAACTCTATAGAAGCAGAGGCGGTCGAAATCAGATTTCCGCTACCATTCTCCCTCAGGTTCACCGTCAATTGATAATTATCATCCTTATTGACCTCTGGAACGAGTTCCAGGTTATCCAGTTCAAGCGACGAAACGTACCAGGTATCTCCTCGCTGTGTACCCTGTGTCAATGAGGTATTCACTGGCACGCCTCGAATCTCAAGATATACTCGGTCTTTCAGAGTGACTCCAATACCAATTTCCAGCGGTATATTGGTATCTTCGTAACCACGAATATAACTTTTTATCTGTAAGGGTTTCGCCGCTGCGGGTAAAACCTGTTTGAGTCGTTGCAATGTTTCAGCAGTTACCAATGTATCTTTCTGCATCGTGGCAGCTGCGGTACCAGTACCAGCTTCCTGTGCAGCAAGTTTGCCTGGTACTGTATCTGAACGAATAGCATGCTCTGAGGAGGAGTCCTCCTGAAGATCTTTATCCGTCTCGGAACGATCAGCAATCATCGCCGGATCCTGCCTGGAATCACGAGCCAGTGGAGTGATATCGTATTGGCTATTTCCTGAAGGATATGAATCCTCGATGATTGCCGCCAGACTATTCTGCTTATTTTTGTCAGCCATATATTCCTGAGTATAGTAGCCAGCAATCACAATCGGAATTAATGCCACCAGCGAAATAAAGGCATACTGGCCAAACCTGGGAGAAGAAACAATTGAATGCCTGTTTGCAGATGCCAGGCCTCCAGCAGCAGCTGCCACACCCTCTCCTTTATGAACCACCCATTCGGCATGCTCTTCATCTGTATCAGCTTCCTGAGATGCTACTGACGAATGTATTTTGAATATTCTCTCGCTGGCAATTTCCTTGATCATCTGCGCAGTAACAATAGGGTCTTCATTTCTCTTTACACGCTTGAATGCTTTGGAAAAGAGTTCATTAACTTTGGAAAAATTACCATTGGCCAATGACGAAATTTCACGGATAGCACCAGGAGAAAATGCATAGTCGATATCATTTGTATTTGACAATGCCAATAGATTTTCAATGTGATCACGTACCATTGCCCCATCAAGCAAGGGCATTCGAAAAGACTCAATCACCGCATCGCTACACCCCAATCTCTCAAGACGTTCAGTAACCGGTTGATCATCTGCAAACAGAATGGATACATGGTGCCCCTCAGCATTTGCCGTAGCCACCGATTGGATCAACCCCATGATGACAATATCCGAGACCTGATGCAAAGTACTAAACTGAAACACAGAAGGTTGTTCACCACTAAAAAATATGTGTGCTCCATCCGATGTCAACGGCAAGATGCCCATTTGTGTATGCTCACCTTGCTGCTGTTGCTCTAGACATAACAGAATAAATTCAGAAAACGTATTCACCGGCTGGCTAATTTCAAATACAGAACTGCCTTTCAGAATCAACTTGTGTTTCAACTCTGACAAAAATTCATTCCGACTCGCTGCCTGCTCCCCCTGTAACAGAAAAAGCCCCTGATGGCAGATTGCTGAAGATGCAATATCATTCAGCAAGGAGGTCCTTAGCGTCGCAAAATTCGAAGTATAGCGGCCACCATTCTTGTCACTCTGTTCGCTTGAATGCAGATCTGAACTCAATTGGAAACTCCATATGGTGTAAAAAATATATCAGCCACACGTTACATTGACTGACAAATGAAAAACACATGATTTTTCAATCATATACAATTAATAAAAACCTATCCAGGCAAAGCAAGCAACGCCATTTAGAATGGACTATAATTTTTATGAGGCCACTCAATATTGTATAAAAATATCAAGCTGTCGACAATACGGCATTACAATTCATTCAACTTTTAACTATTCGTCTGAACGATTGTCTATCGCCTGGAAAGCCTCAGAACAGCCGATCGCTGATCGATAAAAAACTGGAAATACTGCAGAAAATTCATTCCCAGCAAGCCGTCAATTGACTGCCCGTTACCCAGCGGGAGCACACCAACCTCGATACTGTTGACCTGCCAGCTAGCCACCGCCAGCGAGTCAATCTCAAAGACTGGAGCACGAACTGATCCGTTAGCTGTACTGAAGCGGCCCGTCTTGCTGGTATTCGGCAGACTTAATCCACTTTGCTGTACAAAATCAGGAGTCAAGATTGTTAGTGTGGCCCCCGTATCAATCAACAATCTGGCTTGCCAGCGCCCATTCACTTCAACAGTGACAATAAAATGCTGCCCCTCTCGCTGTAGCGGGATATCACTCGAATGATCGTTTTCCTCTTCGGCATCGCTCTGCTCCATCGCCGCAAGATCTGCCAGCATTGCTCTGGCCTGCATACCTACCCTAGGATCCAGCGCCACCAGCTGCAGGGAGCGACTTGCAGCCAATGGTTGACTCAGGTGAATCTGGATCCTGGCCAGTTCGATAAAATACGGCGAATATTCGGGTTCCTGACGACTTAGATACTCGTAAAACTCAAGTAACTCAAATTCCTGCTGAGATGCTGCCAGTTGTTTTGCATAACCTGCTACCAAGGTGCGTATTTTGTGAACAATCTGATCCAGATTATTTTGCCGAAAAGCATACCCCTTAGCCTCGTAGAGATAATCAAGTGCTGTTGTTTCAGCCTGATTGGCATGAGATATATCCGCCAGCAACATTAGCACATCAACATCCCGATGCTTCGATAACCGATAGCTTTGTAATACTGATGCAGCTAAATCATACTGCTGTTCAGTATGCATTTTTTTCGCGAAAGCAAAAATGCGCATCCGAACATGTTCCTGCTCATCTTCGGAGCCATGTGTTGACACAGAAGCAAGGTATTCATCTAGCTGTTGCCTATCATGCTGATTTAAATAGGTATCAAGCTCATCAGTAGCAATCGGAATATGGACTAGAGGAGACCCTGGCGTGAGCTGTCGTGGTAACTGCTTTGGCTGGTTAGCAACTGACAAAACCGAACGGCCATCTTTGTATCCATGAGCAAACCAGCCACTCCCCAGACCGACAACAAACGCGTTAACGATCAGGACAAACAGACGCATTCGAGTGATTCTTCAGCAGATGGCATATACTATTCCAGAAAAACGCAGGACACAGACATAAATGAAGCCGCTTACTCTCTCAATTCTCATTGTGATCATAACAATGATTATATCCATAATTTACCTTAATGGTGGATTTTCCATGCAAGAACCCTTATCCCCTGACCAGCCTGAAGAATCGCAGCAGGCACCAGCTACTCCAATCAATCAGACAAATCAGATCAATACCCCTGAGAAAATCAGCATCCAACCAGAACAAAAAATTGCCATTCAACTGAAATTACAGTCTAACCGTATCACTATTCTTGAAAACGAACTGAACAAGGTTTATTCGCGTATAGCAATGCTGGAAGACACAATCAAGAAATCGAAAGTCACAAAATCTGACCAGGCATCTTCTAACACTACCGTTAACAGGGAACAGAAAGAAAAACGGACTAAAATCACAGATCAGGAAACCTTGTCAAAAACCATGCTCACTGAAGCAGGTGTCAACGAAGTCCTGGCCAATGACATAGCAGGCGAATTCAATGCTTTCGAAATGAAAAAACTCGAACTGTATGATGCTGCAAACCGTGAGGGTTTCTATAACACCTCAAAATATTATCAGGAATTACGCAAATTTCAGTTTGATTATCCACGTCTGCGCTCACGCATTGGCGACAATGCCTATGACAAAATACTCATCGCCAGCGGGAGAAATAATCGCACCGTTATCACCTCTGTTATTCCTGAATCTCCAGCCGATCAGGCAGGATTGCATGCGGGAGACATCATTCTTGATTACGCCGGTAAAACAATATTCACGCCGCAGGAACTGAAAAACACCACCACCGAAGGACAAAGAAATACTTATGTGACGCTCAATGTACTGCGAAATAACCAACCTGTCAGCCTGCTAATTCCAAGAGGCCCCTTCGGGGTTCAGATCGATGCCACGCTAGTATCAAATCCGATAACCAGCACTTTTCAACAATGAATACATCTTGCCCTCCGAAAATCCATTCATCCGCTGATCACCCACAAGAATGACAGGTACTCTTGCGCCTTTCAGCTTTTTAAAATCACGCTTACCCTTGCGGCTTGTTTCAACATCGTACTCGGTATAGCGGATATTAATGCCACCTGAATTCAGCCCATTTAAATAACGTTTGGCTTTCTTACAATAACTTACAGCGTTGGGTCGTATAGAGAACAACCTTTTTGCGATTCGGCACCTTGAATCTGACCATTCTGAGCACAATCTACTTCATTCAGAGTTAATCAGAGGGTTCCATAACGAACTTTATTTAATTAACTGTTTTTATTCAGTTATTTTGAATCGCTTGACAAAACAATAATATTTCTCTATTGTAAGTAAACGCTCACTAACATACGTGAGTCAACTAACTACTACTGACTACATTTTCAAGGAGTCACTTATGTCATATGATCAAGAGCTGGATGCACGCGGCCTGAATTGCCCCCTGCCTATTTTACGGGCTAAAAAGAGCATCACAGCAATGGAATCCGGCCAGGTATTACGCATCGTTTCCACCGACCCAGGTTCAGTCAAGGATTTCGAGGCTTTCTGTAAACAAACAGGTAACGAACTGATGGCGTCAAAGGAAAACAGTGGCGAATTTGAGTTTCACATCAAGAAACACTAAACCATGCCAAAGCGTTTAAAGGCGAGGGAACGCCGCGCTTCTATTCTGGCCGTTGCCAAGGTGCTGTTTGCAGACAAAGGCTATCATGGCGTTTCGGTCGACGAAATTGCTACCCGACTGGGTGTTAGCCCAGCCATTCTCTACCGACATTTCGATTCCAAAGAAGCCCTTTATGAAGAAGTCCTAAACGACATTGCCTGTCGGCGCGAAAGCTATGTCGATGCTATTCTTACCGGTGATTCTGATTTTGCCAGCATCCTCAGGCGCATCACCCGTATCTATGTTGATAGCGTGGCCCGTGATCCGGATTATCTGCGCATGGAAATGCATAGCGTGCTGGAAGGCAGTGATGCCACGCGCCAGTTTTTTGAAAATCGCTGGAAACCCTTTTCAGACTATATTGATGTCGGCCTGAAGGACCTCGCTGAAGAAGGCCACCCCATCACCGTATCGGCACCCATTGCCTGTTTAATGTTTCAGGGTATTTTACGCGAAGCGCTATATGCAAAGTGTATTCTCAAATCGAGCCGCTATCGTGATATCGAGTTACATCACCTGGTCGATCAGCTACTGGATCTTTTCTTTCGTGCGATCAGTTACACACCGGAGTAACCATACTCACCTTATCCCCGCTCCAACATTATTTATATATTTGTATGCTCAATCCCCTGCTGCGCTGATGGCCAATCAAGATCGAAAGGGAATGGCCGAGCTTCTGTATTGAAAGACAGATAACGGATAATTTGGTAGGTATAGATCGCCAGCGACCCACCTAATTGCAGCAGTGACTTGTGCGTTTCACCATTAAACAGCACCCAGAAAAACTGGATAACTACAACCAGACTCACAACAGCGCGCGATATTGAATAGAGCATAATAGTCACAAGCATAAAGAATAATCGATGCCATGTAGCGCGTGGCTGTAGATTCTGTTTATAAGGTGATGCGGTTCCAGAATTCATTAGATTACCTTCGATTTTAATAAATTACTTATCATTATGATCCACTATAGAACAGAATCGTTCCCTAATTTATATTTTTTCAATAAAATACGTAAACTACTCAAATACCTATCTTATTTGACCGATTTACAGCTTTTATCTATACTGAATTCAGTTGCTTCCAGACAGGGTATTCTACGATTGCTAAATTATTCATTGGATAATGCAGCAATGAACACTAAGGTAAACAGCGCATGGTTAAAGCACAATCTCATAAAAAAACTACCGGCCTTTATGCGCGTTATAAGCAGCTTCCCACGAGCAATAAAGTAATCCTGATAGTCTTCATGATCTGGTTAGCCCAGGCTTTACCCAAATGGACAGTGGCCATTATCGCTGATGGAGAAATGTCTGCAAAAATAATGAAAATATTTATAACGCCTCGAATATAAATAATAATTCAATTGATCACGAGTCGATCTATATAATAATGAAGGGCATCCACACTTACTTAAATACAGAGTGTCTCTGACGGAGTATGGATGTGAACTACTTAACTGGCGGGTGTGTTTGTTTTACGCTTTGCGTTAGAATACTCAACGCTGCTCACTGCCTACGTAGCTCAGCTGGATAGAGCGCACCCCTCCTAAGGGTGAAGTCGCAGGTTCGACTCCTGCCGTGGGCACCAGATAACGTTATTATACTTTAATTAACGTCCTCTTCATTAGGCGACAGAAACACTTAACCATTTAACAAAGGAAGTCCCCATGTCCAACATTATTAACGAAATATCCAGTCTTGTCGGCTCAAAAGTCTTATCCAGTCTTACCTCACATCTTGGTGAAAGTGATTCCGCCGTGCAGAGCGGTATATCTGGAATGGCTTCGACCATTCTTGGCGGTATGCTTAACAAGTCCTCAGATAACAGTGCCTTTGGTAGCATTTTTGATATGTTGAACAAGCCAGATAATGCAGACGTGTTAGATAACCTGGGTAGCCTTGTCGGCGGCGGTAATCTAGCTCAGGGCGACCCAAAGGATCTTGCCGGTAGTCTGATGGGTAATCTATTTGGGGATAAGGTTGGCGGCATTATTGATCTTGTTAGCAGCGCTTCCGGTATGAAACAACCGTCCGGTTCTGGCTTGCTGGGGCTGGTTGGTCCGCTGGTAATGGGGTATCTTTCCAAACGTATTCTGAAGGGTGGTCTGAATGCCAGTGGTTTAATGTCGCTGTTGAGCGGAGAGAAAAGTAATATTGTAAAAGGGCTGCCAACCGGAATGGGCTCTATGTTGGGGCTGGCTGATATGAGTAATATAAATGATACACCTGCAGCAACACAGAGTACTGCTACCCATGACGCGGCTAGCAATACGTATTCTGAAGACAGGGGTGGTAGTAAATTGATACCGATCCTGCTTGGCCTGATTGGTCTGGGGGCATTATTTTTTGGTCTTCGCAATTGCGGTCAAACTACCGGTGTAGATACTGAAACTGTCACAGAGGTTACCGGCAATCTGCCTCAACAGGTGGAACAGGGTCTTGAACAGACGACTGAATCAATAACTTCAGTGGTTGATGGTGTTGATGGCGCAGTGACTTCCGCAACGGATATGGTGGGTGATACTGCTTCGGCGGCAGCTGATTCGGTTTCATCTGCTGTCGATTCTGTAACGGGTTCTGTTTCCGGTCTGGCAGAAGGTGCGAGTGATATGGCATCTTCAGCAGCTGACATGGCGGGTGATGCAGCTTCGGCTGCAACTGGCACTGCTGGAGCAGTCGTTGCCGGTATTGGCGATTTCTTCAGCCGTAAGCTGAGTTCTGGTGTTGATCTGAATATTCCTGAAAACGGTATCGAAAATAATCTGATTAACTTCCTTGGTGATGATAGTCAGAGTGTTGATAAAACGACCTGGTTTAACTTTGATCGAATCACTTTTGCTACCGGTAGTGCCACATTGGATATGGATGCTTCAAATGAGCAACTTGATAATATGGCCAAAATTTTACAGGCTTATCCGAATGCTGCTCTCAAGATTGGTGGTTATACAGATGATACCGGGAGTATCGAAACCAATATGAAAATTTCCAATGCGCGCGCAAATGCAGTGATGAATGCTCTTGTAGAAATGGGTATTGATAGCTCACGCATGGAAGCTGAAGGCTATGGACCGGCCCATCCAGTTGCCAGTAATGCCACCGATGAAGGTCGTGCACAAAATCGTCGTATTGCGGTTCGCATTACCAGTAAATAAGTAACCACAGAGACTAACCGAAAGTGTCAGGCAACATTCAGCTAATGTGAGCTAATTCCTGATCTTCTTTCGGATGAGTAGAACAGGTAACTAACAAACGGGTGTTTTACACCCGTTTTTTTACGCCTACTTCTAAAAAGGGTGTCGCTAGCTCGTGATAGATTTTGCACATCCTTGTCCAAAATCGACTCGCCTACGCGACAGCTATTGATGCCCCGGCCGCCCTGCGTCCATGCCGCTTCGCCATCACATCGTAAACTCGTGACAGGCTACGCAGCATTCCCTCAAATGGCTGGACGCGATTGTCGGACGCCTTCAGCT
>JAZGGH010000148.1:0-5818 GCA_036480335.1 Gammaproteobacteria bacterium | reverse complement strand
AACCATTACACAACGTAGTGCACAGTTTGTACACGCTGTCCCTGAAGACCCTTTTCTGAATCGTTTGTCACTCTTTGAAGCTGACAATCCGGAGCAGGAAGCAAAGGCGCTGGATATTCAGATACGTCGCTGGTTACTGGAAGGCAAACAATCTATTGGCGTGATTACTGAGGATCGACGCCTCGCCAGGCGACTACGCGCCCTGCTCGAACGTGGCGGAGTTAATCTGATGGATGGCGGCGGGTGGGCGCTTTCAACGACCAGTGCTGCCGCCGTCATCGAACGCTGGCTCGAAACAGTCGAGCAGGATTTCGCTTACGTCCCCTTACTCGATACGTTAAAATCTCCATTCGTTTGCCTGGAAAAAGATCGAGAGCATCACCTGCAAACGGTACACCGGCTCGAAACCGATATTATTACTCATGAAAATATTGCCAGCGGACTGGGGCGGTATAAAAAACACCTGCGTAAAAGAGCCAGACGATTAATTGATGCAGGAATCTGGGTAGAAGAACAACAAAAAACAACAGAAAACCTTCTGCTTCAACTTGAACAAGCGGCTGACCCTTTTACAACACTATTAAAAGGCGAGCATGATATTGCCCTCTATACTAACGCCTTGCTCAACAGCCTTGAATCTTTAGGAACAGGCAAGCGTCTTGAGGCAGATGCAGCAGGCCAACGCATTCTACAGGAATTAGAGTCACTGCATAAAACAGCCGGTGAATATAATATCCAGTTAGGCTGGCAGGAATTCAGAGGCTGGCTCGGCCAGACACTGGAACGTTACACCTACAAAACACCCGGCCAGGCAGGCCCAGTTCATTTGTTCTCCCTGGCTCAGGGAAGAAGCAGACGATTTTCTGCTGTGATTATCGCAGGCTGTACGGCAGAGAGCATGCCTGGTGCAAACCATTCGTACGCCTTCTTTAATCAATCGGTCAGGTCTGAGCTGGGATTACAAACTCATTCAGAAAAACTCAGTTTGAAGCTGCATGATTTTCGGCATGCACTAGAGGCCGCACCCGAAATTTTAATCAGCTACGCCACTATGAAAGAGAGTGATCCGGTTATCCCTTCTCCCTGGTTGACAGCGATAAAAACTTTCCATAGCTTGTGTTATCAACGCACATTGGCTCATCCAGGTTTGCATCAGCTGGTTAATGAACCCACAGCATTTGTTCGAAAAGACATGACGGCACTCCCTGGCAGGCAATCTGCAAACCCTGCCGCAGCTCTCCCCGAGCAACTCATCCCCAAACGTTGGTCGGCCAGCATGCATCAAAATCTAATCGACTGCCCTTATAAGTTCTTTGCAGCCAACGGCCTCAAACTACAGGCCAGGGAAGAAGTTAGACTGGCGCTGGCAAAGGCCGATTATGGCAGCCTGGTTCATCGAATCCTGCAAGCCTTTCACGGAGGTATTGATGGCTTACCTGGCCCCTGGAAAGGCAACATGACCGAATCAGATCGAAGCGCCGCAGAGCAATTATTAGACGCCATCTCTCACGTGGTATTCTCGACAGCAACCCGAGATAATTTTCACGCCCGAGTCTGGCTGAAAACCTGGCAACACTCTATTCCACTCTACATTGGCTGGCAGTTAAAGCATGGCGAACGTTGGGGAATTGATAAAACTGAACAACAACTGGAAATACCGATAGCAAATAATCGAAGCTGTTACGGTCGAGTCGATCGCATCGATAAAAATAACGATAACCAGCATTGTGTGCTGGATTACAAAACAGGCGCGCTACCTAAAAAAGACGAGGTGCTTTCTGGGGAAGCGGTTCAACTACCGACCTATGCGCTACTGTCCGAAAATGACACAACGGAAATCGCCTATGTTCAGATTGACAAAAAGAAAGTCAGTACGGCTGTCCATATTTCCGATGAGGCGATTCAACCCTTACTGCTAGAAACCCGCGAACGGCTTGAGCTGTTGACCCACCGCATTGATCAACAGGAAGACCTCACTGCCTGGGGTGATAGTAAGGTCTGTCAGTATTGCAATATTGATGTCATCTGCAGGCGAGAAAGCTGGACTGAAAGCGATGAATGAATCATTAAAGGCCGCCGACCCGTCTACCAGTGCCTGCGTACTTGCCTCAGCAGGCACTGGCAAGACCTGGTTGCTGGTTGCTCGCCTGGTCAGATTACTTTTAGCAGGTGCAGCGCCAGAACGAATATTGGCCATCACCTTTACGCGCAAAGCGGCGAATGAAATGCAGGTTCGCCTGCAGGAAAAACTGCAGGAATTCCTCGCGGCTGATGATATGACGCTGGATAAATTGCTGGCGGAAATTGGTGAACCTGCCAATGAAGATAAGCGCACTAAGGCACGCAGTTTATTCGAAATCATTTTATTCAGTGAGCAACCGCTGCGCACCACCACTTTTCATAGCTTCTGCCATGATCTGTTAAAACGTTTTCCTCTGGAAGCTGACCTGCCCCCTGGGTTTGAGCTGATCGAAGCGACGGGGCTCCTGTTTGAACAAAGCTGGGATGCACTGTTCGCTAATGCCACACGTGACCCTGCCAGCCTGCTATCTGAAAGGCTTAATCGCTTATTTTTTTATTTCGCCAGTCCTGATAATACGCAAAAATCACTGTTTAGTTTTTTACAGCACCGCAGTGACTGGTGGGCCTATACACTAGACCAGAGTGACCCTGCCCGTTACGCGGAACAGAGACTTGCCAGAAAGATGGGTATACGCGTTGATGTGGATCTGGCAGCTGAAGCTCTGAGCGAAGAATTACGAAATAAATTTTATCGCTTCGCTGAGCTTTTAAGCTCTCACCCAACCCAAACAAATTTGAAACATTCCGGGGTCATTTTACAAGCCCTCGAATTGAGCAACCCAGGCGATAACCTTGCAACACTTCAGGAAGCCTTTTTAACCAGGGATGGAAAGCCTCGCGTCAGAAAGCACTCGGCAGCACTGGAAAAAAAGCTTAGCGACTCAACAACGGAATTTCTCGACCTGCATCAGGACATAAGTCAACAACTCATTACCTACAATGATGAATTGAAAAAATCTGAAAACTTTCAGGCTAGCGTAGACTGGTACTATTGTGGAGCCGCTTTACTCGACTATTTTCAGTCGATTAAACGTAACCGTCGGCTTGTTGATTTCACCGATCTGGAATGGAAAGCTCACCAACTACTAAACCATTCCGAGCAGGCGCAATGGGTACATTATAAACTGGATCAAAATATCGATCATTTGCTGATTGATGAATTCCAGGATACCAACCCGACGCAATGGCAATTACTGCAGCCATTAATTAACGAAATTGCAACGGATGAATCTCGAAGTCTGTTTCTTGTCGGTGATGCGAAGCAGTCGATTTATCGATTCCGGCGAGGCAACCCGGCCCTGTTAAAAATTGCGTCTGATCACATGATGCAACACATGAACACACAGTCCTGTTGTATGGATGCCTCCTGGCGTTCATCCCCTGCGATTATGGGGGCAGTTAATCATATTTTTTCAAATAACGAACTCTCTGAAAATCTGGAGAGTTTCACATCACACAAAACGAATCTCGACAGTCTTTGGGGACAGGTTGAAGTCTGGCCGGTTGAAGGCGCCACTGTAAACCCGGACGACATAAGTACATCCGAAAATATTACTAGCGGATTTCGAAACCCACTCGAAACGCCCAGAACCATCAATACATATAATACTTATGCGTTTGAAGCAAATCGCATTGCAGATAAGATCGCATCACTTATCAGCGAAGAAATCATCCTCGGCAGTGATGAACAAAATAAGCGTATCGATTATAATGACATTATTATTTTATTGCGTTCCCGAACACACCTTGCAGACTATGAACACGCGCTTCGTCAAAGAAAGATCCCTTACCTGGGCATGGATCGCGGCACATTATTAAATAGTCTGGAGGTCCGTGACCTCGAAAGCCTGCTCAATTTGTTAATGACACCACACAATAATCTCGCATTGGCGCAGGCACTTAAATCGCCCATTTTTTCCGCTAGCGACGATGATCTCGTTTTGCTTGCCCAGTCATCTAGTGGCCCCTGGATTGACCAGCTTGAAACGCTAGCCAATAAACTAGATGAATTTCACCCTCTGTCACGTGCGCATCACTTACTTAGTAAATGGCGAGGGCTTGTCGGCCACATTCCAATACATGATTTACTGGATATAATTTATCATGACACTCATCTGGTTGCTCGCTACTTAAATGCATTTCCTGAACCGTTACGCCCACGCATTAACACCAACCTGACCAGCTTTATCGAACTTGCTTTGTCGATTGACTCAGGGCGATACCCTTCGCTCCCACATTTCTTAAACCGCCTAAAGAAACTGAAACAACACACTGAAGATGCGCCGAATGAATCGCCCCCAGAGTCCAGAACAGGCCAACGCGTTCGCATCATGACTATTCACTCAGCAAAAGGACTCGAGGCGCCCGTGGTATTTCTGGCCGATTGCGCAACGGTTGACAAGAATCAAAGCGCCTGGTCAACACTAATTGACTGGCCTGCAACTGAAACTAGACCTAATATGTTAGCACTGATGCCAAGCGGAGAACGGTCCGATTCATGGAGCGCACGATACCTTGAAAAAGAACAGGCACTCAAAGAGAAGGACTCTGCCAACCTGCTCTACGTTGCATTAACAAGAGCAAAACAAATGCTCTTTATTTCTGGTAGCTCATCTAAAAATGGGGGTGCATCAGGGTGGCATGAAAAAATCTCAGCGACCCTTGGGAATCCCGATAACGAAGAAGATCCTGTTATTTATTTACAACATGGCAACCCACCAGCGTTAACAATACAACAACCCCTCAAAAAAAATGACGCTATAACGATTGACCCAGCGCTTTCACAGCCAGTAACCATTGCGCATACAACACATGAAATAGCTCCCAGTCGGCAGGATCCAGCAATGAAGTTTACCGGCACCGGCAATGGGCAACTCTTTGGCCAGGCAGTACACCGATTACTGCAACTACAGATAGAAAGTCTTCAACCCGATAGTCAGGCACTGTCGGCAAGAGTTGCGCGTGAGCTAAACCTGCCCAAATTGATCACTGAATCCGTGTCAAAAACAGTCAACCAACTCCTGCAAAACAAGGACCTACACTGGGTTTTCTATCCTGATGAACAATCTACCACCTGGAATGAAGCACCCATTGAATACCTTCGAAATGGCCACATTGTCTCTGGCTTTATCGACCGACTGATACTGGATGAACATACCGTGCACATCATCGATTACAAATCCCATCAGATTGACAATAAAAGCCAGGTACCCGAGCTAGCCAATCATTACCGGACTCAACTCAAACTCTACCGTGAAGGTGTCGAAAGATTATGGCCAAAAAAAACAGTGAAATCGTGGTTACTGTTCACGTCAATTTCACAACTGGTGGAAATTAATTAAATGGATATTGAACGCCTTAAACAACTTGATCAATCCCACGTTTGGCACCCTTACAGTGCCATGGGTTCTGATCGACCTGTTTACCCAGTGGCATCTGCAAACGGCGTCCGGCTGAAATTAATGGACGACAGGGAATTGATCGATGGTATGTCATCCTGGTGGTCTGCTATTCATGGCTATAACCATCCCACAATGAATCAAGCCCTGACAGATCAAATAAACAACATGTCACATGTCATGTTTGGTGGTTTAACACATCAACCAGCTGTTGAATTAGCGAGCAGACTGGTCGACATAACACCTGAACCTTTGCAATCCGTTTTCTTTTCTGATTCGGGTTCGGTATCGGTTGAAGTAGCAATGAAAATGGCCATTCAATATTGGCATTCAAAAGG
>JAZGGH010000147.1:0-2374 GCA_036480335.1 Gammaproteobacteria bacterium | reverse complement strand
AGATTATTGCTAGCGGGGGAGTTAAATAAAAATAAAATTGACGAGGAAGTAGTCATATGAAAATTCTTAATAAATGGATATTAGTTTGTTTTACGGTACTAATTTTTTCTCATCAGGCTTCGGCTGCGTCCTTCGATGATATCTTCATTTTTGGAGATAGCCTTAGTGATAGTGGTGCTTACATAGGCAATGCGGATGCTGCTGCTGGTGGTAGATTCACAACCAATCCTGGTCCAGTCTGGACAGAAACGCTCGGGGCATTTTATGGCCTCAGTGTTGTATCAAATAACCCGAATAACCCGGCAAATACATCGGCGACAGGTAACAACTATGCTCAGGGTGGAGCACAGGTTACGAGCCCTTTCGGTATAGGCCAAACTGCTTCCCCCCAAAATGCTTTACCAATCTCGACTCAAATTAACAACTACCTGGCAAGTGTTGCAGGTGTTGCTGACCCTGGCAGTCTTTATACACTCTGGGGTGGTGCTAATGATATTTTCTTTAATGTATTTCAGGTAGGTGGCGGTTTACCGGTACCATCAGCCATTGATAACCTGGTTGCCAGCGCAATGAGTTTGGCGGGATTGGCACAAACACTGGGCGATGCTGGTGCTGGAACTATCCTTGTTCCTAATTTACCCGATATTGGTACAACACCGACGTCTATCCTTCAAGCAATCAGTGTTGTTGGTAGTGCAGTTGGTGCATCGAGTACAGATATAGATACTGCTCTGGCCACAGCGACGTTCTTGTTACGAACACCGGCAAACTCACCAGCCGATCAAGCTATTGTCCAGGCGACAGCAATTGCTGCTGCCGAAGCCGCGCTCGGTGCCGCTGCCACTGGTGCTCTGGCACCTACTGTTGCTCAGACAGGTGGTTTATTATCAGGTTTGACTGCAGCTTATAATGCAAGTCTTGCAGGGTTTATTAGTGCAAGTACGGCAAATATAATCCTGCTTGATCTTGCAACATTGTTCACTGATGCTCTGGCTGATCCATCTGCTTTTGGCTTAGCGAATGTTACGGGTACGGCATGTAACACGTCATCTTCATTGACCTGTACATCACCATTTTTTGCTTCACCATCTGCACCACAAGACTTCCTGTTTGCGGATTCTGTTCATCCAACAACAGCGGGTCATGACCTGATTGCAGGATTTGCTATCTCTACTGTAGAGGCGGCTGCCGTACCTGCACCAGCAGCACTATTTCTGCTTGGGCCAGCTTTAGGTATTCTTGGTTTCAGACGAAAAAGAGTTGCTTGATTCTTGATTTATGACTATCTGGATCCTTTGATTCATTTAAAGGATCCAGATAAGTGTTTATGTATTTTCAGCGCCAGAATTAGTTAACACAGGCATTAAGCGTTTGATGATAATCTCAGATGGCACCAATCCCTCGAGATTAACAATAGCCTGAGAATCACCGCCTGAAATAACCCCGGTTAATTTTGTTTTGGTTACAGGATAAATAGCCGCACCTGTTTTATCCAATGCCGCTGCTATATGCATCAAACCAGTATCCATTCCAACCACTGCTTTTGCCCCTTGAATGATTTTGGCCAGGTTATCCAGATCGAGTTTCGGTAAAATGATTGCTTCAGTATTTTCAGCAATTCGTCTGGCCCGATCATGTTCCCGTTGATTTCCCCAGGGTAATACGAGAGGTGTCGCCTGACTATCAAGGTGTTCCGCTAAATTCAGCCAGTTTTCTTCCGGCCATTCCTTATCAGGTCGGCTGGTGCCATGTAAACCAACGACATAATTTTCAGGTAGCTTGAGAGTCGTATCTGGAATGTCAGATGAATCATTAAACAGATCAGACAGGCCATAATCCAGCGATAATTCTTCACAGGAATAACCCAAGGTACTGGCAGTGATCTGTCGGTTCCTTTCGATTGCGTGCAGATCTCTGGAAACGGCAATTCGCTGATCATACGCCCAGCATGATAGAGGCTCACGTGCACTTTGAATGTTGTACCCATAACGTCTACCTTTGGCCCAATGTGTGATCACTGAGCTTTTGAACAGACCCTGGGAATCGATGATTGCATCATATTCTGTTGAACGAATGATCTGTTTTGTTGATTTGATCTCACGTCGGATCTGCGATGAAAAGAAATTTTTTCGCCAACGACGAATGGCAACAGGGATGACTTTATCGACGACAGGATGCCAGTTTGGAACGGCCTGAAAACTTTCTTCAACCACCCAGTCAACTGTGAGATCTGGAATCATTCGAGCAGCATCTGTTATCGCCGGTAGCATGTGAACAACATCACCCAGCGATGAGGTTTTGACGATCAGGATTCTCATTCTTTAGTCGCGGCGCTCATTCAGATACATGAGTTTAAGATAACGGTAGTAAGAAC
>JAZGGH010000146.1:0-4012 GCA_036480335.1 Gammaproteobacteria bacterium | reverse complement strand
TTGAATTGGTTTTCTATTTATTTACTGGCTAAAATATTCCATCAATATTTAATTAAAAAAGCACTCATTATTAAACAATGACCCGTACTCAGGAAAATTTTTCAAGTCTTTACGCAGCAGCACGTGCTTGTATTGAATGTGCTCATCCCAATGAGAAACTCAAATTATCCAGCCATTGTGTAAATTTGTGGCAACAAGGTGAGTTATCACTTTACGATGATCAATTACCTTTGCCCATCTCAGAACCCGGTCGCCCTAATAAACCTGTACTCGTGTTGCCACGAAACCTGGCCAGGCGAAAGCCGGGGACAGAAGCGGGGAGAGCTGCTCTGATTCATGCAATTGCACATATTGAATTCAATGCGATCAATTTGGCCTGGGATGCTGTATACCGGTTTAGGGGCATGCCGGAAAACTACTATTCTGATTGGGTAAAAGTTGCTGGTGAAGAAGCCTTGCATTTTCAGTTACTGAGTGAACGTCTTATTGGGATGGGTTACAGCTATGGTGATTTTGAAGCGCACGATGGATTATGGGAAATGGCACAGGATACGGCGCATGATGTTTTAGTACGTATGGCGTTAGTGCCGCGTGTGCTGGAAGCGCGGGGTCTGGATGTAACACCCGGTATGATGGAGCGGCTAAAATCAGCAGGCGACCAGGCCAGTGTTGCGATTCTGGAAGTTATTTTGCGTGACGAGATTGGTCATGTCGAAATTGGTAGCCGCTGGTTCCATTATTGTTGTGAACAACGAAAGGTTGAACCACTAATAACCTTTCGTAATCTTTTGCAGCAGTATATGAAAGGTTTTGTGAAAGGACCTTTCCACTATCCGGCTCGCATGCAGGCCGGTTTTAATGACGCGGAAATGCAGGTGCTCGAGCAAATGTCGAAAAACCAATGAAAAATATTATTTATATAATTAGTTTGCTTGTTGTCCCGATAAATTGTTTAGCAGCTAAGGCAACGGTTGTCTGGTATACCGAACAGGAAACAGGCACGGAACCGGAAGCTGTACGCTATATTGTGACTGAACGTTTTATGCGATCTGATAATGGTGATTCAAAACAAGGTTTCGTTTTGCTGGATCGGAAACAAAAAAAGATTTTCAATGTTGTTCCTGATAGCCAGTCTATTATGCTCATAGATGGGAATGGCCGGTTACCGGTAGCGCCCGAATTATTTGCAATTAAAGAGTCAAAAAAAGTTGATTCAACAGCTCCGAAGATTGATGGAAAAGCTGTCTATGAAATACAGGTGTCTTCTGCAAAGCAGATTTGCTATAGCGCAATGGTTGCGCCTGGTCTGCATGATGAGGTACGGCAGGCTATGCTGGAATTTAAACAAGTTTTAGCGGTGCGGCAATCACGAACGCTGGAGAGTACGCCAGAGGAAATGCGTAGTGATTGTTTCATGATTCAGTATCTGTATGCACCAGCGCTGCATTTACAACACGGTTTACCAGTCAGGGAGTGGGAGCCTAATGGAAAGAGTCGGCAATTGGTGGATTTTAAATTTATGCCAATTGATGACAGTCTGTTTGATTTACCTGCTGGATTCCGCCAGTACAGTCCTTAGTTAAATTAACTACTGCTTTAGAAATATATAATACTTTAGGAAGGCTCTGATTCATTCTGGATGCCTGCATTCTATAGGCCGCTGCACCCCAGGGCACCCTCTCTTGCTCCGCAATTCACCTTGTAAATACGTCCTTGTAAGCTTGGCAGCCGCATCCCTGCGGCTGACACCCATAGAATGCAGGCATCCAGAATGAATCAGAACTTATTGAGCTAGCAGTATTCGACTTTAATGTCATCCGGAGTGGCGATTAAATAATTCCCTCGTTTATGCCAATCACCTAATACGATTCGACGAACCAATTTATTTTCAATGGTTAACTCATGAAACCCGGGCCGGTGTGTATGTCCGTGTATTAACAGGCGAGTATCATGTTCTTCAAATGCTTGCCGGACAGCCTTCTGATTAACATCCATAATTGCTTCAGGTTTGTCTCTGGTCAGTTCACTGCTCAGCGAGCGTGCATCTTTAGCCATAGCGAGTCGTTCCTCAATGGTTTTTTTAAGAACGGTTGATTGCCATTCCGGATCTCTAACAGTGTGCCGGAATGCCTGATATTCAGCATCATCCGTACATAATAAATCGCCATGCATAAGCAGTGTGGGTTGGCCATAAAGATCTATCAGTACTGGATCGGGCAATAATGTGCAGCCCGTTTGCTGCATAAAATTATCACCCAGTAGAAAATCCCGGTTGCCATGCAGTAGAAAAACCGGTGTGCCTTGATGAGTGAAGTCTAGAAGACTATTGATGACGGACTGGTAAGCTGGATCTATATAGTCATCACCAATCCAGATTTCAA
Organism: Gammaproteobacteria bacterium; assembly: GCA_036480335.1. GTDB lineage: Bacteria > Pseudomonadota > Gammaproteobacteria > DSM-19610 > DSM-19610 > JAZGER01. The sequence continues at coordinate 1,631 of JAZGGH010000146.1, read as the reverse complement.
ACAGATCACCAAGTATGTACAGGGCATCTGTCTTTACTACTGTTGTTTCAAGTAATTTAAGGAAACTCTGAATGGTGTCCGGGTAAAGGGGATCGAGATGAAGGTCTGAAACGAATAGGGTAGGCACAGTAATTAAAATAGCGGACCAGTTGCTGGCCCGCCAGAATCAGTTAGTCTTCAATGCTGACTTTTTCAATCACAACATCTTCAACAGGCACATCACCGTGCCCACCACTTTCGCCTGTGCTCACTTTTTCGATGCTTTGAATGACTTCGATGCCTTCAGTCACTTTGCCAAACACACAGTAGCCCCAGCCTTGGGCGGTTTGTGACTTGTAGTTGAGAAAGTCATTATCTTTCCCATTGATAAAAAACTGCGAACTTGCAGAGTGTGGATCCGGTGTCCGGGCCATAGCAATGGTGCCGAGGTTGTTAGTCAGGCCATTGTCCGCTTCATTTTTAATAGTGGCCCTGGTTTCTTTTTCTTTCATGCCCGGTTCAAATCCACCGCCCTGAACCATGAAGCCTGGAATGACGCGGTGAAAAATTGTACCGTCATAAAAACCGGACTTTGCGTAGCCAATAAAATTTTCGACCGTTTCAGGTGCCTTGTCAGCGTAAAGCTCAAGGACAATTTCACCTTTGTTGGTTTGCATGCGGACAGTCACAGTTTTGTCTCCTTTGGTTGCCTGCTCGTCAGCAATTACAGAAAACGGGACGATCAGGTATAAAAAGCTGAGTAACAGGGCAGTGATTTGCTTCATGGGAACGGTATTCCTCAGTTTGAATTACTGGCTGCGTATCATAATGATTTCCGTACAGACAACAAACATTTGTTATTATGCGGCGCTGTTCCGGGTAGGCCGGGAGACTTTACTGATGCCGTTTGAACAATAATTTATTGAGGATTCATTACCTTGTTAACACTTTATAACACCCAGAGCCGCTCAAAAGAGACGTTTAAACCAATAACAGAAGGCAAGGTCAATCTGTATGTCTGCGGAATGACCGTCTATGACTACTGTCATTTGGGGCATGCGCGTGTACTGGTGGTGTTCGATATTATTGTCCGCCATTTGAGACAGTTGGGTTACGACGTGACCTATGTGCGTAATATCACAGATATTGATGACAAGATCATTGCCCGGGCAATCGAGAATGGAGAATCAATTCAAGCACTCACAGAGCGGTTTATTCAAGCGATGCACGACGATTCTGATGCGCTGGCGGTAGTATCGCCAGATTTTGAACCGCGGGCCACTGATTCCATGCCACAGATTATTCACATGATTGAAGAACTGATCGAAAAAGATTTTGCCTATCAGGGAGTAAATGGTGATGTCTATTATTCGGTGAGCCGTTTTGAAGGCTATGGAAAACTATCCGGTAAACAACTTGAAGACTTGCGGTCGGGTGCGCGTGTCGAAGTGGATGCTTCGAAGCAGGATCCACTCGATTTTGTGTTATGGAAATCGGCAAAACCTAAAGAACCCAGCTGGCCTTCGCCCTGGGGTGATGGCCGTCCAGGTTGGCATATCGAATGCTCTGCTATGTCTACTGACCGCCTGGGGGCGCATTTTGATATTCATGGCGGAGGTATGGATTTACAGTTTCCACACCACGAAAACGAG
>JAZGGH010000145.1:0-2941 GCA_036480335.1 Gammaproteobacteria bacterium | reverse complement strand
TCTGCAGTTAATACAACAGGTCGTCGCCGCTGCCCATTGACGACGTGGACGATGGCATCAATGGCTGTGTTTTGCCCGCTAATTGCCGTTTCGTTGGCTTGCCGTGGGTGTGGTTTTATTTGTAAATTCGGCAGGGTTTCACCTTCAGTCAGGGTGATCATTTGATCGTCTTCTGCAAATATACGGATCATGCGTTCGATAAAACGGCCCAAACGGTTCCTCAACACGCTTGCGAACGATCATGCTGGCTGGTACGGCCATCAATCGCTGAACCTCCCCTGCGTTTATCGTTACGCGCAACATGCGGTGTGATGCTCATCTTTCAACAGGAAGCCACGAAGGCCTGGGAATCATAGTTTTTATCTGCACCCACTGTTTTGCGATGCGCACCTGGCAGATCCGCTAGCAGGTCAATGGCGACATCCCGCTCTCCATCAGTTGACGCTCACTTCGAATCGATAGAGAACTTGTAGTAACTGGGTACGCAACAGACGTTCCGGAGGAATGGATTCACGGCCATACGTTGAATAAGCACCATCAAGCAATCCGTTGATACACTTCATGGCGACATCAAACAGTTCCCTTATTACCCTACCCGTAAAGGGTGGTCCTCTGGCACAAATGTGTCCAGATGAACTGTTGAAAAAAGATGTTCCTGAAAAACGTCTGCACCACGCATAGGAGGATTAACCTCATTCATGTATCGAAAAATGTATTCTACTAAATCCAGTCAGCTTGCGGGACTTTTTCAACAGCACCTTATAATAAATATGTGAGGCGCCAATACGTTCAAATATTTCGCACAAAGAGTCTATGGAAAGACTCCCTGCATTCCTCGAATCATATATCTCTAATTTAACTCACATAACCCTGATTTCCATGCAAATGATCACTTGCCTCAAGTAAGCAGCACTCTCTTCGTAACAATCCTTCCCCTAATGCAAACAACACCGCTTAAACTTTTTACCACTCCCACAGGGGCAGGGATCATTACGCCCCACTTTGGGCGTTTCACGAACAAATGTATTTTTATCCTTCCCACGTAATTTGAAAAAATGTTTGTGCAGCTGTTGTATTAGCGGTTCAATGGTATTCTGTTGCCTGACAATTTCGGCGTGGTTCATGCTTTTCAGTGCGTCGAAGCCTTCTTCTGTAGCAAACAGTCTGATGGGATACAGGCTTTTTTCCAGTACTTGCATATCATCTGGATCCATGTGCCCCCAGAGACGCAGCCCCCGCAGGAAACCATTACACCATTCATCAACGACGGTATATTCTTTTTCTTCAACCCTGTTGTATAAAAATAAGGGTTCGTACTCGTTATCCTGGAAACTCTGCATTACGTTGTTATAGAGTGCCATAATCGCTTCAGTGAATTGTGTTGCCTCTTCGATGCTTTGCCATTCGGGTGACTGGAATTCACCGCCCCAGAGGAATGGCACCCATTTGGAGGGTATAATTATATCGGGTGAGCAGGCCAGTGCTGAAAAATAGCCGTCCAGTTCTGAAACGTCAAGTATGGATTCGTCATGACCATATTGCTGAAAGTAGTGTTCTATCAATTGAAAATAATCGTTCATTGATTCTGGCTGAGGGGGGAGTAAGCTATGCAACTTGTTGTAATCAGGTTTGGGTGTTTCCCGTTTACTGCGAAGACCAAGCAAGATTTCCACTTCTTCTATATCGCCTGCGCAACTGATATCGACACACCCCTTGTTATACAATTGACGAATGTCATCAATCAGCTCCACCGCGTTAAGATCAAGTAACTGACACACGAGTAGGCCGTTAAAGGTTCCATCTACGATTGATGGCGATTTTATGTATTTCTGGAATATTATAACCACCTGATCTCGATGTTGTGTGTGCTGTTTGGCAACTTCTGCCAGACCATCAGCCGCCATCACTCGGGCAAATTCATCATGCCCGCTTTCATTCATATAAATTGCCAGCGGTTTGATGGCGGGTTCTCCGAGCATGCCCATTACCCGGGGTATCTCGTCCAGAGCCCAGTCATCTTCGTAAATGCTGTCGAATGAATTTATCAGGGGTTGTATTGCCTGCGGGCTTCGCAATTGCCCCAGCGTACGCCAGGCATGCAAAGACGCCCACACGGCATCATCATCAGCGGGCAAATTATTCAGTAGCTCATCAGTCACTATTGTCAGCAGTTCAGGTACATCTTTCGCGGTAAATCCGTATTGAATATAATCAGGCCAGTCCTGACGATTCTCTACAGACCCCAGCTGGAGCAGGATACTGGTTTTTGTGTTCATAGTCGGCATCTCATACTCTTTGGCAGGTTATTGTAAACCCTGAATTCAGGGCATATTTTATCCTTTGTCTGGCAGATTATACTCTGCCTAAAAAATCAGCGCTAATCAAGCAAATTACAGAGTTTCCAACACCCCCCCTCAACCTCTCAATCAACTCACCCCGCCCGCTTAACCCAGCCATCGCCACTACTTCATCCTGATCACGTTGCTGCACCACACAGGCCAGTAATATTGCCTGTTCTTTTGCCGTGAGTATTTCGTTTACTGGCAGTTGGCTGAATGCCTGGAGTGTGAGGCGATTTAATGAACCAGATACCGTTGCATAGGCGCGCTTTGCGTTGGCAAACAGTTTGATGTCCTGCTGGTCTAGCGGGGTGAGTTTGTTTGCAGTTTCGGTGTTCATATCTGCTAGCAGTAGCGCGAGCAGTTCGGTATCAAGCATTTTGAAGCTGTCTGTTATCTGGTGTAGAAACTGCACGGTAAATTGTTGTTGCAGTTGTTCGGCGAGCGTTTCTCCAGCAGTGCTTTTGCCGTTGACCATTGTTATGGAGTGTTCGCCGCTGGCTTTTCCGCGTTTGATGCCGAGTCTGGCTGCGTGGAATCCGGCGCGTTGCCAGAAGCGTAGTAGCGCTGGTGTTGCACCGAATGATACGCCCAGGTAGTCG
>JAZGGH010000144.1:0-4525 GCA_036480335.1 Gammaproteobacteria bacterium | reverse complement strand
GGGATTGGGCATGTAGTGATTTATTGAACACTGGCGGGTAGGCGTGTTTGGGGCCTATGATCTGGTGTGAGCAGCCGTAGTTTTTGCTGACAAGGGTGTGCCAGAGGGCTTCTCTGGGACCGGCCATGCGCATTGCTAATGGTATCAATGACAACATGGCAAGCTTGTGTGGAAAGTGTTGGCGGATGGCCTGGTAACAGTGAACCCGGGCGTAATACTGAAGATCGCCAGGCTTGGTCATACCGACAGTCGGGTGTAGCAGGATATGACCCTGAATATCCTTTGCAGCTTGTAAGGTTATCTCGCGTTGCAAGCGGTGCATAGGCTTGGAAGTCTGGAAAGCAACTACCCGGCGCCAGCCCATTTTCTTGAATAGAGCACGCATTTCTGCCGGGCTATCCCATAGACTTTCAAAATCAAAATGTGCCGGTTGTTCGATACCTTCAATCTTGCCGCTAATATACACAGGATGGACAGATTCCATCAGGTATCGTACACCCGGGTGGAATAATGACGTTGTGTTATAGACTTTTTCGGCTTCAACTTCTTTGTCCGGCTGCCAGATATCCTCGACGGTAAGTACGGCAGGCATAAAGCCCTCCGTATCACGCAGTGCAATCTTTTGTCCGGGCTTCAACTTTTCTGCAAACGCCTGCGGCACATCAAGCACATTGGGTATGGGCCAGATGGTTCCGTTTGCCAGCGTCATATGCTCAATGACCGATGTGTAATCAGCCTGATTCAGGAAGCCCGTCAGTGGTGAAAATGCTCCGTTCATCAAAAGCTCAAGGTCACACAGCTGGCGTTTACTAAGCGTCAGGGAGGGAAATTGCTGAGATTCGGTTTTGAGTGATTCAGCCTGATCCGGGTCAACCAGCAAGTTGACCAGTTTTCCACCGTGCGGCTTTACAAAATAATCCATGGCTCTCTATTCTCCGGCTTGAATGCCCTGAAGGCTGGGTAAGTTTTTATGCATAGCCTATAAACGGCAGATCGCCGGATTTTTACAATAACAGATTGATATTTACTGAATAATGACGGTGTTTGGCAGTTTAGGTGGGATTGGGGTTCTGGTAAAGGGGGACAAGCCAGTCAAGAGGATAATCTTGCTCAAGTGCCTGGCAGACGTTATGTTCTATAGCCCTTTCAAAAACCACACAGGACTGGATACATGCGCATCGCACTCAAGGGAATCGGTTTGTTGCTCATTCTGGCCATTGCGGCCTATGGCTACATGGTATTTCAGAACAACCGGACAGTAGCGCCTGCGTCAGCAGATAAATTACAGTCTACCCTGGAGAACAGCATCCTTTGGCTGGAAGCTAACCGTGAAAAAGTCCTGTCTGAGAATAACTCAATCTTGTGGCGGATGATTCAACGTGCGGGTGAAATATCCAAAGATCAGCGGCTAATTAATATTTTTTCTGAATACAAACAACGCCATCTAAAAAACAATCCGAATAATATCTGGAAGCTGCTTTTTTATCCAAAGAGTTGGGTTCCAATTCGCTATGAAGATATTGCTTCATATCCTTATTACAACCAGCATTTTATTTATGCACTGCTGTGTGACAAGGATCTTGGTGAGGTTGCACTCATCGCTGAACAGAATAACCCAGATTTTTGTGATAGCCATCCTCTACGGCCAGCCTGTGTAACTCACCAGCTTATGGGTATTCAAATGATGCAAAACAGTCAATGTGGCGATGAAGAAAACCTGGCCGAGACTGTTGGCGTTCTGCAAGAACGAATCACTAATCAGCTTTACTATGATCCACGGGTTGTGGATGTAACTATGCAACGGGTTTTAATGTTGGTGGATACTGGCGCAAAGGATCGTGTTAAACCAGCATGGATACAGAATTTAATCGATGCTCAACAGGAAGATGGCGGGTGGAGTCCGTTTGAACCGCTGTTTGCTGTGGGTGGTGGACGATCATTTGGCTATGACACGCTGTTTCGAATTAAAAAACCTGTGTCTACTTTTCATATGACTGCTCAGGGGGTGCTTTTGTTTAGTTTATTGAGTAATTCGCAACCTGATTGAAGAAAAGTTTTTTACATCCTCTCTCCCTGTGGTTGAGAGGAAAGCTTGTTCATATTTCAGTGTTGAATTTCAAGTTAATTTCAGGCTGGGGCATTCTTCACTGCGATGCCTGAAATTTCCCGCCAGGGGATAACGTCAATACCCGAACGTTGTTGTGCTTCTGTGCCACCGTATAACAAGCAGGGTGTATCAATACCTACAGTGTCATTTTTGACCATTTCGATCCATTTTTTCAGACTTGTCAGGTAATCCCGGGTTAGCGTTTGTCCCGATTTGATTTCTATGGGCTGAAGGCGCTCTCCCTTTTCCAACAGTACATCGATTTCATTCCCGGTATTGTCACGCCAGAAGAAAAGATTCGAAACCAGTGCCTGATTAAACCGGGCTTTGAGCAACTCCTGAATCACCCAGCCTTCGAACAGTGCTCCCCGCAGGGAATGCGTGGTGAGTTGATTTGCATTCTGTATGCCCAATAACCAGGCAGCCAACCCGGTGTCAAGAAAGTACAGTTTGGGTGTTTTTACGATGCGCTTTCTGAAATTACGATGATGGGGCTGCAACAAATGGATGATGTAACTGGCCTCCAGTACAGACAACCAGGCTTTGGCTGTGTTGTGACTGATGCCACAGTCGTTGGCAAGTGCCGAGAGGTTGAGCAACTGACCATGGCGCCCGGCACACAGCCGCAGAAAACGCTGGAATGTACTCAGATCCTGTACATTGATCATCTGCCTGACATCACGCTCTATATAAGTCGCCACATAATCTGAATACCAATGTACAGGCGCAACGGGACGGTCATAGACCGGGGGGTACAACCCGGCAAAAAGTAGTTCATCCAGAGATCCTGGCACTGCTCCGGCCGTAGTGATTTCAGATAACGAAAAGGGCAGTAACTGAAGCCGTCCAACTCGACCCGCTAATGACTGGGTAATGCCCGATAACAGACCAAATTGTTGAGATCCGGTCAGAATGAACAGACCCATTCGGCCATCAGCATCGACGACACCCTGTAGCCAGGAAAATAGCGCTGGGCAACGTTGTACTTCGTCCAAAATAGCGCCATCTGGGAAACGTGCAAGAAATCCCCTGGGATCATCCTCGGCAAACTCATGCTGGTCAGGGTCTTCGAGAGAGGCGTATGCCATGTCAGGAAAGGCAAACTTCGCCAGTGTGGTCTTGCCCGATTGGCGGGGACCGGTGAGGGCTACTACCGGATAGCCTTTAGCCAACGTTATGAGTGTTTTCCTGGCGAGCCGAGGGAACATAAGGTGATACTAGCGACAATCTTACAAATTGTCAATTTAATTGCATATCTGTAATAATATTATTTTACAATAAGTTAAGACTATATATCATCATATTCTTAGGGTAAGTGGACATTTCCAGGAGATTTGCACTAGCTGTTTCTTGCTGCTTGATCAAGCAGCAGCCGGGTCACGCCTTGCGCCATTCCGAGATAAGGTGCGATACGAATCATTACGTCTGGATAATCAGCAGTAATGATGGCGACCTCACCGGGAATATCTTCGGCTACGTGCCTGCCTGCCGACAGGAAATAAGGCACCACAATAATGTCACTGAAACCATCTTTAATCAGTGTCCGTAAACCGTCCGGGATCGATGGCTCTGCCAACTCAAGAAAAGCGCACCGCACGGCATCAAAATGACCTTGTGCTTCGCTTGTCATTTTTTCTGTCAGCCGCCGTACTTCTTCATTGGAGGACGTACGGCGGCTGCCGTGCGCCACAATTAATAACGCCTGCCTGACTGGCATTCCGGTTTACCTGCCAATACAGGTGTATTTGAAACCGTGTGTTTTCATCCGGTCTGCTTCATAGACATTACGCAGATCAACAAATACATCTCCGCTCATCATTTTTCGTACTCGATCAAGATCCAGTCCGCGGTACTGGTTCCATTCGGTCATTAGTACAACCGCATCGGCACCTTTGACGACTTCATACATATCTTCGACATACTCAATCGTTTCTGGTAGTTGTTCCTTTGCTTCTTCGATACCCTGTGGGTCGTGGGCGGTAATTTTTGCACCCTTGTCGACCAGTGCCGGGAGGATCGCCAGTGAGGGTGAATCACGCATGTCGTCCGTTTCCGGTTTGAAGGTAAGACCTAGCACAGCAATATGTTTGCCCGCCTCGCTGCCACCCAGCGCTTCGCGGATTTTTGAAACCATCCGCGCTTTCTGTGCGGCGTTAACTTCGACTACCGCCTCAACAATCCGGCTGTGTGCGCCGTGCTCCTGGGCGATACGTATTAATGCCAGTGTGTCTTTCGGGAAACAGGAACCACCGTAACCTGGACCTGCGTGTAAAAACTTTTTGCCTATGCGGCCATCGAGTCCCATCCCTTTTGCTACTGCGTGTACATCGGCGCCGACTTTTTCACAGAGTTGTGAGATTTCATTGATAAAGCTGATTTTAGTCGCTAAAAATGCATTGGCTGCATATTTTGTTAGCT
>JAZGGH010000143.1:0-7999 GCA_036480335.1 Gammaproteobacteria bacterium | reverse complement strand
AAGATGTTCCTGGAAAACGTCTGCACCGCGCATAGGAGGATTAACCTGATTCATGTATCGAAAAATGTATTCTACTAAACCCAGTGAGCTTGCGGGACTTTTTCAACAGCCTGTTAGCAGGTTGTTGAAAACAATCTGGATCGGCAGCCACTGTATAACAGGCTGCCGATGGCTCTTACTATGCCCGAACTCTGATTATCCGGCCTGTATTAATACAGGCTCACAACCTTTGGATACATCTGAATCAAGTTGAATATGATATTGATGACCTGACTGAAGATTGACCTTCATGACAACCTCATTGCGCACTTCCTGCATTTGAAAACGGCAGCTTGTCTGTACAGTAATCATGTGTTCTCCGGCTGAAACAGCTGTATTAAATTGCGATTGATTAAACTGACCATCAATTCCAACGATACGCGCCTCCTGGCTTAGACCTATTGCATACAAAGGATAACTGATCTGAGGCTGCAGCCCTTGAATTCTAGCTACATGCCTCTGGTTATTATCTACAGAAGCAACCTGCCCACCCGGAATGGCTGCACAACCACCAAGAATGGTTGTTGAGGTAATCAAAGCAAAAATAGTTTTTATAGTGTTAGTCATGGTTCAACCCCTTACGAATTAACGTATCAAAATGAAACAAAATATTGCCTTTCTTTGAGATATAGTGTCGTGCATTTCTAATCGAAAAGACAGTTGTAATTACTAATTATAATTATAGCTATTGCTAATATTTCTGTTAATCAAGTAATAACAATAGCTTGTCTGATGTGTCATTATTTTCATACCCGTAACAATCACCTGACCTATATTAGTCTGCGTGAAATTCTTCCTAATGTCCAGAAAAGGCCAACTACATCTTACATAGTTGAATAATTTCAAAACACACACATTTATTAAACCTTTTATCAGAAAGACCGATAACTCACCATATTGAAATATCAGACCAAGGGACTGACACATGGATTTGTTTATTCGCTTACTTTCGAACATCAGTTTAAAAGTAAAAATACTCACAACCTCGGGGTTATTTTTACTTGGCATGTTGATATTTACCGCTACCAGCGGATATGTCCTATTAAAACAGGATGAGCGTCTTAAGGACTCCATCTCAATAGCTTCTCAACGACTCGGCGTTGCCAGTCTCGCTGAAAAGAGCATCCTGAATATTGACAGAGCTGTACAGGCGCTGATTGCCGCTGATGATTCGACCCAGATTCGTACTGCAGCCATCGCTTCTATTCGAGCCGGTGCCAGCGTTGATGAAAACCTTGCCAGCCTGGAAACACTGTATTCAGGTGATCAGGAAGTGAGTCAGTTAATTGCCGCCATGCAGATATTGCGTCCAAAACAGATGCAGGTTATCAGTGCTGCCCGAAGCAATAAGGATGCTGAAGCTTTAAATCTGGCGAGTAATATTACCAATGATTTTTCCCGTATTACTGCTTCAATCGCATCCATTGTTGAACGCAGTCAGGCCACCCTGAATGCTGATCTGGAAATCATTCATAACGATACCATCATTTTCCTGAAGATCATGGGCGCACTCAGTATTTCAGGTCTGATTTTAGGTATATTTATTGCTCTGACTGCAGCACGCATGATGAGCAAGCCTCTCCAGCAAATCAAGATTATCATGCAGGGTATTGCTAAAGGCGATCTGACTCAGCAGGTAATAAAAGATTCAAGCTCTTCTGGTACCGATGAAATTGGCATTACCATGGATGCCATTGATACCACGCTAGACCGATTCAGGACAACGGTAGAAAAAATCAGTGATTCAAATTCACACGTCAGTGAGACTGCAACTGTCGTCAGCACCGAAGCCAATGCCATGAATCATGCTGCAGGCGACATTGATACCAGCGTCAATCAAATCAGACAGCAGACAGAACATCTGCTTGAATCTTCAAGAAGTTTTTCTGAAAAAATTCAGGGAGCTAGCAATGGTGCCCAGGAAGCCACTAATACCGCAAAAACCTCAACACAACAAATACTACAGATCGTTTCTAATTTTGATGCGTTTCGCAATGAAATGGAAAACACGGCAGACAAAAGCTCCAAGCTGTCCGATATTGCTGAACGCATTACCTCCATTACCCGAACAATCAGCGGTATATCGGAACAAACCAATCTGCTTGCATTAAATGCTGCAATCGAAGCAGCCAGAGCAGGAGAGCACGGTCGCGGCTTTGCCGTTGTGGCTGACGAAGTACGTACACTGGCTGGACACACCAGCAGTGCCGTGGATGAAATCACCGCGCTCGTTGGTGATATCAGTGGCAGCGTCGATGAAACCGTTTCATCCATGCGTCTTGTTGCAGAAAATGCGAATACCAATATCAGCGAGCTGGAAACAGCCGCTGCACAAACTGAAAGTAGCAGTGAGCATATTGCGGCTATCAATCATTCCATGCAGGAATTATTGAACATTGTTGCCAGTGAAGCCGTTGCTGTAGAAAGTATTGCAACAGCGGCAGACCAGTTATCGGCTATTTCTGGAAATAACCGCGAAAAATCCAGCTCACTGATTCAGCGCTCTGAATCCCTGGCAGATTCTTCTCATGAATTAAGCGAAATTGTCAGTTTATTCAAAACATAATCAACAATCTCAACATACCGTTAACCGAAGAGGAATATTTCAATGAAACTGAAATTTGTATTAGGTCTGACAGCCATTTTGTTCTCACAACAGTCTTATTCTGCTGAATTTGAAGTCGGCCAGAAAAACAAACAATTCACAAAATCTGAACTGACCATCAAGGCCGGTGATTCTGTCAGCTTTCCAAATCACGACCCATTTTTTCACAATGTTTTTAGCCTCTCTGCAATCAAGACCTTTGATCTTGGTTCCTACGCCAAAGGTGAGACAAAAGTATTGCAATTTGATGAGCCTGGAACAATTGAAGTTGAGTGTGCCATTCATCCAAACATGCAAATGAAAATCATCGTCGAGTAAGCAATCATGCATCTTCAACGCTTCGTATCAATCATATTCTATCTTGCTGTCAGCCTGACCAGTAACCTGTCCCTCGCCGGAGGATCAATGAATGCCTGCGGTACTGAAGCCAAACCCTGCGTGGGTTATGGTGCAGAAGTCTTTCAGTCCCGCTGCGCGCTTTGTCATGGTAGCGATGGCATGGGTGAAGGAATATTGCCTTTATCACTTAAGAATTATCCGTCGACTAATCTGATGGATCCCAAACATGCTAAGGACATACAGTCACTGGAACAGGTAATCACTTATGGTGGAGGCTTACCGGAAGTCAGCATTGAAATGCCACCCTGGGGAGATGAACTGACAGCAACACAATTAAAATCGGTTGCCCAGTTCGTCGAATTCATGCGACAAGACCTTGAAAGCGCACTGGTACACTTGAAAAAAGCCGGCGAAAAACTTGAACCGTCGATCAAAATCGGGCGAGCAATATTTCAGGGTCGCTGCACTCTGTGTCATGGTAAATATGGTCTGGGTGACGGTAAAATGAGCAGAATAATCAAAAACCCACCGCCTTTTAATCTGACTCTTAGTGGCGCACCCGATAACTATCTGAGTGACATAATTCACAAGGGCGGTGGCAAAATGGGCCGATCCCCGAGAATGCCTCCATTCGGTGGTGATTTATCTGAAAACGAAATCAAATCAGTTATTCTTTTTATTAAAACACTACGTGTTTCCAACTAAGGAGTCATGGATCATGAAATATACTCTAATGATCAGTTTAAGCGCTGCCTTATTCGCCCACAGCATACAGGCAAATGAGGCAGACTATGTATTCAAAGCTGGGCATGCGAGTCTGCAACAATGGATTCTCCCCAATACTCCGCCACACCCGGCAGACAACGCACCCACACCGGAACGCGTTGAGCTTGGCAAAAAACTGTTTTTCGACCCGCGTTTATCCGGTGATGGCAATATGTCCTGCGCGACATGCCATAACCCTTTACTCGGCTGGTCAGATGGTCTGCCTACTGCAAAAGGTGTAAAAAGCAAGGTACTGGGTCGAGCTTCGCCAACGATCATCAATACCGCCTACAACTCAATCCAGATGTGGGACGGTCGCAAGAAATCACTGGAAGACCAGGCCATGGGCCCGATGGAAGCCACTGTTGAAATGAATATGGATACCGCGAAACTGTTTCGCTGGCTGAACCAGAATAATGGCTATATAAAAGATTTCAAAAAAGCTTACCCAGGCAAGGCAATTGATGCTGATACGGTATCGAAAGCCATTGCATCCTACGAGCGCACAATCATCAGTAATAATTCCCGCTTTGATGCCTGGATCAAAGGTAATAAGCAAGCCCTGACAAAAAATGAAATCAATGGTTTCAAGGTTTTTGTGGGTAAGGGTAATTGCGAAACCTGTCATTCCGCACCCAACTTTACAGATGATGGTTTTCATAATCTTGGGCTGGCATCCTGGGGTAAAAAAGAACCTGATATGGGACGTTATAGCGAACGTCCACTGCGTTTAATGAAGGGAGCATTCAAAACCCCGACTTTACGTGACATTGCACGCACTGCACCCTATTTCCATGATGGTTCGGCCAACACATTGGAAGATGTTGTAGAACATTATTTAAAAGGCGGCAAGGTAAAAACCAATTTATCACCGAACATGCAGGCCATAAAACTGAGCCTTCAGGAAAAATTGAATCTGATCGCTTTCATGCAAGCCTTGACTTCACCATATCAGACAGTGGCTTTACCTGAAATCCCTCATCACTGACCTATAAGCATTGCCCTCTATGTGATAGAGGGCAATTCATCCTATGATCATTCGAAAAACACAACAACTGACTGAACAACACACGACGGATAAAAGGCTTTACCAGAACCGCCGTCAATTTATTCAACGACTGGGGCTGGGTATTGCTGGCACCCTGCTCAACCGCCCAGGCCTGGCAGCCTGTGATGTAATTAATCCTGGCCAACTTCTCAAAGACAAACCTAATACACGGCGACAAATTACCTCATACAACAATTACTACGAATTTTCGACCAACAAAGAAGCGGTGCGTATTCTCGCACAGGAGCTAACAATATCTCCCTGGACGCTGACTATCCATGGCGAAGTTGAAAAACCTGTAACCATTGATATGGATGATCTTGTCAAACGCTTCAGCATAGAAAATCGTATTTATCGCCTGCGCTGTGTTGAAGGCTGGTCGATGGTCATCCCCTGGAACGGCATTCCCCTGTGCAAGATACTTTCACTGGTAACACCACTGTCCTCAGCAAAATACGTTGCCTTTACCAGTTTGCAACGCAGCAGTGAAATGATTGGCCAAAGACGTGATAGTCTGGACTGGCCATACCAGGAAGGCCTACGCATGGATGAAGCCTTGCACCCACTCACACTGCTGGCAACCGGTATGTATGACGATGAATTACCGAAACAGAATGGCGCGCCTGCAAGAATCGTTGTGCCATGGAAATATGGTTTCAAAAGCCCCAAGGCAATTACCCATATCCAGTTACTGCCACAGCAACCGCAAACAAGCTGGAACAAAAGCATCCCCGGTGAATACGGCTTCTATGCCAATGTCAATCCATCTGTTCCTCATCCTCGCTGGAGTCAACGACGGGAAAACAGGATTGGAGAATTACGCAAAAAACCCACGCTAGCCTTCAATGGCTATGCAGATCAGGTTGCCCATCTCTATCGCGGTATGGATCTGAAAAAGTATTTTTGAAATGAGACAACCGCTTTCTCTATGGCTAAAAACCCGATATAGACGGGTCTGGTGGTGCCTCTTTCTGGCTGCTCTGATTCCCTTTGCCAATATTCTGTTTCGCTATCAAACAGACCGTCTCGGCATTAACCCCCTACAGGCGCTGCAACAGGAAACCGGGCAGTGGGCACTGATTTTTCTGATTATCAGCCTGACGGTGACGCCTGTCAGGCGTTTCATGGCCTTTATCTGCCAGAAACTGGCAGCCAGATATGGTAAACGTATCAGTGACTGGAACTGGATTATTCGCCTGCGGCGTATGCTTGGTCTGTATGCCCTGTTTTATGCCACGCTGCATTGCCTGACCTGGTTGCATTTTGATATTAGCTGGATGTTTAGCTGGATTATCGAAGAAACTGCCGAAAAACCGTATCTTGTCGCCGGTTTTCTGGTATACATTATTCTTCTCATACTTGGCCTGACATCTCCCAGATTCATGATGAAACGGCTGGGTAAAAACTGGCTCAGAATACACCGTAGTATTTATGCGGCAAGCCTGCTGGCTCTCTTGCATGTCTGGTGGTCTGCCAAACCAGGCAGCCAGGAACCCCTCTATTATACATTTCTCATTATCCTGCTGCTGCTATTCAGAATCCTTACCTGGAGCGGCATCCTTTCCCGCAAACCCGGTGATAATGGATTACCGGTCCCAGAAAGACAGGTAAATCACTAAATTACCACAATAAGGTAATTTCATGGACACCACCCCTGCTCTGCTACTTTCCCGGTCATGCCAACACCATGACAACCACATGAACATTGGCGACACCACCCATAAATCGTTTATAGTTAGCATCTTTGCTTAAAATATAGCATCGGAGCTAGTACGACGTGGAAAACCAGGCCCAGGAAAACAGCAGCACACTCAAATCAGTCCATCCCGCCTTCCAACAGGCCCGTGAACATCTGCAAACAAAAATTATCGGTCAGGAAATACTGGTTGACCGGCTGCTGATTGCCTTGCTGGCAGATGGTCATTTACTGGTAGAAGGTGCACCGGGCCTGGCCAAGACCACCGCCATCAAGGAACTATCTAATATACTCGCAGGTGATTTTCACCGTCTGCAGTTCACCCCTGACCTGTTACCTGGTGATCTGACTGGAACGGACATCTATCGCCCGGAAACCGGTGAATTCCAGTTCCAGATTGGCCCATTGTTTCACAACCTTGTACTGGCCGATGAAATTAATCGAGCTCCGGCCAAAGTACAGTCGGCCCTGCTTGAGGCTATGGGTGAACACCAGATTACGGTCGGTCGTACAACCTACCCATTACCAAGACCATTTATGGTTATGGCCACCCAGAACCCAATAGAACAGGAAGGCACTTACCCGCTGCCGGAAGCCCAGCTTGATCGGTTTCTGATGCACATACAGGTTGGCTACCCATCTGCGCAGGCTGAAAGAGATATTCTCAAACTGGCGCGCAAACAGGCAGAAGAATCCTTCGATCCGCAGACCACATTGTCTGTACAACTGACCCACGAACAGGTGTTTGCTGCACAGAAAGAAATTCTGGCGATGCACATGGCGGATAGCGTAGAAGAATACATTGTACAACTGGTACTGGCTTCTCGTGATCCTACACCCTACAGCGATAAACTGTCCAGAATGATCAACTTCGGTGCCAGCCCGCGTGCTACCATCGCACTTGATCGTTGCAGTCGTGCCCATGCCTGGTTACAGGGTAAAGATTATGTCTCTCCGGAAGATGTGCAGGCCATTGCCTATGAAGTACTCCGACACCGTATTCTGATTTCATTCGAAGCTGAGGTTGACGGTGCTACATCTGATGACGTGATACGTGACCTGCTGACATTGATTCCTGTCGCCTAAGCGAATGAAACTGATCAATCCATCGACCCAGGTAGAACTCCGACAACTGCTAAACCTGCAACGCTATGTTAGCAAACTGGATCTCTCTCGCCGGCTGCCAACACATGCGCATATGTCCGGAAATCGGCATTCGCGATTTCGTGGTCGTGGCATGGACTATCAGGAATCACGCAGTTATCAACCCGGTGATGATATTCGCAACATGGACTGGCGCGTCACCGCAAGAGCCGGTAAACCGCATACGAAGATTTATCAGGAAGAACGTGAAAGGCCAATTTTTCTGCTGGTCGACCTCGGGCCGGGTATGTTTTTTGCCAGTCAGGGCACATTAAAATCGGTTGTTGCTGCAAAAACAGCCACCCTGCTCGCCTGGGCCGCAGCCGCACACGGTGACCGGGTGGGCGGTCTGTTGCTCGCAGGA
>JAZGGH010000142.1:0-13912 GCA_036480335.1 Gammaproteobacteria bacterium | reverse complement strand
TGTTTAGCATAGTCTTAGTCTCTTGGTTTTAGGCATTGCAGTTCACCTACTTTAACATTAGTCTGAATCTGCTCTTCTATCGACTCAGGTGATCAGATTAAATTTCCTATCCACATCATCTTGGCTGACAGTTCCTTCGGTATCTGCTCGCTCAAACCCGCGTTGTATTTTTTCAACGATATACAGATAGTATTGCACATCTTCCAATGTGCATTCATCAGGTAATGTATCAAGAAGCGTCTTAACTTCGTCTTTTGCAGTATTCATAATATTAACCTCATAATTCAGGCGCTAGAACTACTTGCCTGCTTTGATTTTAATCTGGATTTAGTCTTTTTAACAGAAGCCTTTGTTTTACTTGCAAGCTCAGCTTTTTCAATTGCAATACGTTTCAGTAATTCGCTGGCAGGTTCATCATTCGGGTCTTGTGGGACGAGTCTTCCTGAAAAGGCTTTTTTTAGAATGGATTGGCGTAGGGCTTGGGATTTTTTTATAGATTCTTCAATATCTTCTAAATTAGAATCAAGTTTTGACATTGTGGTGTCAATTACTTGAATTATTTTTATTTGTTCTTCTAAAGAAGGCATTGGTATAGGGAATTTACTTAAGACAGTCTTATTTATTGAAGCAAGGTTTGTAGTTTGTTTCCCTCCCTTTTCAAAGTAATCACGTCCAAAGGTGTTTCCCCAGTGAGAAATGAATTTTGAATGAAATTCTCCACCGAGGTAAGTGGTTGCTCTAAATACATGGTTTTGAGTAATACAAGGCTCAACTTGCGATTCCCAGATCCAACCTCTACCAAGTTTGTCTCGGTCTCCTCCTTCATTAAATAATATATCGTATTTCTCTAATTTCAGGTCGTTCAGTTTTTCCTTTTCTATTTGCATAGTCTTAATTTCATCAAGGATCAACTCTCCTCGTTGAACATTAGCAACACGAAGATAAGCTACTTCAATTGGTTTTTTTAATTCTCTGTCTTTACTTACGGACATACCTGAGCCAATTCTAGCTATTTCAGCCAGACGTAAATAACTCCAATCAGTGGGAAGCTTTGGCAGAACAGATAATTCTTCAGTTGAAATAGCTGGTAGTTCTTTGTATGCAGGTGGTTTTCTAGACTTTTTCCCATCCTTCCCCTCAGCTTCCCATTGCTCAACTGCTTTTTCCCAGTCTTCCAATTGTTGCTGATAGCGTTTTTCACGTTCTTGTTTTATGCGCGCTAGTAATTCTTCTGCGGTTTCTAGTTTATCTGCATTGTCTTTGCGCCATTGTTCGGTGAGTTTGCCTTCAAAAGCGTGTTTGAGCAGTGCCTGACGGTAGAGCTTGAGTTGTTCTTGGGCGGTTTTTAGGCTTTCAATGCCTTTGTCTAGTTTGCTAAATAGGGTTTCTATTTTATTTACTATGCGGTGTTGTTCTTTTAGTGGGGGTGCAGGAATGATAATCCCAACATAGTTTTTAAATTTAAGATTTCTTAGGTTATTACTACCTGCCTGATATTTTGTAACCTCACCAGTGAAATAAAAATATTTTAAATAATAATTAAGATAGCTAGAGTTAAATATACTAGAAGGTCTGATTAACCTAAGGAAATTTGTACAGACTTTAGGAGTGTTTGCATTTTGTAACAAACAAGTTTTATCAATTAGAACGGTTCGACCAACAGGTTGCTCAGGTCCGCCACCAGATATTTCAAGTAAAATATCATTAAGTTGAAGTTTCCTATTTGTTAAACTGTTTTTCTTTATAAGTCTAAGTGAGGCAGTATTTCCTTTTGTAATATCCCAATGTCGAAACTCAGCACCTCTTATGCATGAAACTTGCACAAATTCATCTGCATCTTCCACTGAATCAATAGCTTTCCCCCAATCTCCACCAATGACGTGAATTAGTAAGTTTTCTAAGGGAGCTTCTTCCCAGTTAGTAGGAATATTCACCTAAGCCACCAACTCCCCATTTAATTCTTCAATCAAGCCTTCCATATCAGTCCCAAATAGCTGGTACATTTTCCCTAATCCGCCTTGTGCATCAAAGGGTGCCATTTCTAAATCATCTTGTTCAAAGTGGAAGGAGTTTATAACGTGGTCGCGTATCATTTCTAGCCATTGTCTTTGTTCTTCGCTAAATTTTTTGCTTGCGCCTTGGTGGCGTTTGAATATCCAGTTTTTAAAATTACGGCGCACGCTGGCATCGTAGGTGATTAGGTTTTTATCTATGCCACAGACATGACGAATGAGTGCGACTAGCGCGGTGAGTTCATTAATCGGTTGTTTGCCTTGGTAGTTTTGTAATTGCCCGAAGGCTTGCCAAACGTGCAGGGGCGCGAGTAGGGGTTTGTCTGCTTTGAGTTGTTGCATGATTTCGTTGATGTGTTCGAAGGTGAGTTCGCGCCTTCTGTGTGGCTGGTTGAAAAAGATTTCTAATGCCATGATTTTGTCTTTATTATCTTCTAGGTATTGGGTGAAAGCTTCGCTTAGTTGTTGGGATTTTTCTGTGGTGTCGCTTGCCCATTCTGCTTTTATTATTTCATCTAAGTTTTCATGATCTATCTTTTGTTCTTTCTCTCGGCGGATGGTGTCGATTAGGTCGATTAACTCACCGTTAAAAACTTGGGCGGTTTCGGCGACTAATTCGGCACGTGCTTTATCGCGCAACTCATCGCCAGGGTTTGTGCCGATGGGTTGTTGCGCCAGCTCTAGGGCGCGGGTTTCAATATTGTCGCCATCAATTGCGGAGAATAATGAGCTGATGATTTCAGTTAAGCCTACGCCACCGGCGAGCTTTCTGATTCTTTGTTGTTCTTGCTGGTCGAGTTGATTATTTAGCCGTGCCAATCGACCTGCTAGTGAGCTAACCACATCGGTGTCGCTATTGCCCATCATTATGCCCATGGCGAGGTCTTTCATCGGCACAGAAGGTTTGGTAATTAAGGGTTGGCTAGCGGTTTTTAATGACTTGGTTACGCCGATGGCATCGACAATCACATAATGTGTTTTGGCACTTTTGGCAGAGGGTGTGACTTTTTTCAGGCTGTCGTGGTCGAGTGTTCTGGTGCCTCTGCCTTTCATTTGTTCAAAGTAGTTTCGGCTTTTTACATCGCGCATAAAGAGCAGGCATTCGAGTGGTTTTACGTCGGTACCTGTGGCTATCATGTCTACGGTTACGGCGATGCGTGGGTTATAGCCGTTACGAAATTGGGATAATACGGATTTTGGGTCTTCGCCTTTTTCGATTAAGTTGCCCTCTTTATCTAGTTTGTCTTTGGCGACTTTGTAGGTGACTTTTTTACAAAAGGCGTTACCTTCACCAAACTCTTCGCGCACGGTTTGGATGATGTCATCCGCATGGCTGTCGGTTTTGGCAAAAATGAGTGTTTTAGGGACTTCTTCACGGTTCGGGAATATGTCGGGCAGGCTGTTTTTAAAGGTTTGTATGACAGTGCGAATTTGGTCGGGGTTGACGATGTTGCGGTCGAGCTGTTTGCCTGTGTAGCTTTCGTTTTCGTCTTGTTGCTCCCAGCGTTTACTGCGGGTGCGAATTTCACGGCGCTGGATTTGCTGTTTGGCTTTTAGTTCTGCACCTTCCAGGGTGACTTTGGTTTCTATGGTGAAAATTTCATTACCTACATTTACGCCATCGGCTACGGCTTTTTCGTGGCTATAATCGCTAACAACGTTCTTTTTAAAAAATCCGTAGGTGCGGTTGTCGGGCGTGGCGGTTAAACCAATTAAGTAGGCATCGAAATAATCCAGCACCTGTTGCCAAAGGTTGTAAATGGAGCGGTGGCATTCATCAATAAAGATAAAGTCGAAAAACTCAATGGGGACTTTGGGGTTATAAACAACAGGCACAGGTTGTTTGGGCTGGGTGATTTGTTCTGCTGGGTTGGTTTCTTCAAGCACATCATCTAGCTCTTCATCTTTTAAAATGGAGTACATTCGCTGAATGGTGCTGATGCAAACTTGGGCATCTTTAGGTACAAAGCTGGATTTAAGGCGTTGTACGCTGTAAAGCTCGGTGAATTTGCGTGAATCATCACTGGGGTTGAAGTTGAACATTTCCTGTTCGGCTTGTTCGCCCAGGTTTTTGGTGTCGACCAAAAAGAGTATGCGTTTCCCTTTGGCGTGTTTTAACAAACGGTACATAGAGGTGATGGCGGTGTAGGTTTTGCCGGCGCCTGTTGCCATTTGAATTAAGGCTCTGGGGCGATCTTGCTGAAAGGATTTTTCCAGGTTTGTTATGGCAATTTCCTGGCAGTTGCGTAAGCCTAGTTCGTTGGCATCAACCTTGTTTGGGTTTAGTGGTGGAATATCATGCAGGCGAGCCCTGAGTGATTCGCCTTGTGCTAGCCATTCTTTAAAGGTTTCGGGGCGATGAAAGCTAAACACTTCGCGCGAGCGCGGTTTGGGGTCGCGCATATCGGTAAAACGGGTGATGATGCCTGTGCTTTCATACAGGAAAGGCAGCGGCTCTTTGTTGTTGACCCATTTGAGTTTTGCGCCTGCGTAACCTTCAGTTTGGGTTTCTACTTCGGTGATTTTTTGGGCGACTTCTTCACGCTTGGCTTCGATAATTCCTACGGCTTTTTTATCTACAAATAGAACGTAGTCGGCTGGACCAACGTCTGTTTGGTATTCGCGTATTGCTTGACCTTCGCCTTCGGTTAAGTTGATCTTGTTCTTGTCTTGCACTGTCCAGCCTGAGGCTCTGAGCATCTCATCAATTCTATCGCGAGCTATTTGTTCTGGATTTTGGTTGACCATTGATTTGGATTACTTAAATTCATCATGTTTTTTATGACTGGATATTATCACACTTCAAACTTCGCGTAATCTCATTAATGCGTCGTGTCAACCAAAATTAGAAACACCCCTTTCTCAGGAGAGAGCAACACCCTGTTTGTTCGATTCTATTTTCCAGGAAATTACTGCATTTGAGTGGCGTCATGGGCAATTGAATTCCCATCCCCCTTCATAGATTATTTTAATGAAAATCAAACCACTAACACACCCTGCGTATCGCTCACCTTGATTGTTGCTGTCACACCTGCCGTAAAGTTCAGATAATCATGCTCCAATCCATCTGAAAATATCACACCATTCTCTGCCATTTTGGACGTTACCAGCAACGGCCTGCCTGCATCCACCTTGCCAAATACCAGGTCTGTCTTCGATACCTGACTTGGGAACGGCTCGCGCACGGTGTAATACAGATAAGCACTATCCCAGGCAAAACCCTCTGCAAGCTTTTGACAAACAGGCTGTCCGGCAATACCTGATGCGCCCGCTATCAAACTTTTAAACCAGCCTGTTGAGCCTAAACCTGTACTGACAATCACACCGCTGGAGCTGTGTGATTCACGTTGCCCGTTCCACTCCAGTTCATAGCGTGCTGAGGTATGCGACTTTGGACCAATGAATAAATCATTCACTGCGAGCAGGCGATCTCCCAGATTCGTTGTAGCTTCTGCCATACTAATGGTTTTATGGTTCATTTTATCGGCTAATACATCCCCCAGAACCTGGGGTAAATCACTGACAATAAAGGGCAGCAAAACGCCATCAAAATTTTGTGGCAAGGGGTTGATAGCAATCACCGACTGGCCATCCAGGTATTTCAGTGTATTGGCGACCAAACCATCCTGCCCAAGCACCACGACAATATCATCCCGTGAAAACTGATAGGTCGGCAGATATGATCTGTCCAGCTGCTGCACCCGGCCCGTTTCTTTCAACAAAGATACTACCTGTTTGTACGCCTGCTGAAACAGGACATCCTCAACTTCATATTGCTCAAACGATTCGCCCAGATGCTCAATATAGAATTTTGCCTGCCCGAGAGTCCCGTATTTTTGCTTAAGCTCATACAGCCGCGTGTGGCGTGTTACCAAAACCAGTTTTCTATCTGTGTTCATGGCTTCCTCCTCTGCACTTGAACAGCCACCGAAATTATTTAATCAAAGACTGCAACAGTTCAGGCGAAATGTTTAAATTCCCCACTTTATTGCCATCCTTAGTCAAATTTTCAAACGCCTGCGCTATCAACTGTTCAGGACCCATATTGCCCATCACCAATGCTTTTAATACCTCAGCAGGCACAGAACTGTAGGCTTTCAGTTTTTGCTCAATGCCATAGGCTGCGGTGTCCGCTTTGGACTGATCATTAGCTGTTTCAAGCACAACCAGGTTTTTACGCTGCTCTTCTTCTGCAATGGCTGCCTGCATATTTTCTTCATCCAGCACATAACGCTTTTTCATCACGGCACGCTCTGCTTCGATCTTGGTTTCTTCTATTTCCTGCTCTTTGCGCTGCATTGCAACTTCTGTTTCAAGTTCAGACTCTTTGACCCGCTTTTCCTGATCGATGCTGGCAAGACGGCGTTCATAAATCGCATCATCAGCTTCTTTGAGTAACTGTTCACGAGTCTCAGCTTCTAACGCTTTTTCCGTTTCAGGCGAAGGTGCAACCGCAACAATAGACACATCGACAATGTTCACACCCAGATCGGCCAATGCCTTATTGCTTTGCAAAGCCATATCCAACTGCCCGACCAATTCAGGCGCAATACCCAGAGAAGCTTTCAGACTTTGCTGTTGAATATTATCGCGCAACAAAACCTGCACACTGCGCAAGACACGTTCATCCAGTTTCTGCGGATCTTCTGATAAATATCTGCCTGTGCCATCAATGGTAAAATTCAGCATCTTTGCCACGGCTTCAGGGTTTGCAATACGGTATGTCACCTGTCCTTGCACGGTGACTTTCTGAAAATCTTCCGTCTGTAAACGAAAGGCAAAAGGCAGCTCCTTACTGGTAACAGGCACTGCCACTAACGAAGTCGTGGGTGCAAAATAATAAAAGCTCATGCCAGCACCCTGCCTTACCGCCTCACCTTTTTTGAACTGTATCAAGTGTGTCGAGGGATCTGATTTTATAAAATTAATTCCGAACATAATAAACCTCCTGAATATGTATATATTTGTCTCTGTGACATTAACTACACCCCTATAATTGTCCCTACGACATTTTTTGTCAATGCTTTTTTTAATTTCCGGGTAATTTGCTAAATAAACATAGGCTTGGTAAGTTGTCTTAAGGACAAATAATTGCATACTTAAAAAATTAACCGGTAAAATAATGACCAGCGAAAAAGAATTTTTGAACGCTTATCGAAACAGTGATTTCCCTGTTCCTTTATTAACAGTGGATAGCGTTTTGTTTTCGGTTAAAGATGCCTCACTTAAAATCTTATTGTTAAAACGCGCCAGGCATCCGCATAAAAGCCGGTGGTCACTGCCGGGTGGCTTCATTGACATTGAAAATGACAAAACCACCCGCGACACCGCGATTCGAAAACTGACTGAAAAAACCCAGGTTACCCCACCCTATCTGGAGCAACTACGGACATTTTCCGGTAAAGCGCGTGACCCACGTGGCTGGAGTGCAACCATTGCTTACTTTGCACTCATCGCCCATCAGGAAGCCAACGCCATTTTACAACACGCTGACGATGCTCAATGGGTTTCACTGAATGAATTGGAAAACTATCAGCCACTGGCTTTTGATCATCAGGAAATTATTCAAAGTGCCACAGAAAGATTGCGCCAGAAAGCCCTCTATTCCATGTTACCGGTCTTTTGCTTACCCAAAGCATTCACCCTCGGACAATTTCATCAAGTCATGCAAATTATTCTGGATAAATCCATCCAGAAGAAAAGCCTGTACCGGCGTTTTGAAGCATCTGATATGTTTGAAGAAACAGGTAATAGCCTCGCCACTGGTGCAAGAACAGCAAAGCTTTATCGTTTAAAGAAAGGTGTTGAACTGGTGAGCTTTGAAAGGAATCTTGGCCAGTAACAAGATAGGCTTACTTAGCTCAATGAGTACCATCTAATCCCAGCGCATACATGCACAGAAACCAGGCTGGTATCAAGTAGCAAACTGGAAATCTACCATTCGCCCCATATAACCAAAGGATGCTGGCTCATTCCAGCATCCACCATCACCCAATTCACCCTTTCACACACACCACCTGTTTCAGCGTATGCACAATTTCGACAAGATCGCTCTGGGCTTTCATGACCTTCTCAATCGGCTTGTAAGCGGATGGCGTTTCGTCAATCACACTGGCATCCTTCCGGCATTCGACACCTTCAGTCGCTTGCAGGTGTTGCGCAAGTGAGACTTCTTTTTTTGCCTGGGTACGGGACATAACTCGTCCGGCACCGTGACTGCAACTGCAGAAACTTTCCTGGTTACCCAGTCCACGCACAATGAAAGATTTCGCTCCCATGCTGCCAGGAATGATGCCCATCTCACCTTGCCGGGCACTCACCGCTCCTTTTCGTGTCACCCACACATCCTTGTCGTAATGGTGTTCCTTGCTGATGTAGTTGTGATGGCAATTAACCGCTTCTGCCTCGACCGTAAACGGCTCTGGTATTTCCGACTGTAGTGCTTCCAGGGTGCGCGACATCATCACTTCCCGGTTGATGCGGGCAAAATCCTGCGCCCAGGCAACCGATAGAGTGTACTCTCGAAACATTGCAGAGCCTTCTGGGATATAGGCAAGATCTTTATCCGGCAACTGGATAAAGTAACGCTGCATATCTTTCTTTGCCTGCTCGATGAAATAAGAGCCGATTCGGTTACCCACACCACGCGAGCCGCTGTGCAGCATCACCCAGACGGCTTCCGATTCGTCGAGACACACTTCGATGAAATGATTACCTGTACCCAGCGTTCCCAGATGCTTAATGTTATTGGTGCTTTTCAGGAATGGAAATTTTTCCACCATTACTTTGAACGCCTCATCCAGCGGCTGCCATGCCTGCATGACATCATCCGGCGCATTACCCCAGGCACCTTTATCGCGATGACCGCGCCGGCCTGAACGTCCGTGCGGAACAGCTGCTTCGATACGACTGCGGATCGAAGCCAGATTATCCGGTAGCTGATGCGCACGCAGACTGGTTTTTACCGCCATCATTCCGCAGCCTAGATCGACACCGACAGCAGCAGGAATAATCGCACCCACCGTTGGAATCACGCTACCAATGGTGGCTCCTTTGCCCAGATGAACATCCGGCATTGCCGCTACCCATTGGTGAATGAAAGGCATTTTAGCGATATTGCGCAACTGGACTTTTGAGTTTTCATCAAACGGTACACCTCGTGTCCAGGATTTGATCGGGAAATACCCTTTTTCATGCATGACCTCGTAAGACGTTGTAGCATTGTTTGTGTCGTTCATTTTTTTACTCCTTTTTATTGATCCTATTCACTTAGCGGGGTTCACTTAGCGGGGTTCACTTAATCGGCTATGCGTTGATACGCGCTTCATTAAAAATGCACGCTGGTCTGCCAATATTCGACGATTCAACAAAATCAAATGCTCCGCATAGTTCGGAATGTAGGGTACTGCCAGCAACGGATGCCCCCATTGCTCAGGTGTCCTGTCAGCCTTTGCATGATTGCAACGTCGACATGCACTCACCACATTTGTCCAGGTATTCTGACCACCACGACTCAGTGGAATGATGTGATCGCGCGTCAACTGGCGAAGCGGATAGCCTTCGCCACAGTAGAGACAGAGCCCGCCATCACGACGAAACAGCCCTCGATTAGTCAATGGCGGCTGGTAGTGAACAGCATACAGGTGACGGTTAATCTCACCCGTTGTCAGAACGATGGGAAACACATCTATCTGCGAACGTTTACCACTCAGCCGATTTGTTCCTCCCAGGAAGGTAAACCGTTGCTCACCAAACATGCCACAGGTTCGACCGCGGGTAATCAGACGAATGGCATCTTCATGGCTTAACCAGCCAGCAGGATTACCGCCCTTGTCCAGGCCAAGTATTAACAGATTGTTTTTCATGTTTGTGCCTCATTGAGTATCTCAATTAATTGTCTTTTCGCCCGATTTATACGTTGGATGATTTTTTTCGATCCTCATATATGCTTATATACTGCGGTTCTCAACAATCATCCATCTTGAACTCAGACGAAATCCTGGTTAATTGAAGTACCTTTAGTCTTTATAGAGTTTATAAAACTGGGTTCATCAATGACAACGCTGGAAATGCAAAAACTGGTACCCCTGGAGCGATTCGAACGCCCGACACCCTGGTTCGAAGCCAGGTGCTCTGATCCACTGAGCTACAGGGGCAAAAATAGTGAATGTCTGGTGAGATGTGAAGGTACTGCCCCTTCGTCGACGGGTTAAAAGCCCGTTGCTCTGCTATTGAGCTAACATCCCAGGTAAATGGTAGGAACGGTCAGAGTCGAACTGACAAGGGGTTGCCCCCAACAGGGTCTAAGCCTGCCGCGTTTTCCAGTTTCGCCACGTTCCCTTTTTTAAATTAAGCTCCTGCAGGAAGCCGGCGGATCTTCCTGATGAGAAGCTGTTGTTACAATGAATACTGGCTCCCCGATAAGGATTCGAACCTTAACTGCCGCAGTCAAAGTGCGGTGTCCTGCCATTAGACGATCGGGGATTTTAGCGTTGCTCCAGATAGAATTGAAGCATCGGACTCCGGAGGTGAACAGGATGTGAGTGCTGTCGATACCCTGCTTTTTTCGAGCTGCGCAGACTCACCGGAATTTGCAGGCGAAAACGTTCATTGGTTGTCGCTCAACGTGACAACAACACTCACAATTAGCAATAACGGGACAGATCCGTTACATGAAATTGGCGACCCTGATGAGATTCGAACTCACAACATCCGCTTAGACAGAGCGGTACTCTACCGATTGAGTGACAAGGTCGTGGAAGCGAGATCCAGAGTCGAACTGAAAGCCTCAGAGTATGAATCTGAGATGTTACCGTTACACCATCTCGCTACATTCTGGCTCTCGGGGAGGGCTTCGAACCCCCAACGACCTGGTTAACAGCCAGGCGCTCTACCAGTTGAGCTACCCGAGAAAAATACCTGCGCTGCCATAACGGCTTCCCATCTCTGGTGCCCGATACGCAAACATCAGAATCCCTCGGGCAAAGAGGATCTGCATCCGACACAGTCGAATGTATATTTTTGGGTCTTTCGACCCATTGCATTTCCACGTTGTTAAAAAGCGATTCAGATGCCAGACCTGAATCCCGGGCATAAAAAAACCCGGTCGTCCTTTTCAGGCATCACCGGGTTTTGAGCGGAGGTACCTGAAACATTTTCAAGTAACCTCCCGTTATGTATAAAGAGGTTACGTCATACGATGTTTTCTATAATCTATTGCGTTCGTCAGTCGAACAAGCACACAAATGCCCGTCACCTTCAAGCTGCGTTGGAGGTGTGAGCAATTGATTTGTTGTGGACTTGTTGAAATCATTTCTTTCCCAATAATGACTGGATTTACCCAGCCCTTGTTTAATGATGAAGCAAGTATAAATACGCTATGCTAGTATTGCAAGCAATAATATCAAGTAACTTGACAGGTAACACCATGACACTGACGGCACGGAAAACAAAAACCTTAACTGGCAAATCAAAAAAACCGAAAAGAGAAAAAAACCCCATTGCCATCGCCATCGGCAAACGCATGCGTAAAGCCCGGCAAGAAGCCCATCTGACAATTAATGATATTAATGAACAACGCCCTGACTGGAGTGCTTCACGACTGAGGAACTATGAACAGGGGTTTTCACTGGCCGGCCCCGAAGAGGTTAACTATATTGCCAATATTACCCGCCATTCCTGCTGCTGGATCATGTTTGGGAAAGGCCCTATCTCAGCACAAACACGAACAGTTCAGGCTATTCGTCATCAAAACATGGTGTATCTGGTTAACCTGGCCAGAGCAGATAATCGCTTTACGTTTCGGAATTTTCTCCACCAGATACAGCTAACGGAACAGCAAATTACAAACCATATTGAAGACCCCGCCCGGAACATCGGAAAACGACTGGGCCGCCGCCTGGAAAATTATTTTACCAAACCCAAACTCTGGCTAGATGAACAACACATAGAATCCGATGGGCTATCAACATCCTACCCACCGGACTTGCAGGCATTAATGGCCATTCATTCTGAATTATCCCCGCCTGAACGGCTATTGTTACTGGATATGGCCAAAGCGCTGCAACAGTATTCCAGTCAATAAGAATGTTCGTAGCCCACCATTAAGTCGTTTCCATGTTGCTGCGTAGGGTGGATCAAGCGACAGCAGATCCACGTGGAAGAGCGGCACCGGCAAAGGAAGCTCACAGATTGATAGTCTTAAAGAGCCATTAGATGGGGGGAGGTAGACACACTCTACCCTTTATATTGTCGTTGGACTGATCTTATTTTTTAGCTAGGGAGCCACTCTTTTCGGTAGGGCTAGCTTTTAAAGCATCTGGCACCAGTAACAGGTATAATCACTCGCCATCAGTATCCCAAACACAGGAAACTCCATGCCTTTTACTCCCGAACAACTTGATGAACTACACGTTCTTGTCAATTTTAATCCCGATTCAAGCATGCAGGGTATTAAGGTGCACAAATCAGCCAGACCTGAAATGATCGAAGCGGTAGAGCGGCTCTACAACAAAGGACTAATGACACAGGTTGATGGCGGCTATCTTACCGATCTGGGTAGAGAAGGCGCTGAACATGCGCAATTGTTGCTCACTATGCTGGCACCTTCTGATGGATCGGGTTCCTGAGAGATGCTTCTAAACAATCAAAGTAATACGCAGGCCTGATCTCCTGATTGCCAGGCCAGATGCTTTTCCATAATGGCATCAAACAAACGACTTTCAAGTCGCTGCTGTAACCAGTTCTGCAATTGCGAATATTGTGTCTGATCAAACCAGGCTTTATCTACAAAAGCGAATTGCCGTATGAAGGGAAAAATAGCGGTATCAGCAAACGATAGCTCGTCGCCCGTCAGATATTGATGTGCTGACAGAGCTGATTCAAGCTCTGTCAGAAAGGCTTCACACCGACTGCGATAGCTCTGCTGTGAGTCTTCTGGGAAGCGGTCTGCATATTTATATCTGTCCAGCCAGTATTTGAACTCACTGTCATTTTTTTCAATCAACTGGCTGCCAACATCTCTGTTCTCAAGCGTTAACCAGTTATCCGGGTCATTCTGCGCAAGCGCCCAGTGCATGATATCCAGGCTTTCTTCAATCACTTCCTGATTATCTGTCAACAAAACCGGCACCGTCCCTTTAGGGGAAATTTCCAGTAGAGAGGCCGGCATGTCGCGCAATAACACTTCACGCAACTCAACCTTGCAACCGCTGTATTTTATAGTGAGTCTGGCGCGCATGGCGTAGGGGCAACGACGAAAGGAATAAAGAACAGGGGGCATTCCGGCAGAATAACAAGAATAATCAGTTTCTGAAAGCAGGGAAATTATGATCAGGGCTGAATTCGTATCATAAGTGCATAACCTCTGACGCTAGCTAAAAGTGTTGCACCCTGTAAGAGAACAAGACTCAGGGTTACACTGCAGGCTACGAAACCAAAAGCAGAGGTAACAATGAGCTACAAACACCTGAGTCTTGAGGAAAGACATTATATCGAACTTTCAATGAAAAACGAAATGGCACAGACAGAAATAGCCACCACCCTGGGTCGCTCTCAAAGTACGATATACAGAGAAGTCAGCCGCAATAAGGGACTGAAGGGGTATCGCCACAAACAGGCGGATCGTCTGGCAAAGCAACGTCACGAGACAAAGCCAAAAGCGATAAAGCTCACCGATGAGATCAAGGAGCTTATACAGGTGGGTCTTGATCAGGACTGGAGCCCTGAACAGATGGCAGGCCGATTTGAAAAGGAAGGCATCATCAAGCTGCACCCTGAAACGATTTATCAGTATATTCTGGCCGACAAGCGCTCTGGTGGTGACCTGTACCAGCAGCTTCGCCATCAAAATAAAACCTACAGAAAACGCTATGGGTCGGCACATAATCGCCATGGCATCC
>JAZGGH010000141.1:0-11258 GCA_036480335.1 Gammaproteobacteria bacterium | reverse complement strand
ACAACAAACCATTTCTGTTTGAAGATTTTGCAAACCTGAATATCATAGGTCAATCTAAACCCTTTATTGATGTATTAAAGCGGGTTAGGAAGGTAGCGGCCTACGACATTGCCGTGTCAATTTTTGGCGAAACAGGAACGGGAAAAGAGTTAATCGCAAGAGCCATTCATTATTTCAGCCCTCGCTCAAAATACCCCTTTATTCCTGTCAATTGCGGTTCACTCCCGGATACTTTATTCGAAAATGAAATGTTCGGGCATGAGAGTGGCGCTTTTACGGATGCGAGAACTTCCCAGGCGGGTCTGATTGCACAGGCAGAAAGAGGTACATTGTTCCTCGATGAAATTGAGGCGTTACCACTATCCGCTCAGACGACGCTATTGCGTTTTCTTCAGGACAAGCAGTACCGCATACTCGGTGGCGATAGCATGAAGACCGCTGATGTTCACATTGTTGCTGCAAGTAATGAAAACCTGCCCCACCTGTGTGATCAGCACCTGTTCAGGCAGGATCTATATTTCAGGTTAAATGTCATGCCGGTGACTCTGCCGCCTTTGCGAGCCAGGGAGGGTGACATCCCTTTACTGGTAGATTATTTTATACGACGCCTGCGCATCTGTTATGGTCAGCCAGCCAGGAAATTACACCCCTCTGCCATGGAGAGGATAACGCAGTATGACTGGCCAGGTAATATTCGTGAATTAGAAAATGTGATTCATCGCGCTTTTTTATTAACAGATGATGACACAATCAGAATAAAGCATTTACAGATCAGCGATGAACAAACTTTCGATGCTTACAATGAAACTGATACCATGTGCGATGTTCCTTTCAATGAAGCAAAAGCACTGGCTGTGGCTGATTTTGAAAAACACTATCTCGAAGAGTTGATGTCCCTGAGTGAAGGGAATATTAGTCAGGCAGCCACACACGCAGGTAAGGAACGTCGTTCACTTGGGAAGTTGCTGAAAAAAAATAGTATCAATCCGCAGGACTTCAAATAATCGGAAACTATCGGGTTGTCGATTGCCTTATGCAAAGCAATCCGATGAGTAGTGTTCAGAAAAATCCACCTTGTCAGTGAGCCTCTGCTTGAGGTTCGCGGGAAATAGGAATTTTGCAGCGGGTAACCGCCTGGTCCTGATAGTAAGTCATTTGTATACCCCCCTTAAACTTGTCGTCTGAAGAACTTGCGCATGTTTTGACCCACCGGGTCAAGATCTACCCACCTGTAAAACCCCATAAAACCTTTGATATCAAGCCGTTTAACTTACTTTCGATGGGTAAAAAAAGACCCGGCTTCTTTCAAACGATATTCCATAAGGTATTGAATACATTATAAATAAAGGATTGGCACTATCCATGCACTGTATTCATACAGACACTAAATACAGGAGCGCCAGCGGTAATGGATAGCAAAAGTGTCATGGAGATTCAGTCTGAGGTGATGGCGTATTTGAAAGAACACCCAGAAGCAAAAGATACGGCTGAAGGTATACGCCAATGGTGGCTATTTCACAGGATGGCGAAATATTCTCAGGAGAAAGTTGAACTTGCTCTGCAACAATTAGCAGAAGGGCAACAAATAGAAGTACATAAATTAGGTGATGGTCTGCAGGTGTTTGGAGTAACCAGGACAGATCTTAAACAAGTGGAGAAGGAAAAATGATTATGAAAAAACCTATGTATTTTTTTATCAGCTGTATTTTAGCGTTTAGTTTTGCTTCGGGTATGGCGTTTGCAGATTATCTCTCACCAGGAGGTAGTAACAATCGTTTGACTACAACTCAGAGAATGCCGGCTAATGCGCCAATCATGAAAAACAACTTCACCACCCATTCAGAATTTGCACCTGCGGCGACATGGCTCATTGGCACAGCTCTACTTGGTTTCGTCGTTGTGCAGCGCCGCAGACATTCTAAAGACCTCGATTTTTAAACGACGGAGTATGTTCAGTAATAGCACCAATTTTTTACAAGGCAGCAGCCTAGAGGATATTTGACTAACAAATGGAGAGTATGTGATGAAAAAATATTTTAAACAGCTAATGAGTACGGGGTTTGTTTCTGTTGGTTTAGTGGCAACAGCGAATGCAGCCCTGATTCCAATACTGAGTGGTCAGGCGGTTTACGATGATGATAGAAATATCAGCTGGATCGCGGATGCAGCCCTGTCAGCGACCCATACATTTGGTGTTACCGGTATACAGGCTAATGGGAAAATGACCTATTTTAAGGCCAACGACTGGATTGCCGCGATGAATACGGCAATGCACCTGGGCTTTGGTGACTGGCGTTTGACGGTAGCAGCGCCAGGTGACACAACTTGCACGCTTAGCTTGGCAGGAAAATCTACCGGCCAGGGATGTGCGGGGAGTGAAATGGGACATCTGTATCACGATGAATTCAATATAACTTCAGTCGCAGAAGCCAATACACCAGGCACCTCTGTTGCCACAGGTACTCCGTCTGAGCTTGCCAAATTTTCCAACATCATGAGTGATCAATATTGGTCAGGACAGGCAACAACGTCGGGTGGATCCATTGCCTTTAATTTTGATGATGGCCGACAGATTAATTCCAACAAGGGTCAGAATAAATTCGTATGGGCTGTACGAGAAGGGGGTAGCCCCATTCCCATTCCAGCCGCAGTCTGGTTATTCGGATCAGGGTTTCTTGCCATGGTCGGCGTAGGACGTAAAAAAATAGCCCAGTCATAAGGAGGTAGTTGCAACAGGTCTTCCTGTCGAAAGGGGCGACCGAATACCAGGAGATCTGATAAATCGTAGTAGAAAAATAAGCAATGTTATTTAATTTTTATATTAATTTATTAAGAGGATTTTACAATGAACAAACAAATATTAAGTCGTCTAGCAGCAGTAACCGCGTTGTTTTCAGTTGGCATGGCAAATGCGGCCACTGTTTCCTTAAGCACTTTAAACATACTTCCCGCCAATATTACCGATGTTGTAACGATAGACGTCAGCGGGACAGACTTCACTCCCGGTGTGAGTGCAGGAAACATCACTCTGACATGGGATCCAGCTGTGCTAATGCACAACTTTACCATTGCAGACCTTACTGCTAGTGCAGCCACAAATGGTTTCCCAATTACTTTTGGCGGCACAACTTCATTGACGCCAGGCCAGGTTGATTTTAACTTTGCAAGTTTTGCTGCTCAATCAGGACCCGCTCTGGACTTCTTTTCACTCGATTTTACTGCGATTGCGGGAGACCCAGGATCAGTTGTCCAATCTGCGTTAGGACCCGCGGCTGCAGGTGACTGGCAAGATGGCACTGCTGCCATTTCTGGGATAGCTTTTGATTCAATCTCAATTGAAGTTTCAGCAATCCCCGTTCCGGCTTCTATATGGTTATTTGGTAGCGGACTGTTTGGCATGATCGGTATTGCACGCCGCAAGTTGGTTGCATCCACTGCAGAAAGTTAATAACTGAAATTTTCAGCCCTTATTGCTCGAGAGAGAGTAGTAAGGGCTGTTTAGTCTAGAAGAGAGATATAGTTAATTCTCTACGCGTTTTTATTTTTCGGGGTAATTTCCTGACAAGGGGTAAAACCAGCAACAAGGATGGAAGAATAATTCACATAAACTAGTGAGGTGCAACATGGGTAGCAATAGAAACCAGAAAAAGGATCTAACGAAGGTGCCCGGATATGTGCGGCGCATGGTCATAGTGGGACTGACATGCGCAGCCACCAACGTACTCGGAATAACACTGAAATCAGTGCCTGTTCCTGAGCCGGTGGATTTGGGAGATTTTATAACGACGAACAAACCGGCAGTGATCGCATTGGGAAAGGCGTTGTTCTGGGATATGCAAATTGGTAGCGATGGTGTCCAGGCCTGTGGAACCTGTCATTTCCATGCGGGTGCTGATAGTCGTACACGAAACCAGCTCAATCCTGGTTTGGTTGGCGCCACGCCGGATACTCAGTTTGGAAATAACAATTTGGGTTTGCCAGCAGTGGCGCCGGGATCAATGACTATCGACATGGAGCTGACAGCCGCACACTTTCCAACACATCGAGTGATATTGCAGCATGACCCTGGTGATCCGGTGAGCACGCCTGCTAATGTTGTCTCTGATAACAATGACGTCATTTCTTCGCAAGGTGTGAAGAGCGCGACGTTTGTGGATATAAACCCAGGGTTGCCAGTGGATTCTTCAAGTCCTCTGCCGGATCCGGTGTTCACTGATGGTACTAATAATCTTCGGCGTGTCGAACCGCGTAATGCACCATCGATATTCAACTCAGTGTTTAATTTCTTCAATTTCTGGGACGGTCGAGCCAACAATATCTTCAATGGTAATAACCCATTTGGTGCAGCAGATCCGCGCCCGAATTTGCTGACGAATGCGAGCGGAAGCCTGGTAACGGAAGAATTGCGGCTGCGACAGTCATCGCTGGCATCGACGGCGGTTGGTCCTCCACTCAGTATTAATGAAATGTCCTTTGTCGGGCGCACCTGGCCCAAGATTGGTAAGAAGATGCTTGGCTTGACGCCACTGGGTCAGCAAAGGGTTGACTCGACTGATAGCGTGTTAGGATCTTTGGCTGACAATTCAACGTCAACTAGCTCGGGATTGACGTCCAGCTATGCGGACTTGATTCAGCTTGCTTTCCCAGCAAAATACTGGGACAACACCACTGAGAAGGTCACTTATGATGCAGGTGGGACCCCAACGTTCTCACCGGGCACACCGGGCACTACGGATGAATACACTCAGATGGAAGCCAACTTCTCCTTCTTCTTCGGCTTGTCAACGCAGGTGTATCAGTCAACGCTGGTGTCTGATGATTCCAAATTTGACAAGGTGGCTGAAGGCATAGATGCTTTTACACCAGCCGAGGCAAGTGGGGCTCTCCAGTTTATCTTGAACGGTTGTGATGTTTGCCATGTTGACCCCATCATGCAAGATATCGATGTGGTCACAATTCAAGGCTTACAGGAACCGTTTCCCGGCCTCTTTGTACCAACAGAGCTTGACCAGAACCCGGCAGATGCAAACGACTTTATGCCGATGGCTTCGGGTGTTGCTATGTACGATACTGGTACGCACAACACAGGTGTACGACCTGGTGGTACCCACAATCCACTCTCGTTTGACCATCTGGCCGTCAGTGAAGATCCAGGTCGTTCTGCTTTCACTGAGATAGGTATACCAGGGATAATGGAAATTCCACTCTCTATTGGTGCTATATCACTGTGGAATTTTGGGGGGCCGATACCCAATACGCCTGAATTGTGGGATCCAGCGGACACGCCAAATTCAGGGGGTGCAGGGCCAGTATTCCCATTGCATTTGGTAAACTTCATACCTGAATTACCACCAGCCTTCCTGTCTGAAGACACTATACCTTACCTTGGTCGTGTCAATAATGGGGGTAACTTCAAGACCGCTAACTTGCGCAATGTGAGCCTGACTGGGCCTTACATGCACAACGGAGGTATGTCGACGCTGCGTCAGGTTGTGGACTTCTACACGCGTGGTACTGATTTTCCAAACACAAATGTTGAGAATTTCGATACGCAAATATTGCCTCTTGGTGGAATCCGGAATCAGGAGGTATTGGTCGATGCGTTAGTGCAGTTCCTGATGACACTTACCGATGAACGCGTGGCAAATGAATCAGCCCCCTTTGATCATCCAGAAATTTTTGTGCCTATCACGGGTATCGCAGAGCATCCAGGGAACGGTTTTACCAACGAGGCTGCACGCACCGAGATGTTAAACGATACTGCGAATTTCCAACAGGTGCTTGCTGTGGGTGGTGGTGGTCGTAGTGCTGTGTTCCGTCCTCCACTGCAGCCTTTCCTCGGGCTTGACCCCAGAGACGCTGCGTTAACGGATGACACCGATCTGGATACGGTTGGAGACCTTGTGGATAATTGCTCGGTTGCAGTGAATACCAATCAGCGGGATACCGATGGAGATGGTTTTGGCAATATTTGCGATGCTGATCTGGATGGTAGTGGCAATGTGGACTTCAGTGACTTTACGATGTTCTCGAGTCTCTTTGGTACTCCCGCACCAGGGATAGTCCCATTCACCCCCAGCGACCATGCTGATTTGAATGGTGATGGCCAGGTAGACTTTGGTGACTTCACCATGTTCAGTGCTGCATTTGGAAGTCCACCAGGGCCAGCTGCCCCATAAGGAGGTTCTTTGTAAAACGGAGAGTAGTAACGGGAAAGGATTCCCACTACATCAAACGACAACAGCGGCTCTTCGGGCCGTTGTTGTTATTTTTAGTTAGTCAGGTTAAAGGCTGGAAAGTAATCTCAGCCGATACGATAAACCAAGTCAATATCGGATTCCATAGTTAAGGGAGTAACAAATGAAAAGTAAATAAAATTTTGTAGTTGGGGATGTCATATGTACGAAACGAACAAGCCTATAAAAAATACTCAGCAGTGGGTTCCTCAATCTATACGGCAGACCATGATTCTTTGTCTGGCGTGCGCTGCAACTAACGTGTCCGGTTTAACCTTGAAAACAGCCGCTATCCCGGAGCCAATCAATCTTGGAAACTATATAACGTCGAATAGACCCGCAGTGATTGCATTGGGCAAGGCATTATTCTGGGATATGCAGGTGGGCAGTGATGGCATTCAGGCCTGTGGAACCTGTCACTTTCATGCAGGAGCAGATTCGCGGACACGCAATCAGATTAACCCCGGTTCAAACGATAGCCAATTTGGTAATAATAATCTGGGACTGCCACAGTTGGCCCCGGACGCAGTGTCTGCCGATATGTCATTGACCGCCGCGCACTTCCCAACACATCGAGTGTTTGCTCAACACGAGTCGGGTGACCCATTGAATAATCCAGACAATGTCATCTCGGATAACAATGACATTATTTCTTCGCAGGGCGTAAAGCATGCGATTTTTGTAGACGTTGTTCCAGGTAAACCCGTCGATTTATCCTCCCCGCTTGTGGATCCTATTTTTAGCGATGGCACGCATAATTTGCGCCGTGTTGAACTACGAAACTCTCCATCGATATTTAATACAGTTTTTAATTTTTTTAACTTCTGGGATGGCCGTGCCAACAATGTTTTTAATGGCGCAAACCCATTTGGAGCAGCTGACTCCAGGCCGCATTTGTTAACCAATGCGAGTGGAAATCTACAAACGGAAATCCTACGGCTACGACAGTCCTCACTGGCGTCAACGGCGGTTGACCCTCCTCTGAGCGACAATGAAATGTCATTCCTGGGACGAACCTGGCCAAAAATTGGTAAGAAGATGCTTAGCCTGAAACCTCTGGGTCAGCAAAGGGTCGACCCGAACGATAGTGTACTAGGGATTTTAGCGGACACTGTTTCAGGCACAGGGTTGACTGTGGATTATGATCAAATGATTCAGTTTGCTTTCCCGGCAAAATACTGGGACAACAACACTGAAAAAATTACCTATGATGCGAATGGCATTCCTGCCATTTCACCGGGCACACCAGCTACTACGGATGAATACACTCAGATGGAAGCTAATTTTTCTTATTTTTTTGGCATTGCGGTGCAGATGTACATGGCGACTCTGGTATCTGACAACACCAAATTCGACAAGGTGGCAGAAGGTGTTGCTTCCTATACTCCGTCTGAGGCGAATGGTTTCGCTCTGTTTGTTACCAGTGGCTGTGGCCGCTGTCATGGGGATCCGATTATGACGGATGCGGATGTATTGTCGATCCAGGGTGAGCAGGAAATATTCCCGGGTGTTTTTCAGCCAACACCACTGGATGAAAACCCGGCGGATGCTAATGATTTTATGCCGCTGCTTACCGGTACCGCGATGTATGATACCGGCACGCATAATACGGCGGTGCGCCCTGGTGGTAACCATCATCCAGATGCAGCAGACTTTCTGGCGGTTAGCGAAGATGCAGGGCGTTCGGCATTTACCGTACTGGGTGCAGGTTTAATGGACGTACCATTATCCATTGGTGCTCTCGCGCTTTGGAACCTGGGAGGGCCAATACCCAATACGCCGGAATTGTGGGATATGCAGGATATACCTAACCCACTCAATCCTTTCCCCTCATCTATGCAGTCGTATTTACCCGATTTACCGCCAGCTTTCTTGCCGATAGATACATTTCCTTACCCAGGCCGCGTGAACAATGGAGGAAACTTCAAAACCGCCAGCTTGCGAAATGTCAGCCTGACCGGGCCATACATGCATAACGGTGGTATGTCGACACTGCGCCAGGTCGTGGATTTTTATATTCGCGGTACGGATTTTCCGAATACGAATGCTGATAATTTCGACATTACTGTTCTGCCTCTCGGTGCGCTCAGAAATCAGGATGTACTGGCTGATGAGCTGGTGCAATTTCTGATGACACTGACCGATGACCGTGTGGTGAACGAATCAGCCCCTTTTGATCACCCGGAGATCTTTGTACCTGTCACAGGCAGTGCAGAGCATCCGGGAAATACGTCTGTTAACGAAGTTGTGCGTACAGTATTGTTAAATGACTCAGAGAATTTTCAACAGGTGGTCGCAATAGGCGCGGGTGGCCGTAGCGCAGTATTTCTGCCGCCACTGGAACCTTTTCTTGGGCTGGATCCCAGGGACCCAGCGCTAACGGATGATATAGATCTGGATACAATCGGGGATCTCGAGGACAACTGCACGCTGGTCGCTAATACCCATCAACTTGATACCGATGACGATGGATTTGGTAATATTTGCGATGCAGACCTCGATAACAGTGGCAATGTTGACTTCAGTGACTTCACTCTTTTCTCGGTTCTCTTTGGCACAAGCGCACCTGGAGTCGAGCCATTTACACTCAGCGATCATGCCGACTTCAATGGCGATGGCCAGGTAGATTTTGGTGATTTTACTCTCTTCAGTGTTGCTTTTGGACGCTCACCAGGGCCAGCGGCCCCGTAGTGACAGGAGGTGATTCTGTTTTAAAGAATGGGCAGTAGCAAGTGGGAAGAGAGTCCCTGCTCTATTAAAGCGACAGTGGCTCTTCGGGGTCATTTTTAGCCTAAGCCAGCAGCAAGTTCCTTAATTTTTCTGTTGCTGAACGCTATCCCAGCCAGTATTTTTATCAATCCATTTTAAGCTTAACCAGTACCAGAGCATAACGGGCACCATCATCACGAACCAGCTCCAGTCTTTAATCAGAAAGATTTTTTCAACCCAGGCCTGACCCGCTAAAAATTGACCCCATGGGATACAATAAATCGAAAACAGCAGGCAGGAATAAATTAATATTAATGCACCTTTTCGTGTTGAAATACTTGAAAATGCAAGAAAAACCCAAAGAGGCATATCATCCGTCTTTTCCATAATTTTATTTTTAACCAGATTTTATAGTGGTATTTGTCATATTCAATATACATGAGTCCGGTTTCTTTGGCCAATGTGAGTTGTCTGTTGCCAGGACTAACAGAGGTCAGTGGTCAGCTTTTGAAGCTCATCATTAAAGGATCAGTGCCAGGAGAGTTGTTAAGAAAAAGACAATAGAAAGTGTTCGCCAGAAGCCCACAGGGTGACGATCTATTAACGGTTGGCGGTGCTGCTGGGCGAAATTCTGGTTAGGGTGTTCCAGATCGTAAATGAATTCAGATAATAGCGAATAGCGCTGTTCAGGGTTGATTGACACAGCTTTACGCAAAGCGCTATCTATCCATGCAGGGACCTGATCATTTTTATCCGTGGCGTTCAGGTATTTTACTTTGTGCACATTGCGAGTGGTAAGTTCTTTGGAGTAGGGTAAAGAGCCTGTCAGCATTTCATAAACAATAACCCCCAAAGAAAAAATATCAGAGCGGTTACTGCCCGCGTTATTTTTCAGGTATTCAGGTGCCGTGTAGTTTTTTGTACCTAAGACCGTTTCACGATCTATCGGCGTAGCTATTTCCTGGATACCGGCTATTTTTGTCGATCCGAAATCGATAATTTTAATCATGCCATGCCCGTCAATCATAATATTTTCAGGCTTTAAATCCTGATGAATCATTTCCTTCCGATGCATGGTGCGAAGTCCAGAGGCAATTTGTTTGGCAATTATTCTGGCTTCGTTTATCGGTGGATGGGGGTGGTCGTGCATCCATTGGCGCAATGTTTGACCGTCAATATATTCGGTTACATAATACAGACACTGGCGACGCCTCTGAGGTGCGATCACTTTCAGGATATGTGCACTGTTTAATCGCAGACCGACCCATTCCTCATGTAGAAACTGGTCGATGTATGCTGGATCGTCCTCAAAATTGACAGAAGGTGTTTTCAGGATAAACTTTTCATTGGTTTCAGTATCCAGCGCAAGATAAACCTGGGTTCGTTTACTGGCATGAATTTCCCGGAGTATCTTATAACCGTCCAGTACCATGCCGGATTCGAGAGGCGGTGGAAAAGGTAAATCGGTTAATTCTCTGTAAAACTCATTTTCATCAAGGTTTGGTAATCCTTTAACATAGAGTAATTGCGCGGTGAGATTGTCATTACTTTTGGCTAGCCTGGCTTTTTGCAATATAGCACTGACGGTTTTTTCAGGTTGACGAAAATTTTCTACGACCAGGCGCTTGAGTGTAATGTCGTTAACAAAATCATGAATTCCATCGGTTGTTAGCAGCAGGCTGTCACCGGTTTCGATATCAAACGACCTGAAGTCAATATCGATATGGGGGTCAATACCCATCGCTCGACTAAGATAAGTTTTATCACTTCCTACTTCGACGCGGTGGTCATGGGTTAACTGCTCAAACTCCTCACCACGTAAACGATATATCCGAGTATCACCAACATGAAAATAGTACGCAGTACAGGATTTAATGACTAGTGCGCTGAGAGTTGTTACCAGGCCTTTGGGTGAATTGTATTTTAGATGGCCCTGACTATAGAGCCAGCGATTTAATGCACCAAGAATTTTCTCACCGGAGGTTTTAACGGTCCAGGAATCCGGTGTGCTGTAATAATCGTTTAAAAATCCCTGCACACAGGCATCTGCCGCTTCGCGTCCCGCTTCACTACCACTCATCCCATCAGCAACCACAGCTGCAATTCCCTTGGTAGCTAACAGGACATTTTCAGGTATCCGAATGCCACAGGAGTCATCGTTGGATTCTTTAACACCTGCTTCGGAGTGTTGACCGGCAATGACGTTTAATTCAGACATGATGCGCAGTGTAACTTACAAATCCCTACGCCACTTCAATCATTTGCACTGTGCCGTCCGGGAGTATTTCTGCCATGTGTCCTTTCGGTTCTTCT
>JAZGGH010000140.1:0-45245 GCA_036480335.1 Gammaproteobacteria bacterium | reverse complement strand
GTGGAGATAAGGGAAAACCCTGCCTGATTCGACAGATTAATGCTAAATACAGGTTAAAAACCTGGAATTTATAGTTCGAAAGAGATTTCT
This sequence comes from Gammaproteobacteria bacterium, assembly GCA_036480335.1. Taxonomy (GTDB): domain Bacteria; phylum Pseudomonadota; class Gammaproteobacteria; order DSM-19610; family DSM-19610; genus JAZGER01. Next base: position 45,155 of record JAZGGH010000140.1, on the reverse strand, counting down.
TGATTTAGGACCGTCAAATTTCAACAGCCTGTTAAAGGTTTAATGCTCTGCCAACCACACAGTCACTCGCCGGTTTTTTGCCCAGGCTTTAGAGTTGCGCCCCTGAACCGCAGGTTGTGACTCACCAAAATACCGCTTTTCAATCCGGCTCGCCGGCACTCCACGAAAAAGTAAGTACCGTTTAACGCTGCTAACACGCCGCCGTGACAAATTTTTATTATATGTATCCGAACCGCGCTCATCGGCATGACCACCGAGTACAAATTTCAAGCCTGGTCGCTTGCGGTAAGCACTAACGGCTTTACTCAAACGTCTACGATCACCACCATGCAACGCAGCATCTGCGGTCGAAAAATAAATCTTATTCTCATAAACCGGCTCAAAATCCAGGTACGGTAACGTTGCTGTACACTCTTTGAAACGGGCAAGAACTTGTCGAAAACGAATTGGCGACAAGGCAATTTTCACCTGATCGCTGCCATCAGCCCAATCATTGAAACTGAGGGTAGGCATCATGCCCTGCTCCAGCTCGTAATACACACGTAACGCCATGTCCCGAGGCAATACCAACGGTGTTTTGCCTTTGGCAAGCTTCACTTTACCCAGATCCCGTGCGGCTACTGCAGGCTTCCAGGCTGGCGCTTCAGAACGTAATTGACCCTGCAAATCCTGTAATGGGGGTTGCTCAACATACAGCTTCAGACCGATCCGACGGTTAGCCCGTTGTTCAAAACTAACCAGACCCAGACGCGGAATAGACTGGCTCAATGTGCAGGTAGCAAAACTTGCATCAACTATCCAGTTAGCCGTTTCCATTGACGCAGAAAATACCTGGCGGCCTGCCATGGATTGCGAGGAAATCATCAGGCAAAATAGAATCTGTATCAAATTAGAGAAAAAACGTGGCATAAAGAATATGTCGACAGCTCGCAGGAATTCCTGAATTTTCGGCGTTAACAAGCCAGATTTACAAATGATCCCGCTGCTCCCATGACAACCATAATATACAAAAGCACATAAACAATTGAATACATCACTATAATATAATATAGTGATTATCTTAATTTGTAACTACGGTACCAGATACGTTGGGTATCAGGTTTCCAACAGAGGCAGTAAAGATATGAACCAGTTAAAATATGCCGACACAGATGGCACGCTCATCAATTTCAATGGGCAGATCAATAAAACCAAAATCTTTATCCTTGCACATCATGACTTCTCTATAGATGGGATGATCAGCATTCTGGATTCACACGAAGATAACTTTTATGTATCTTGTGTCGAACCAGGCAACGCTTGCATGGCTAAACTGGTCGCCACCGAACCCGATGTCCTGATTATTCAGAATGAGTTTGTCAAAGAACCACTGGAATCACTGATAGACGGCCTGGTTGCCGAATACCCGGAAATCAAAATACTTGTTTTCGGCAAGGATATGACCGATGAAAGACTGACCCGACTGGCAAGTGCCGGCGTCCATGGCTATATCAACGAACGCATGTCTGGCGAACATATCAAGAAAGCTATGGACACCGTGCTTACTGGAAAAAAGTGGTTTGAGCGCCATATTATGGAGCAGTTCATCTCACACAAGTCGGATGCAATTGAAGACATAGCCAAGCAGGTAAAACAACGCATCACCGAGATGAAAAAAAACCTGACGCCAAGAGAGCGGCAAATTCTGTCAGAAGTGCTACGAGGTCTCGCCATCAAACAGATTGCTGAAGAAGTACACCTTTCTCAGCAGGGCGTGAAAATGCACCTTGCCAAACTGTTCAAGAAGTTTGAAGTCACCAATCGAAACCAGTTAATTCTGGCTGTTTTTGATGCGACAAGCCCGATACAAAGCCTCTCAAAATTGCTTGAAAGCGAGTTAAAACAAAGCGACTAGCAGCTCTCGGATTCAGAAGGAAAAATGGGGCTACTGGCCCCATTTTCGTTAGAGCCTACACACGCCGCATGGCAACCCGCATATAGAGCAGGACCATACAACGCCGTTCTGTTATTAAGAATCAGTTTCACCGGCATTGTTTCAAGCAACGGTTGCATCCGCCCCTTTGCCAGAAAAGCCTGCATGAAATGCTCCTGAGTAAAAAACTGACTATTTTTGGACGCAATTCCGCCGCCAATGAACAACCCACCTCTGGCCATCATTTTGAGCGCGAGGTTCCCCGCTTCGGCACCGAACAGCGTGACAAACATTTCCAGCGCCTGCACACAAACCTCATCATCACCCGCTGCTGCACACTGTGAAATCACACTGGCCGCATCATCCTGCTGCATTTCCTCAACCCGTTCATTAGCTGTTTTACCGCCCTGCTGTAAACACAGAAAATTATGTATATGCACAAGGCCATGCCCGGACAGCACTTGCTCCCAACTGACGTGGCTGTATATTTTCTTTAGATAACGTAAAAACTCGATGTCCTGTGATGAATTAGGACTGAAATCAGCATGACCGCCTTCTGTTGCAAAAGGCTGTAACTGGCAACCATCGTGATATAAACCGGCCTCACCTAGCCCCGTTCCTGCTGCGATAATGGCTGCATTACCCTGCTGACTCTCGCCCTGTTGCAAAACAAGGTAATCATCCTCAGCGAGGGCAGATAATCCCCAGGCATTCGCTTCAAGATCATTGATTAGAAAAACCTGTCTGATAGCATATCGCTGGCTAATCCCGGCTACACTGATTTGCCAGGGTAGATTGGTAACCCTGGCAATTCCATCGCGCACTGGACCGGCGACGCCGAAGCAGGCAACCTCAATCTCAACATCAGATTCCGCCAGAAAGTTATCCAGTATATGTTCAAATAACGCAAATGACTGACTGGGAAAGTCAGCCTGTGCCAGTGTTTGGCGCACCTTCCCATCCAGCCTGTAAACCGCCAACCGCGTTCCGGTACCACCAACATCACCCGCTAATACAATTAATGACATTTATAACCCATTTCGTTCGTCTTCGGACCATATCATCGGCTATTTTGCCATTTCATGTATACCTGAACAATTGAGGAACCTCTAACAGCCTGTTAAAAAACAGATATCCACTAAACTACACACAGCCAGAATGATAAAATTTCAGGAACCTCTGATTAATTCTGGACGAAGCAGATTGCGTCTGAATTGTTCAGAGGTTTCTTTATATTCACATTTCTCCGGGAGAGCTACATGTATTCATTTAACGTCACTCTGAAAAAACCTTACGCGGATGCCTATGATATTTTGATGGGGGCACTGCAAGCCGAAAAATTCGGTGTGGTCTCAGATATCAATGTACAGGCTGTATTGAAAAACAAAATGGATGTCGACTATCCCGGATATCGGATTCTTGGCGCCTGCAAACCCGGCATTGCCAAACAAATTGCCGATGCTGATCCCGATGCTGGCGTGCTGCTTCCCTGCAGCATTCTTATCCGCGAAACCCAGGATGGAAATAGTGTTATCGCCTTTATGGATCCTGTTGAAGTACTTGGTCTGAGCGAAAGCAAGACAGTTCACACATTGGCAGCAGAAGCTAAGCAAGAACTACTCGCCGTAGTCGCCCGACTGGAAAAATTGTAACACTGCATACCCTGAACTGTTTCCCGTGAATTCACGGGAAACGCCATCACCGGACAACCAGCACATCGCAATCAAGCCGAGGTAACAATGCCTGCTAATCGGCATCGGTTAGCTTCCCGGATGCTTTAAATGCATACACGTTGTCCCTGGTTAACAGGAATTTCTTCGAACATAATTCAGCCTCTCCGTTCAGAAACCCAACAAACAACCCTGCTCTAATCAGTTAGCTGAGTAAGCATTCCATACCCAGGCAACCCGAAATTGAGATACATCTAGCACAAGCTTCTCTGATCAAGGCACAAGCTTGATGACTATCACATACATATTTACTGAATCCCGAATAGCTCCGCACTGCGAGCAAATACTTCTGCCGGCACGCCCAAAGCCTGCTTCAGGGCTACATCACGATCCCAGGGATTGTTGATATGACTGATTTCCCACATTTGTTGAAGGCTCAGAGTCAACGGAAAATACCAGGGGGATACCAGCACCATATTGGTCAGTGGGTAATCGCTGCCATAGAGCAAACGACCTTTTGCCTTTGGCTGCTTGAGAGCTTTGTCCAGATAGCCAAGTTTGTTGAGCTGTGTAAGACTGGAAATTTCGCTGTACAGGTTCGGGTAGGTGTCCAGCAAAGGCAGCAATCGCTGATCATTCATTTCATCGTCTGTCTCACCAGTGGTTGCCATGTGCGCGGCAATCACAATCACGCCCAGTGACAGAGGCAAGTCCAGGCGAGCAGGATCGCCATACGCATCATTAGCGGAACCAAATGAACGCTCCTGCCCGGCATGGCTCAACAGCGGCAGTCCCAACGCTTTCATTTTCTGGTAGAACGGAATAATTTTACGGTCAGCCGGATCGATATGCTGGATATTAGGTATCCATTTGATCAGTTTTGCGCCCTGCCGCTTTACTTTTTCCAGACGTTCCAAAGCATCTTTTCGATACGGGTTAATGCTCGCACCAAAAAACAACTCGGAATATTTAGCCGTCTGTTCTGCGACAAAATCATTGGGGATATATACCTGCGTTCTGGCTTTATCCAACTTGCCATTGATATCTATGACACCATCCATTGCCAGTATGATCGCAGCGCTTACCCGTACAGAGTCCCTGATACCTTCAGCAACACGCTGCACAACAATCTGGTCCCCTGCTACTGCCATTTCTTCTGTGGTGACACCGAATGCATTCAAATAATAGTTAAACTTATAGCCTTTTTTCAGATCATCCGAAATAAAACAACCACTATTACCATAACCAAGCCCGGCAATATGCACATGCATATCAACGACAGGTTTATCAGGCAAAACAGTAGCCTCGGCCACTCCATTGAACAGTAACCAGCGCACTGCGAATACTGCCAGCAAGATAAAGGACAAGATGATCACCGTGCCCGAAAGGAATTTAGTCAGTCGAATGAGCATCTCGCAAGTATACACATCCGAACGTGGATTATGCGCATTCAGACGTTCAGGAATGACACAGATCAAAACGTATCTCACCGTAGAGCGTATAGTGTCAATAATGACCCATTACATACTTGGCGAGTGCTTATGATAAAGTCTAGCAGGTTGTTGAAAAAGTCTCAGGCGAGCGCAAGACAAGGCAAAATTGGCGAAAAAGCGCAGTGTACACGCAGTACATGAGCATTTTGAGCCGATTTTTAACGCAGGATTGTGCCGCATGAGGGTTTTCAACAGCCTGCTAGAATAGTATATGACGATTCTTAATTACCGAGGGGATCAACATGAACAAACACGACCAAAGCCCTTTAGACGCACTTGGCGAAATCTATGAAAAAATCTTCGAACGTGCGAGTTCCGCGTTTCACACAGCGGAAACTAAAACAGCCGAAGTATTGCATGAGCTAATTGATGAGGCCAAAGAAAAATCCATAGAACTTAGAGAAGTTTCACGTGAAGATGCAGATAAGCTCTCAGCCTATCTGAAACGTGATCTGGAAGATGCCGTTGATTTCATGTCTGAAACAGGCACAGATTTGAAAGAATGGCTGGGATTTGAAACACACCTCGTTGAGGAAAGCCTGCTCGACATGTTTCTTAAAGTGGCCGATAAAACCACACTGGAACTGCTCAATTTGAAAAGCAGCGTACAGAAACCTCTGGATTATCGCACCGGTGAAGTCACTGGCCCTGGCAGTCTTGTCTGTACAGAATGCGGTGAAGCTTTACATTTTCTCAAAGCTGGAAAAATTCCGCCCTGTCCGAAATGTCATGCAACAACATACCGGCGTCGATCTGTCGGCTAGCCGGGATTGCATCAGGACCAGGATTTTATCGCCAGGGGGAACCCGGCTGTTTTTAGAGCTTGTTCAATCTCAAGAAGTCGCTTTATATTCAGCAGCTTATAAATGCGCCAAACAAAAGTATTACAAATGTTACATTTCCGCTATTAAGATATAGCCATAGCTACCAATAATAAGGCATGGACTTTGAGAGCAAGCAGCGGGCAACACGCCTGGATCGCATCGTATTTTTATTTTCACAGGGTGTGGCTGGTGCCGTTACATCCAGTGTTGGTGCCCTTGTTGTTTTCCTGCTGTTATCATTACAGGGCTTATTTAGTTTTTCCCTACTGGCATGGGTACTTGTACTTGGCGGTCTGGGCGTCTCGCGCATCTTCTTCCTGCGCAAATACAACAACCCTGAGAAAATTGAACACAACCCCGAAAAAACACTAAAACAATACACTCTGCTGGCTTCTCTTGCTGCCATTAGCTGGGGCATGCTGCCGCTCTTGATCCCGCACCAGGGAGAGATTTCATCCATTCTTCCAGTATTGGCTTTGGCTATCATTATAACTGTGGCCATGCCTTCACTATCTTCTGTTGCCAGTGTTTACTATATTTATTTATTTTCTGTCGTAATTCCTGGCAGCATGAGCTTGTTGTTCACTAGCACAAACCTCCAGGGAATCTATATCGGAGTCGCTTATCTGCTGGTTACTCCACTCTTGTTAACCGCATCGAAACGACTTGAAAGCAGTCTGATAACCTCCCTTTGGTCAAAAAGGGAAGTCGAAAACCTGATAGCTGATATACAGAAAACGAATGCAAAATTGCAGAACGTCAATGACGCGTTGCATGCCAAGCAGGGTATCATTGATGAAGAGGAAGAAGTTGCCAGGCACGTATTTGATCAGTTAACGAGACAATCAGAAAACTTACTGGAACATTGCCATTTCTGGATTAAACCGATGATGTCTTTTTCCGGTGATCTGGTGCAAGTTACCCAGGGCCCAAACGGCGAAGATTATATATTGTTAGGTGATTTCACCGGACACGGCCTGCCTGCCGCACTTGGCGCCGTACCAACATCGACAACCTTCATGGCTATGGCGAACAAAGGCTTGCCAGTGCACCTGATAGCCGATGAATTAAACCGCAAATTAAACACGCTACTGCCTGTCGGCTATTTTTGCTGTGCGGTTATTATGAAAGTCGATCACCAGAAAGCCAGCATCAGTTTCTGGAATGGTGGGCTTCCGGATGTTCTGATCACCAACAAACAAGGTACGATTTCGTCAACGGTATCTTCCAGTCATCTGCCATTGGGTGTTGCCGAAATGGATTACACAAAAGCAGATGTCATGACATTTGATGCAACACCTGGCAGCACTTATTACATCTATTCCGATGGTGCTACCGAGGCTGAGAATGATCAGGGAGAAATGCTGGGAATAGAAGGTCTGAAAGACATCATCCAGCAGCCTGCCGAAGACGACTCAGGAAATCTGGCAAATATTCGCCAGAGCATCACGGATTTTGTCGGCAACGCCAGTCCTTCAGATGATATTGCGCTGGTTGAGTATCGCTGTCGCCATCAGGCCCAAATGCTGAACGAAGCAGACATGACTGGAACCGAGGTGGCTACGCCATAGCAAAGCTGGATACCCGAACGCCAGAGACACGCAACGTTCAGGTTATTTAGCCTGATTACCCCCCAACTATCACGGTGATCATTTTATCCGGGTGAACCCGGCGTTTAAATGCATCCTTGATCTGATCGACAGTCACTGATTCAATTTTCTGATTAAAGGCATCCAGATAATCCAGCGGCAAATTATAAAAACCAATCACTGCCAGATAACCAATAATCTTACCATTACTCGAAATTCTGATCGGGAAGCCACCGGTTATATTCTTCTTTGCCAACAGCAGTTCTTTCTCAGTTGGCCCTTTGTCGACAAAGTCATTCAGGGTTTGCTTCAATACGCTGAGCGCTTCATCACGGTTTTCATTTTTAGTCTGCAAACCCAGTGTAAAAATACCTTTGCGCTTGAGTGGTGAGAAATAACTATATGCACTGTATGACAAACCGCGTTTCTCACGCACTTCCTCGCTAATCCGTGAAACCAGACCACTGCCACCGAGAATAAAGTTACCTACATAGAGAGAAAAATAATCCGGATCACCCCGATAGTTACCTGGTTCTCCCATTAATATATGCGTCTGGGTTGCAGGATGTTTTAGAACAACCTGCTTTGCTGCCAGCAAGTCGCTGACTTTTGGTAATGCCGATAATGCACTGCCGCGTGAAAGCCCGGCAACCAGGTTTTCACTGATAACCAGCGCCTGTGCTTTGGTTAGATCGCCAACAATAGCAATCAGTGCGTTACTTGCTGTGTAATGCGCTGCATAAAAATTCTGCACCTGTTTAGTTGTGATAGTAGCCAGTGTTTCTTCAGTACCACCAGAAACAGAGGCGTAAGGATGATCAGCATAAATCAGCCGACTGAACTGCTCACTGGCGATGGATCCTGGTTTTTGTTTGCGATAGCGAGCCGAGGTAATCATGCGCTGTTGTTCACGTTCAAAATCGCCCTTCGGAAAATCCGGTTTGGCAATCACCTTTGCAAACAGCTCAAGCGCGGGTTGCAACAGCACATCATCTTTCAGACTGCGCAACGATAATGTTGCCATATCATCACCCACACTGCTGCTTAGCTCAGCACCACGGTCTTCCATAGCGATGGCAATCTGATCAGCAGAAAGACCTGCCGCACCCTGTGTCAGCAAAGCATTCGTTAAACTGGCTAGCCCTTCCGCTCCATCATCTCTGGCACTGCCTGCATCGAATACCACATTGATATCCAGCATAGGTAAATCATGCGCTTCGACAAACAGCACGCGAGCGCCATTTTTTGTTTCCCATTGCTGGATTTGTGGCGAAGCCTGCACAGAACTAACAAATACAAAGAAGAAAAGCGACAAATGTTTCAGCATGGTAAAACCTTTATTAGTGTGCATGTGAACCTCCAGCAGAACTGCGGGGAGGATTCTCTGAATCGATGGGTAGAGGCTTGAGTTCGGCAATTGTCAACTGATCATGCAACAGGTATTTTTTTGCCACTGACTGTACCTGTTCAGCAGTGACCTTCTGTACCTGTTGCATGTAATTATCCAGCTCTTTCCAGCCTATACCGACAGTTTCCAGAGTACCAATCTGCATAGCCTGGTAAAAAACCGAATCGCGCTGATACACTTCAGTCGCGCGAATCTGTGCCTTGATGCGAGACAGCTCTTCTGCGGTTACTGCTTTTTCCTGCAACTGTTTAATCTGTTCCAGCAAGGCCGTTTTCAATTCATCAATGCTGTGACCATTGGCCGGTGTACCTTCCATCAGGAACAGGCCATCGAGTCGATCGTGCAGGTCATAACCGGCACCTGCACTGGCAGCCACCTGTTGCCCTCTGACAAGCTGACTGGAAAGACGCGCACTGTCACCGCCATCCAGCATCCCTGCAAGCACATCCAGCGCATAAGGCTCCCAACTTTCCTCAGCAGTGAGCAATATTGGCGTTTTATACCCCATAATAAGGAAAGGCAGTTCAGCCGGAGCTTCCACTGTAAGATAGCGGGTACCACGTTGGCGGACTTCCCTGCGTGGCTTGGGCGGCGTAATCTCCATCGGCTTCAGGTCAGCAAAATATTTCTTTGCCTGGGTCAGCACAAAGTCGGGATCAACATCGCCGACCACAACAACAGTGGCATTATTCGGCGCATACCATTGCTGGTACCAGGCGCGCAGGTCTGCAACCTGCATGTTTTCCAGATCATCCATCCAGCCAATAATCGGGATACGCGAAGGGCTGCTCATGAACGCCATGGCATTGAACTGTTCATATAAAAGTGCTTGCGGATTATCCTCAGTGCGCATACGGCGTTCTTCCATGACTACGCGGACTTCTTTCTGAAATTCTTCTTCCGGAATCAGCAAATTCCGCATACGGTCAGCTTCCAGCTCAAAACTGACTGGCAGACGACTTTTTTCCATGGTCTGGAAATAGGCGGTGTAATCACGGCTGGTAAAAGCATTTTCACGGCCACCATTTTCTGAAATGATGCGCGAAAACTCACCGGCAGGATGTGCGGTCGTGCCCTTGAACATCATATGTTCGAGCACATGTGACAAGCCGGTAATGCCATCATGCTCGTAGCTCGAACCGACCTTATACCAAACCTGCGATACCATTACCGGTGCCCGATGGTCTTCTTTCACAATCAGTTTCAGACCATTTTTGAGTGTATATTCATGTACCGAACCATCGTCCGCCTGTACTGATATCGCTGAAACACATAACACCAGGCCAATAAACAGCCAATGTATGGACTTTCCTTTTTGCATTCTTTTCTCCAACGTGTCTAGATAAGGGAGGTCTGATTCAGTCTGGTCAAATTTCTGCGCAGGAAAAATGTTCTGTAAGTTTCACGAAGTGAGTCGTAATAGCAAGCTATTGCGGCGAATTTCGTGGAAGTTACAGAACATTTTAACCCGCAGAAAATGATCATGACTGATTCAGCCTTCCATTAAGTTACCCTTTCTGTCATGGGATGATAGGATACGCGAATTCAATAAGACAGATGCAGATATGTTTGGTTTCGGAAAAAACAAAAAATCATCGCAGACACAGGAGAAAAAAACCGGTTTCTTCGATCGTCTCAAATCAGGATTATCAAAAAGTCGCACAAATCTGACTGAAGGCATCACTGAACTAGTGCTGGGTAGCAAACAGATTGATGACGACCTGCTGGAAGAACTGGAAACCCAATTACTGATTGCCGATGTTGGCGTTGATGCCACACGTAGCATTATTGATGACCTGACAAACCGGATTGCCCGCAAACAATTAAATGATGCGGATGCACTCATAGCCGCCCTGAAAGAGGACATGCAACAGCTACTTGAGCCTGTATCGCAACCTCTGGAAATACCCGAATCCAGCAAACCCTTCGTGATACTGGTGGTTGGCATTAATGGCGTTGGCAAAACCACAACCATTGGCAAAATTGCCCACCATCTGCAGCAACAGGGAAAAAAAGTCATGCTGGCAGCCGGCGATACCTTTCGTGCAGCGGCCGTTGAACAACTACAGGTATGGGGCGAACGCAATAACATTCCCGTGATCGCCCAACAACAGGGGTCAGATGCCGCCTCAGTCATTTATGATGCGATTGAAGCAGCCACAGCTCGCGGCATTGATGTTTTGATCGCCGATACAGCCGGGCGCCTGCATACCCAGACAAACCTGATGGAAGAATTGATAAAAATTGTCCGTGTAATGCGGAAAATCGATCCGGATGCGCCCCACGAAGCACTGTTAGTCGTCGATGGCGGCACCGGTCAAAATGCTCTCAACCAGGCACAGCAGTTCGATGAAGCCATCGGCCTGACAGGCGTCGCACTGACAAAACTTGATGGCACAGCAAAAGGCGGTGTTCTGTTTGCAATGGCCAAACAAAGGAGCATCCCGATTCGTTTTATTGGTGTTGGTGAGTCGATTGATGATCTGCAGCCGTTTAATGCTGAAACATTCATTAACGCACTTTTTGATATCACGGAAAACCAGAGCTGACCAGGTGTTGATAGATCCGAAATATCTGAAATTGAGCAACACTGGCTCCATCCGGAACGACAGGGTTTAAATGATAAATTTTGAACATGTCAGTAAACGCTATCCTGGTGGTATGGATGCGCTTCTCAACATAAACCTGCAGATCAACAGCGGCCAGATGGTATTCCTGACTGGCCATTCAGGCGCCGGCAAAAGTACCCTGCTTAAACTTATCGCGCTGATCGAAACCGCTTCACGTGGCAATGTCTATCTGGATGGGGAAAACCTGAACAAGGCGAAACACCGTAACATTCCCTATATTCGCCGTAAAATCGGCATGACATTCCAGAATAATCAACTCCTGTTTGACCGCACCGTGTTTGACAATGTAGCCCTGCCACTGATTGTCTGCGGCTACTCACACCGCGACCTTGGACGACGCGTTCGCGCCGCACTCAACAAGGTTGGCCTGCTCAGCAAAGAACGGCGTAACCCGATCACACTGTCGGGAGGCGAACAACAACGAGTAGGTATTGCTCGCGCCATTGTCAACAAACCTAAACTGTTACTCGCTGATGAACCCACCGGCAATCTCGATCCTGAAATGTCTGCAGAAGTAATAAGCCTGTTCAGTCAATTCAATCAGGTAGGCGTCACAGTCATCATTGCCAGCCATGATCTGCAGATGATTTCGCGTCTGCCTTATCCGGCATTGACCTTACAACAGGGGCAACTGGTTTAATGCGTCCCTGGCTAAATCATCATGTCCGGATTGGCCAACAGAGCCTTGGCCGCATTACAGCAAACCCGATTGCTGCCTGGATGACCATCACCGTTATTGCCATCGCTCTGGCTCTACCAGCCAGCCTCTACCTGCTAGCCGATAATCTGTTGAAACTTGGCGACTACTGGGATGGTGATACATCCATATCCCTGTATATGAAACCCGGCAGCAATTCCACCGCCACACAGACACTGGCAAAGCAACTCGAACATAGAGCGGATATCCTCTCGGTCAACATTATCTCATCCGCACAGGCGCTGGAAGAATTACAACAACAATCCAGCCTTTCCGCTGCGCTTGATATCCTTGATGAAAATCCACTACCCGATGTCATTGTAGTGAAACCCCAGATAACCAGCGATGACCCTCTGGTACTGAACAAACTGTTGAACTGGCTGAACAGTCTACCCGAGCTTGACATGACACAGCTCGACAGAGACTGGGTTGAGCGATTCAATGCCATTCTCAATCTGTCTCGTACCGGTATATTCCTGTTTGCAGCACTTCTTGGTCTGGGTGTACTGCTGGTGATTGGCAACACCATTCGTCTGGAAATCCAGAACCGTAAGGATGAAATTGAAATCACCTGGCTGGTTGGCGGTACTACCGGCTTCATCCGCCGCCCCTTTCTGTACAGCGGATTCTGGTATGGTTTGCTGGGTGGTCTGCTTGCCTGGATTTTAGTCGGCCTGGTCTGGCTGCTGCTCAAAACCCCTGTGCGAGACTTATCCAGCACCTACCAAAGTACATTCAGCCTGTCACCACTGAGTGTCAGCGCCTCTTTGAGCATCATTACAGTGAGCGCCATTCTCGGGCTGGCAGGTGCCTGGCTAGCGGCCAGCTATCATTTATACCGAAATACTGATTTAAATCAGTATTATTGAGTTGTAATACCCTGTTAATTCTTCAGGATATTCTGATTAAGTTAATTAAGCGGTTTCTTTACTTATCCCGGAAAATGCCGCTAGCGCTAATGAACTTTTTCGACCGTTAGCACTCTCTCTACTAGAGTGCTAAACTAGTGAAATCCTGAGGACAAAATGAGCCAGGCAATAATGACCGTAAACACAAGCATCAGTTTGCTCGCTCCAGGCAATAGCCTGGAAAGTTATCTGCAGAAAATCAGGCAGATACCGGTACTCAGTGCTGAGGAAGAAAACACTCTGGCACTGCGCTTTCGCGATCATAACGATCTTGCTGCCGCCCGTCAGCTGGTCATGTCCAACCTGCGTTTCGTTGCCCACATTGCGCGTGGTTACAATGGCTATGGGCTGCCACTGGCCGATCTCATTCAGGAAGGCGGTGTTGGCCTGATGAAAGCGGTGAAACGCTTCAAGCCTGAAATCGGCGTACGTCTGGTTTCTTTTGCTGTGCACTGGATTCGCGCCGAAATTCACGAACACATTCTGCGCAATTGGCGAATCGTCAAAATAGCCACCACCAAAGCACAGCGCAAACTGTTTTTTAACCTGCGCAGCTCTAAAAAACGTATTAGCTGGTTAAACAGAGAAGAGGCCGAAACGGTTGCCGAAGACCTTGGCGTGACAACAGCCAATGTACTGGAAATGGAGCAACGACTCAGCAGTCCTGACGTATCATTTGATCTACCTGTGGCCGATGATGATGAATCTTCCTGGGCACCAGCGGCCTATCTCACCGATGCAAGCAATCAGGATCCAGCCAGGCTGGTAGAGCAGGATGACACAATCATGCACAGCAATCTGGCACTGGCAAATGCCTTATCTACGCTGGATGAGCGCAGTCAGGTTATTCTGGAAAAACGCTGGTTAGCGGAGAAAAAAACGACACTTCATCAACTTGCCGACCAGTTTGGCATTTCTGCAGAACGGGTTCGCCAACTGGAAAAGAATGCACTGGGTAAATTACAGCAGTTAATTGCCTGAAACAAATACACTATCCAGAAAAAACAACCGAAAGAAAACTTAGCCAGGCCATAACAATCAGCACAACAACAATGACCATCGGAAACCCCTGAAACGTAAACATCTGGCTTTCTCCAAAAACTATATTAGTAATATCTAATTTTATCTTAATCTCGCGCCAGCCTCAAGAATCATCGCCTGACTGTGGCTTTATTTTGTCTCTATTGCCTGGAATCCTTGGATCATCATCATCCATCAAAATGCGGTGCGCAGGCCCTTCAAGGTCTTCATATTGCCCGCTTTTTATCGCCCAGAAAAATACTGCAATCGCGATACCCATCACCAACAGACTGAGGGGAATTAATAAATATAATATATCCATCGGCTTAAACCTGCCATTTCATAAGAAACATCTTAGGGTGCCTCTATTATAATACAAACGACTAACCAGCAGCTCCTGGCAACTTACGTAATCGCAGTGCATTAACCACCACAATCAACGAACTTAGCGACATACCGATCGCGGCCATCCAGGGAGCAATCAGGCCCATTGCCGCCAGCGGCAATGCCAACAGATTGTAGAGAACGGCCCAGGCCAGATTCTGCTGAATAACCTGGCGCGTTTTCCTGGCAACGCGAGCAGCAATCACCAGATGTGGCAGTTGCTCGGATAGCAGCACCATATCAGCACTGGCCTGTGCAAGTTGGGTACCGCTGCCCATGGCAATAGATATCTGCGCAGCCGCCAGCACCGGTGCATCATTCACGCCATCGCCAACCATGCCGACAATTTCACCACGTGCCTGCAATGCCTGAATGCGCTGTAATTTATCCTGTGGCGAACAGCTTGCCTGATAAACGCTTATTCCCGCCTGCCTCGCCATCGTTTCAACCACACCTGGCTGGTCGCCGCTTAGCAGCTCGGTCTGTATTCCCAGCGCATGCAGTGAGCTGATAGTATCCGTTGCCCCTACACGTAATTTATCTGCCAGCGAGAAGATTCCCAGCCAGGTATTTTCGACACCAAGAAAAACAATTGTCTGCTGTTGATCCAGAGTCACCTCAGGCACCGGACTTGCCACCAGAGTGGCAACAAAATCCGGATTACCCAACCTTACAATCCGACCCTCGATAAGGCCCTCGATACCTTCACCCGGTACTGATTTTATTTGTGCAGCTGAAACGCTGCGTCCTTCGACTGCTTGCAGGAATGCCATTGCCACAGGATGTTCCGAAGATCGTTCCAGTGCTGCAGCCATGGAGATCAATTCATCTCTGCCAGCAGATGCATCGGCATCGGGTATCTGCACACCGGACAATTGCAGGCGGCCTTCGGTGAGGGTGCCGGTTTTATCAAATATCAGACGCGTCACTTTAGCCAGTGATTCGAGCGCATGACCACGGGTTGTTAACACACCCAGACGGGTCAGCGCACCGGTTGCCGTCGACAGCGTGGCCGGCGTTGCCAGCGATAGCGCACAGGGACAGGTAACAACCAGAATCGACAAGGTAACGCGAAATGCCTCTTGGGGGGAATGCTGCCACCACCACAGGGCTACAAGTCCGGCCAGTAACAACAGCACAAGCACAAACCAGCCAGCAACTTTATCCGCCAGTCGCGCCAGAGAGGGTTTTTCAGTTTGCGCACGATCAAGTAAACGAACGATAGCAGACAACACTGTGTCCTCTCCGACCTTATTCACCTGCATCACTAACGGACTGTCTGCATTGACGGTACCGCCCACCAGCGCATCACCGGGTTTGCGTGGTAGCGGCAAACTCTCGCCGGTTAACAGCGATTCATCAACCAGACTACTGCCTTCAAGCACCACACCATCTGCCGGCACGGTTTCACCCGGCTTGATCAGCACCCGGTCAGCCGCTGTTAGCTCGGCCACGGATACTCTTACCTGCTCATTATCCTCCAGCCGCGTTGCCGTTGCTGGCAGTAACTTGACCAGTTCCTCGGCAGCCTGCCCGGCACGATGACGTGCTGCCATTTCCAGATAGCGACCGGTCAGCAGGAAGAAAGTGAACATGTTCACTGAATCAAAATAGACATCACCAACACCGCGAATTGTCGCCCAGGCGCTGGCCAGAAAAGCGCCACCAATCGCCAGAGCCACCGGCACATCCATACCCGCCTGCCGCCGTTTCAGGTCTTTCCAGGCACGTTCGAAAAAAGGTCGTGCAGAATACAATACAACCGGCGTGGTCAATAACAAGCTAACCCAGCGCAAGAAGCTTTTCAGCTGATCACTCATGCCTTCATAAGCTCCGGCATACAACGCCACCGCCAGCATCATCACCTGCATCATGCCCAGACCTGCGACGGCAAGGCGACGCATGGCAAGAGATTTTTCCTGTTTGAAAACCTGTTCCTGACGACCGACATCAAAGGGGTGCGCCTGATAACCAATCGCCTGAATTGCCTCAAGAATCTGGCTCAGATTGATAACATCGTTATCCCAGATAACCCGTGCCCGATGGGTTGAATAATTCACCTGGAAATCCTCCACACCTGGCAGAGCTTTCACATGCTGCTCGTTAAGCCAGATACAGGCCGCGCAAACAATGCCCTCCAGAATCAGCGAGGCCTCACGCGTATGCTCACCGGTTTCTCGCACAAAACCTTTCTGCAAATCCGCACGATCATAGAGCTCCAGTTCACGCAATTCGTCTGGTACCAGCACCCTGGCCTGGTCTGTTTTTTCAGAACGGTACTGGTAAAAATCCGTCAGGCCATTTTCGACTATCGCTCGCGCCACCGCCTCACAGCCGGCACAGCACATCGGTTCGTCATTGCCGTTTATGTTGACACAGTAAGCACTGCCAGAAGGTATTGGCAGACCACAATGAAAACAGGATTGTTTGTTTTCCTGCGTCATATTCTGCTCGCTACTGTGGCTCTGTAAGCGTTGTGACTGCGAATAACTCATGTGTGGCAGCATCTTTTCTGATGCCTAACACCAGCTTCCAGACACCTGCTTTTGGCAGGCTAAGCTCTGACTGGTAAACACCTGGCGCCACTTCCAGCATAGTAAATTCCTGATCCAGCCGAACATCGGATGGGCGCTGGAACAGGCCCTTTATAACCGCACCCTCAACAGGCTGATCATCACGATCATTCACTGCCACTTGAAAACGTGAGGACTGCCTGGCGACAGCCTCACCCAGCCAGCCTTTCTTCACCTGCCAGCCACGTTTCGTCTGCTCATCCATGCGCGCCTTAAAAGCGTTGTACTGTGATTCTTTTTTCTGGTAATTGCTTGCAACCACGCCTGGAAAATTTGAAGAAATTTTGGCATCATCGCTGCGTTCCGGCAATAAATAACCCGCCAGCTTGCCAGATAGCCCTTCAGTTGAAAGCATGACGAAGACACTGTCTGCTGCAAATAACACCAGAAAAAACCCGATAATCAACGCCGGCCCCCAGTGAAACCAGTGCGCGTCACTCTGACCATCGGCCTTGCGCGATTCCCTGGCAGTGGCAATGACACCCAGCAAGTAAACTGTTACGGATAGTACCGCCACATACATGGCAAAAACATCAGCACCCGGCCAATCCAGCAGGCTGATAATCATCAACCCTGTCAGGGCAAGCAAGGCTGTCACGGCTGCAGCCTGTTTTCCCTGCAGACCAAACAGAATAAAAATCAGCAAAAAAACAAGCGTGACGAGAACAACACCTAATGGCAAAACAAACAGTGACTGCAACATTTAATATTGGCTCCCAGGAGCAAAGAAAGTCGCATCGGTGGTAATCATGCCCACACTGCTGCTTTCCAGAGGCACCGCATTAAACTGGAACGGGCGCGCCAGTTTGGTGCTGTGAGAAGGTTGCCAACGAATTCTGGCGTGTATTTTTAGCGTATCCTGTGGCTTCAGGGTTATCGTCTTCAGCTGTCCGGTATCAATCTCGGCCCCCGCCAGACCCTGTATCATCAACACCATGTTCACTTGCTTGTTGGTTTTATTTTCAAGACGCAGGTTATAACTGTTCATAATCCGCCCATCTGACAAACGCACAAACAGTGGCTGTCGCACCTGAACCACTGACAGATCTACTGGATTCTGATTAGCTACACTCCAGGTGAGGCCCGCAATTGCCAGCAACAGAAACAAGCCATAGGCGATATTTTTCAGCTTGAAGGTCGGGCTTTTTTTACCTTCAGTCTGATTCTCCGATGTGTAGCGAATAAGACCTTTACCCCAACCCAGCTTGCACATAATGACATCGCAGGCATCAATACACAGGGCGCAGGTAATGCATTCAATCTGCAGGCCGTCACGAATATCGATACCCGTAGGGCAAACCTGCACACAGTAACCGCAATCGATACATTCGCCAACGCCCTGTTGCTGGCGCTGATCCAGTTTTTTCAGCGAAGCTGTCACCTTGTTGCGACCTTTATCACCCTCACCGCGTATCAGATCATAGGTAACCACCCTTGTATCTGCATCGAACATAACTGCCTGAAAACGTGAATACGGGCACATGTAGGTGCAAACCTGCTCACGTGCCAGGCCGGCCATAACATAGGTTGTCGCCATCAGAAAGAGCGTGGTTGCATACGCTGGGAAAGGCGCATTACCGGTGAAAAAATCCTTGATTAATTGTGGCGCATTATCCCAATACAGGGTAAAGGTAAAACCCGTCCAGAATGCAACCAGCAACCACAGAAAATGTGTCAGCCCAAGTTTCAGCAATTTGTTTGTAGACAACGGCGATTTTGCCAGCCGCATACGCGCGACGCGATCGCCCTGCACTTTTCTCTCGATGAGCAAAAATAAATCTGTCCACAAAGTTTGAAAACAGAAATAGCCGCAGAACACGCGACCTGCCAGACCGGTCACAAAAAACAACACCAGCGCTGCAATGACCAGAAAACCCGCCAGCCAGAAAAGATCCTGAGCATGGATAACCAGATCGAAGAGATAAAAT
Organism: Gammaproteobacteria bacterium; assembly: GCA_036480335.1. Lineage (GTDB taxonomy): Bacteria > Pseudomonadota > Gammaproteobacteria > DSM-19610 > DSM-19610 > JAZGER01. The sequence continues at coordinate 26,119 of JAZGGH010000140.1, read as the reverse complement.
TTGCGCGAGGAAATATCAAACAGAACAGCCTGATCAGGCCCGGAAGAGCGTTGCCAGCGTAACCATGGCAGTAAAAAATAAACGCCATAAGCCAAAACAAGAACGGCCCATTTCAGATTTCTGAAAGCCCCTTTTACCGAGCGCGGAAAGACCGGCGCTCGGGACTGATATAGCAAATCAGACTCGGCGGAAGACAATATCACATAGGTCAGAGAGTTACTGACCTCCACCCAACTCATGAATGTAAACCGTCAGCAGTTTGATCTGCGCATCAGACAGGCGACCAGACCAGGCGGGCATACGGCGGGACACACCATTATCAATGACCCACTTCACTGCCTGTTTTTTCTTTTCGATATCGGACTGCGCATTCACATCGGCAACCGTCCAGATGGCATCAGTCAGATTTGCGGCACCCTGAGATTTCAGGCCACTGCCCTGAGCGTTATGGCAATAATAACAGCCACCTTCCTTACCCTGAAAAACAGCCTGGCCTCGCTTAATCGCGCCTGCATCGACAACATGACCAGACAGACTCAACACAAAATTGGCTACATCATCAATCTGCTGTTTGTTCAATGCCCCCTTAAAAGCCGGCATATAACCCAGGCGCCCGTCTTTGAGTGTTGTTTCTATGTCCTCAACAGAACCACCCCACAACCAGTCATCATCGGCAAGATTCGGAAACAGGCCAATTTTACCTGTCGCACCGTGACCGTGACAGGCCGCGCAGTTATCACCAAACAGGCCAATAGCAGCGGAACGACTATACTCCAGCATTTCAGGACTGTTCAATATCTGCTGATAACTGGCACTGCTGACTTTCTTCGTCCAGTCTTTGGTCAACAGTGCTTCATCGCTTTGTTGCATTTCACGCAGGAAAAGGGCGCGAGTATTCCAGTGCATGGTCTTTTCTTCGCCATTGCTATCGATAAAAGTAATGTTATTCATTACTCCTTTAGTATAGCTGTCGCCGATTGGCCAGGCAGGATAGAAAACCCAGTAAACAATAGCAAAGACAACACTGGCGTAAAAGGACCATATCCACCAGGTGGGTATTGGATTATTAAATTCCTGAATATCGCCATCCCAGGCATGGCCTGTCGTCTGTACTACCGGTTGCGTTGATTTTGTTTTTGCATCACTCATTATGACTATCCTTAACCTGTTTTGCAGGTTCATCGTCATCCAGCGGCATATACTTATAGGATTCCAGCCTGGATGAACGTTTTTTGTCGCTATAGAGGTAAAATACGATTGCGCAAAACACTGTAAAGAAAATCAGCAAGGCGACAACCTTGCTATTCTCAAAACGAGTAAGCCACTGCAGCCACTCTGGCATCATTAATCCTTACCGAAAACCGGCAAAATAACCTTCTTCATATTGACTGAAATCCACCATAGTCCCGAGTACCTGCAGGTAGGCAACCAGCGCATCCATTTCTGTAATTCGAGTACGCAGACCATCATAATTACCCGTCAAAGCCTGCTTCAGTAATTCATCCTCAGCTGACAGAATATCCAGTCGCCCGGCAATGGTTTCACCGTGTTCGGCAACATTGCGATCATACTCTTCCCGCGTTTCCGAATAAGGCACACCGGTTCGCTTCAGTGCTTTCATACGGCGTGCAATATCCGAATAATCCAGATCGTTTTCCAGCAACCAGGGGTAGTTTGGCATGATCGATTCAGGCACAACGTCTTTCGGTCTGTTCATATGAGTTACATGCCAGGCATTGGAATATTTGCCACCCACCCGCGCCAGATCAGGCCCTGTGCGCTTGGAACCCCACTGAAAGGGATGGTCATACTTTGATTCCGCAGCGAGGGAATAATGCCCGTAGCGCAACGCTTCATCACGGAAGGGGCGAATCATTTGCGAATGGCAAAGATAACAGCCCTCACGTTGATAGATATCACGACCGCGCAATTCTAGCGGTGAGTAAGGACGCACACCCTCGACTTTTTCGATCGTATCATTAATAAAAAACAGCGGTACAATTTCAACCAGTCCACCAATACTGATAACGATTAAGGTCAGGATGATCAACAGACCCGCATTCGTTTCTATACTTTCATGTTTAATCATTATTGTTTCCTGTAGACCGTTATGCAGTCGCCAGCTTGGCGGCCAGTTTTGCGTCAATATCCGCTTTCTCAACCTTTGACTGACGGATTGTCATGGCGATATTGAAAGTCATCAAGATCATACCCGCAACGAAGAAGGCACCACCCACCGCACGTACCACATAAGGCTTGTGCAGGAAGACCACCGTTTCAACAAAGGTATAAGCCAGATTGCCAAACTCGTCAAAGCTGCGCAACATCAACCCCTGGAAAATGCCTGCAACCCACAATGCGGTGATATACAACAGGATGCCAATAGTTGCTAACCAGAAATGTATATATACCAGACGCGTACTGTAAATGTGTGTCTCATAAAGGCGCGGAATCATGTGATAGAAAGAACCGTAGGTCACCATCGCCACCCAGCCCAGGGCACCGGAATGCACATGACCGATGGTCCAGTCGGTGTAATGCGATAATGCATTAACACTCTTCAGTGACATCAGTGGTCCTTCAAACGTAGACATGCCGTAGAAAGACAGGGCTGTTATCAGGAATAACATAATGGGGTCGGTACGCAACTTGTCCCAGGCACCGGACAACGTCATGACACCATTGATCATGCCGCCCCAGGAAGGCAGTAGCAGCATAATGGAAAATGTGGCGGCCAGTGTCGACGTCCAGTCTGGCAATGCCGTCCAGTGCAGATGATGCGCACCAACCCACATGTACAGGAAGGACAGCGCCCAAAAATGCACAATCGACAGACGATAAGAATATACCGGACGCCCCGCCTGCTTCGGCACAAAGTAATACATCATGCCCAGAAATGCCGCTGTCAGGAAAAAACCTACTGCATTATGTCCGTACCACCACTGGGTCATGGCATCTTGCACGCCGGAAAACAGGCTGTAGGATTTCATTGAAAACAGGCCTATCGGCACACTCAGGTTATTGAAAATATGCAAAATCGCGGTCGCCAGAATGAAAGCCATGAAAAACCAGTTGGCCACATAAATATGCGGTTGGGAACGACGGCGTAACGTCTGCATATAAATCCAGAAATAGGCCACCCAGGTCACCGTGATCAATAGATCAATTGGCCATTCAAATTCTGCATATTCACGTGATTGAGTGTAGCCAAGCATGTAGGTTATGGCACCCAGTGCAACAGCAATCTGCCAGCCCCAGAAAGTGAATGTAGGCAATAGATCGCCGTAGAGGCGCGTCTGACATGTTCGTTGAACTATATAATAAGAGGTTGCAAATAATGCACTACCGCCAAAACCAAAAATAACCAGTGTGGTATGTACCGGGCGCAAACGACCAAAGGTTATTGCCGGAATATCAAAATTCAGAAAAGGGAACGCCAGTTCTGATGCGATATACACACCAACACTCATTCCCACGACACCCCAGACCAGAGCCATGATAGAAAACTTGCGGACGATATCGTAATTATATTCTTCTGTCGTACTGGCTACGGCACTATGGTCCATTGTCTACAACCTCAAAAACAATTGATGCCAAAAAGTCGGCAGTTAAGTGATGAAATTCTAATATACAAATATACTAATGTAAAGCCACCAGCAGACCATTAACGAGGCGTCAGAGGCTTATATGGCACCACGAAATAAGTGGATAATTGCCGGAACGTAGTGATCAATCAATAAGATAGCAAATAATAACATCAGGTAATAAATCGAATAACCAAATGTTTTCATCGCATGGCGCTCATCCAGGCCACGCTTAAGATTCCAGGCGTGATACAAAAAACCACCGCCCAGCACTAGTGCACCCACCAGATACAAAAGACCGCTCATCTGCGTCAGATAGGGCAAAATAGTCACCAGCACTAGCAATATTGTGTAAAGCAACACTTGCAAACGCGTATATTCAACCCCATGCGTCACAGGCAGCATAGGAATATCCACTTTGGCATATTCTTTCTGCCGGTGAATCGCCAGCGCCCAGAAATGTGGCGGTGTCCAGACAAAGATAATCAGGAACAATAGCAATGCATGTGGATCAACCGTACCGGTCACCGCAGCCCAGCCCAATACGGGTGGCGCAGCACCTGCAGCCCCCCCAATAACAATATTCTGTGGTGTGGCACGCTTCAGATACATGGTATACACCACGGCATATCCGATTAACGAAAGAAAGGTGAGCGCCGCAGTCAGCATATTCACGAAAATGATGAGAATTGCCATGGCTATTGCCCCCAGAACCAAAGCAAATATCATGCAATTCTTGCCCGTCATCTGACCACTGGCAACCGGACGCCGCTTTGTTCTCGACATTTTCGCATCGACAGCCTGATCAACAACATGATTGATCGCTGCGGCCGACGCTGCCGCCATGCCGATTCCCAGCGTACCGAAAATCAACGGCTGCAGAGGAACCATGCCCGGCACTGCCAGAAACATGCCAACCACAGCGGTAAACACAATCAGCACAACCACTTTGATCTTGCAGACGCCGAGATAATCGCGCCAACTCGAAGGTGTCTGAATTGTCAGTGTTTGCGGCATGGAATCATCTTTTACGCTGAGTGAAAACGTGCATTATAATGCAAATGTTTCTCACTATCAGCCTGCCCCTGAATATTTCAGCAAACGGTGAAAGTCCTTGATCATGCCTCGCGGCTCTTCATCCGCATCGTAACTCATCATCAGGTTACCCATCGGGTCGACAAGGTAGATACGGCCAGAATCACCCGGCGACACAGCATCAATCGTCAACAACTCCATTAGCGTTTGCCAGCCCCCGGCGACAGGTGAAATAACAACCATCCCGGGGAAATTTTCTCGCATTTTGCCGATCTCGTCCTCAGAAACACCCGCATTGTCCCACACCATTAAACGCTGCAATCGATCGATATTCTTACCTTGCGTGAGTCGCACCTGACGGATCACATACAAACGATCAATACAGGCCTTGTCGCAACTCCCTTGATTCGCATATACCATCGTCCATTTCGTTTGAAAATAGCTTTCATCAAGACTTTTTCCATCCACCGTCTCAGTATTGAACACCGGCACCTGGCGGACAGGCTGAATCAGATCACCGTGGTTCATTGTGCCTGCCGGCCGAAAATTCGGCAGCAGGTAAAAGATAGTCCAGGCTATAATCACTGGCGCGGCAAAAATGCCCAGCAACAGCAACAGGCGAAGACGTGAGCTGCTGCGCGTTGGAGCAGGCGTTATATTTTGCATCAAGATTCCCTTTTTATATTCACTACAATATAGATTAACAACAGGGCGACCGCCAGGCCAAACCATTGCACCGCATAACCCTGATTACGTTCAGGACCAAAAGTCAGCGGCTTCCAGTCACGTACAAACCCATCAGCCTGATCACTGGCCAGCAATAGGACAAACGGCATCACTGGATATCCCAACTCAGCACTGATCGTCTCGACATCAATATGCTGCACTCGATATGGCCAGCGTTCGCGCAGCAATTCTTCACCGAGCCTGAATACATCTGCCTGCAGGGGCTTGATTCTACCAACCACCTGACGCCCCGCCTCATTCACAGATACATCAGGCAACTGCGCCCGATCACGCCCCAGACTGACCCAGCCACGATTCACAAGCACGGCCGAACCATCCGCCAGACGTAACGGCGTAACCACATGATAGCCAGCCTGACCATCATGCGTGCGGTTATCCAGCAACAACTGCTGCTGCGAATCGTAATGCCCCTGCGACCTGGCCATCTGGTATGCCAGTTCTTCAATATTCGCCATCTGCTGGCGGATAAAAACAGCGCCACCCTCATCACCCTGACGGTATTCTGCCAACAGGGCATGCTTCTTCTCAGCACGATCAAGCTGCCAGAAACCCAGACTGACCAGCAAATACAGCAATAAAAACGTGACGACAGTGGGTAACAGGGTGGCTTTAAAATGCATACGGAAGCCTACCGGAAAACCGCAGGGAAATGTACCTGAAAAATACGGGTATTATACGAGAAACGCTGAATCCATTATAATCAGCACTAGCATCTGCCATGGACCTTACTATGTTACTGAAAATATTTATTGTTGTCGCCCTGATTGCCATTCTGGGCAGCCTCGCCAGCGGCATGTTCTTCCTTGTGAAAGATAAAGGACAAACAGAACGCACCGCCAAAGCCCTTACTGTGCGCATCGGGCTATCCGTCGCCCTGTTTGCCGTACTGATGCTCGCCATTGCCATGGGCTGGATACAACCGCATGGCGTATACCCCGAACCTCAGACACAACAAACCCCCTAAATTCTAGCCCAAAAAAGCCTGGATGTTTTCACACCCAGGCTTTTAAGGACTTTGCTTACCCGCTTAAATCAGCAATCAACCAATTTTGGCTTTAATCGCATCAATGACGGTATCAGAAGATGTCGCGGTCACTGAAAGTAACAAACCTTCCTTTTTGTAGAAACCGACTAAAGGCGCTGTTTGATCATTGTATACTTCCAGGCGATTACTGATGGCTTCTTCCGTTTCATCATCACGCTGCACAACCGGCGCACCACATTTGTCACATTTGCCCTCAACGGCTGGCGGATTTGATTTAACATTATAGATTTCACCGCAACCACTACAGGTACGACGCGTTGTTAAGCGATCAAGAATAACATCGCGTGGCACATCAATTTCAACCGCACAGTCTAACTCTTCACCCATCTCAGCAAGCATCACTTTTAACGCTTCAGCCTGGGGAATGGTGCGTGGGAAGCCGTCAAGCAGGTAGCCCGATTTACAATCGTCTTCTTTTAAACGCTCTGCCATGATACCCATGATCAAATCATCAGAAACCAGGTCACCGGCATTCATTGCAGCCTGTGCTTTTTTGCCCAGATCAGTGCCTGCAGCCACGGCAGCACGCAAAATGTCGCCAGTAGAAATTTGTACAGAACCGTCTATTTTCGTCAGTAATTTTGCGACAGTACCTTTACCCGCACCCGGCGCACCTAAAAGTATTAACTTCATGGAATATCCTCATTGAATTGAAAGTATGAATTAAAAATTCTGGGGCGTATTTTCCTGTTTCCAGCAAATTAAATCAATGAAATTCAATTTACATATCCCCAAATAGCCAAAAAAGTCGGAAAATAGCTGGAAAATGGCAGAAATTGTGGTTATTTGATGCGATAAGGCATGCTGGAACAACTATCCTGATAGAGGCAGCGATTGATATACTGCCTGAATGCGCTCCCTTCCCAGCTACGACATTGTACTCACCACACTCAATGCCCGTTATATACATACAGCATTTGGTTTACGCTACCTCTATGCCAATCTTGGAGAATGGCAATCAACCACCATTATCGAAGAATTCACCCTCAGCGAACGACCGCTGGATATTGCTGAAAAACTGCTAAAACACCAGGCCAGAATCATGGGGTTCGGCGTATATATCTGGAATGTTGCAGAAATAACGAAAACAGTTGCACTGATAAAACAGATTTCGCCAGAAACAATTATCGTGCTCGGTGGGCCTGAAGTCAGTCATCTGCCAGATAAGCCTGCAGTCGTCGACCTGGCAGATTATATTATTATGGGTGCGGCAGAAAAAAGTTTTAGAGAATTATGCGGCCTCATCCTTTCCGGCAATCAGCCACTGTTGCGGGAAATTCAAAGCAATGAGCTAGCCCTGAATCAACTGCAACTACCTTATGAATTTTATACGGCAGAAGATATAAAAAATCGTTTGATTTATGTAGAAGCTTCACGCGGCTGCCCGTTCAAATGCGAATTCTGTTTATCCTCATTAGACAAAACATCAAAACCCTTTGAACTGGGATTATTTCTTGATGAAATGGATAAACTGTATCAACGTGGCGCACGTAACTTTAAATTCATTGACCGCACTTTTAACTTAAAAGTAAACAGCAGCATTACCATACTTGAATTTTTTCTTGCGCGAATGACGGATGATTTATATCTTCATTTTGAAGTAGTTCCCGACAATCTTCCTGATCAGTTAAAAGCCGTTATTGCCAAATTCCCGGAACACGCCCTGCAGTTTGAAATTGGCGTACAAACTTTTGATGAAAACATACAGAGCTTAATCAGCAGAAAACAAAACAACGACAAAACCTGTCAGAACCTGCGCTGGTTAAAACAAAACACCCATGCCTATATTCATGCCGACTTAATCTTTGGTTTGCCCTCAGACAACCTGAAGAATTTTGCAAAAAGTTTTGATCGGCTAATTGAGCTAAAGCCACATGAAATACAACTGGGCATATTAAAACGCCTACGGGGTGTACCGCTGAATCGCCACAATGAAGAATATCAACTCTGTTACAACCCGGAACCGCCCTACAATATTCTGCATACTCAGGACATTGATTTCACCACCATGCAACGGGTTAATCGTTTTGCGCGTTACTGGGATATGATTGCTAATTCAGGGCGTTTTAAACACAGCCTGCCATTATTGTTAAACGGAAAACCTTTCGATAATTTTATGCAATTAAGTGACGCCCTGTATCAAACCTCAGGCAGCACCTGGAAAATTTCATTGAAACGCCTGTTTGTGCTGTTATTCGAACACCTGAAAAACAGGGGGGATATTGATGAGCCGGAACTCCTTGAAAAAATGCGAGTAGATTATCAACGCTCAAATGAAAAATGGCCTTTCGAGACAATAACTCATAGCAAAGAAAAAGTGGCAAGAATGGGTGTAGCTAATAAACGGCAACAACGGATGCTGCAGTGATAGATTTCAGGGCACCTCTATTAATCAAGATTTTCGTCTGAGTTCAAGGCGGATGAATTTTGAGAACCGCAGTGTATAACCCTTCAGTATACTCCCAACATAGGAAGACCCTTCCTGCCATGATATGTCAGTGCCAAAAACACACAATGTTTTAATTCTGCCACCGGTATTTCATCATTTTCTCCAAATATAATAGCTCTGCTTCCTTCAAATTCAAACGTATCACGATATAACTCCCTGAAGGTATCTAGCAATTTTGTTTTGCAGTGAAAATACATGGCGTATTGTTTTGGATTTGATTTTTTCCAGGCTATGCGAACCGTACTCCCGCCTTTTGTGAGATAGCTCGGTTCTCCCCATTTGAGTGTTTCTTCCAATTTATCCAAATCTTCAGTTTCTGAGGCGGTGTCCAGAATCAGCTGGCGCAAAAACATCAATTTTTTGCGCATGCGCTGTGGGTAGCTATTGAATATTTCTGCAACTTCTCGATCTTCGATTATGTTCATATCATCCCCACCATTCTTACACAACGTTACCCCTCAGGATATGTAATCAATACGACGCACCCCGTTTTTGATTGTGGTACATGAGCCGACCCCATTGGGTTATGAATGAAACTGCCCTCAACATGATCTTCACGACCATCATTGAATATTCCTGATATCACATATATTTGTTCTGGCCCCGTATCATGTAGATCTAAACCGGGAAACTTAGCGCCGGCTTTAAACTCAAAAACAACCGCTCTCTTTCCATCACTGCCTTCCCAGATGATTCGCTCATGGATACCTTTTACAACCTCTTTACTTTGTTTTTCCTTCCAGCTTGAAGAGATTACACCATCAAAATTCATATCATTCATCATAAACCACCTCTTTTTAGTTTGTGCGCAAACTAAATATAGTCGCAGAAAAATGGATTGTCAATTACTTTGCGCGCATAATAATGTTTTATGTCCTGCAAAGGAATTTCATTTGACTCAAAAATTTAATTTTTCTGAAATGGTTTGTTTTTCATTATATTCAACCTCGAATGCGATGATACGAGAGTATCGGCCTGAATTAGCCAAATTTGGGCTTACATACCCTCAATTTTTAGTCATGATGAGTCTTTGGAACAAAGATGGGATTTTTATCAAGGAACTGACAGAACAAACATTACTGGATGCCGCTACATTAACTGCAATATTGAAAAAGCTACAAATAAAACGTTTTATACGCTGCAATAAATCATTATCAGACAAGAGAGCAAAAATAATCCAGTTGACTAAGGCAGGGGAAAACTTAAAAGATAAAACATCACATATATTTAAAAATATGGAGTGTAGAGTAGAACTAACCAGTACTGAACAAAAACAACTTATTAATACCTGTCACAAGATTTTAAGGCGATTATCGCGATAGCAATATTACCTGTATTCTGATTCATCTAGATTTTATGGTCTCTACGTACAGTAGGCCTCATATTATTACAGGCCAATTAAGGTAAGCTTGTGAAAAAGAAGCAAAAACGGATCCGGCAAAACTAAAAGGTTACTGTGGCCGTGCAACCTATCAGGTTCGCGCGGCCAAGGGTAACTTAAGGCGCTTTTGGGGTCGTATATTCGACCTCTTTCTGAAACGATTCCCAAATAGTGTCATATCCAACATAACCCTTTTCATTGGCCTCTTTCTGACGGGTTATCAGGAATCTCGTTTGACCTTCAGGAACCTTGGGCCTGGTTTTAGGTTGCTCACTCATAAATCACCTTTCACTAACAAGCCGAGATAGCCACTGCAGAAATTGCAACTGAAAACCATACCGACCCCATTATTTTACATCTTTCGACCATTTTTGCTACTTATGGGTACTTACTAGTAGAGCAATTCTACTTTGAGGGCGCCTAAACCAGAAACCAGTATCCCCTTTAGCTGGCCACGCCCGAATAATAGACACCCATAGCTTGCAATGCTCTCTCATTTCCTACTTCCCCAATATGCACGTTCCTCATCTTTGTCTGCTTTTCTCGCCGAGATGATACGAACTACACAGTTTCGCTTTCTCGATAGCAATGACAAACAACAAGAACCTGTGGTTTCAAGCTGAGACCGAGCAAAATAAAACGATCTTCCTCGTTTGAATGGTTGGGATCGTAAAATTTTGAATTGCAGTTTCATCGTAAAAGGCAGTTCGTGCCTCTTCGAAGGAGACCCCATGCTTTTTTATATTCGCTGCATCTTTTTCTTTATGTCACTCGAACTCAAGTTGTTCGCATTACCTAATACTAAATAATACGTCCTTCAAGCTTTCCGCCGAAACTCCGCAAACAATCCATACTCCCACTGTCGTATTGCCAATACGACAGTGGTTCCGTGACGTTTACTGATTGGCAGGCTGGCGTCTTCATTATTGAGGCTGTCAAATTCTTTGGCCAGTTGTTCGAGCTTGCGTTGGAAGGCTGCATTGGCATTGATGGAGAGCATGCCATTCAGACAGAGGAGTTTTTCGGAGTCGCGAGTAAACCGGGAGTTGAAGTATTCACTGGCTACTCTATCCTGGAAGAATTGCTGGATAGGGCCGTTTGGGTGCCAGCTGAAATTGGGCGCGATGCGGAGTTTTATATGATTGCCGGGTAGCAGATCGATCAGTTGCAAACGATCAAGCTGTGCCAGTAACTGTATGCAGTCTAGTTCGGATAGGGTGTAGTGGCTGGTAATATCTTTCAGGCTCCAGCGATTTAATACACAGGCGGTAACCAGCATGAGACTAATATCCTTTGCGATCTGCTGTTCCTGTTCGATACTCAGTCGGCTGACGTAACGACTGCCGCCTTCTGCCTGCTGGGTTAATTCGGCCACGCTTATTTCCAGTAGGCTACAAACCTGTTCCAGTCGCTGCAGGCTAAAGCTTTGTTCTGAAAACAGGCGTTTGACGCTGGCTTCAGAGATTTCCAGAGCCGTGGCAACATCACGGTAGGTTTTTGTCTGTGATTTGAGTACGGCCTTTAATGCGTCAACAATGGCATTCGTTTGTGACATGATTTCTCCATCCAGTCAGGTATCGGAAAACAATACCACAGGTATCAGCTAACACGACTCCATGAATTCTCGTTGCAGTCCGATAAACAATTGCACACACTGGGCGACAACCAATAACAAGCGGAATCACTATGCCAGCACTTTTCAGAATCAGCGGTTTTTTGCCGTATATCGCCGTCATTTTCCTGAATGCCTTTGTCGATCTCGGGCATAAGATCATTATCCAGAACACGGTATTCAAAACGCTCGATGGGCAGGAGCAGATCGCACTGACGGCAGTCGTTAACGCACTCATTTTATTGCCTTTTATCCTGCTTTTCACGCCATCGGGTTTTCTATCTGACAAGTATCCAAAAAATTGGGTAATGCGTATCAGCGCCTGGGTTGCCGTGGGCATTACCTGCCTAATTACGCTATTTTATTATCTTGGCTGGTTCTGGCCGGCTTTTGCGATGACCTTCATTCTGGCGGTGCAGAGTGCACTTTACTCGCCAGCAAAATATGGTTTTATCAAGGAGCTGGTCGGTAAGGATTTACTCACACAGGCGAATGGTTTTGCTCAGGCGATGACCACCGCGGCGATTCTGTTCGGCATGTTTGCCTTTTCTATTCTGTTTGAGCATCGCCTTGTTGGTCATGCCACGGATAACAGTACTGATATTCTGCGAACTATTGCACCCGTGGGCTGGTTGCTGGTGCTTGGTAGTCTGGTTGAGCTGGTGCTGGCTTATCGCTTGCCCAAAGTCCGCGATACCAATCATGCATTGCATTTTGATCGCCAGCAATATCTTCACGGGCAGTATCTGTCACAGAATCTGAAGATGGTGTATAACAATCGAGTGATCTGGCTATCGATTGTTGGTCTGTCGGTTTTCTGGTCAATCTCGCAGGTGATGCTGGCAGCGTTTCCGGCCTTTGCCAAGCAAAGCATGGATGTCACTAACACGGTTATGATCCAGGGCATGATGATGTTTGCCGGTATTGGCATCATGACCGGTTCTATCTTTGCCGGACGCATTTCGAAAAACCATATTGAAACTGGCCTGATTCCGGTCGGCGCTCTCGGTATTGCTGTTTGTCTGGCGATCCTGCCGGGGCTGCAACATATCTATCTACACGGCCTGAATTTCTTTGTACTCGGCATCTGTGCGGGTATGTTCATCGTGCCGTTGAATGCATTGATCCAGTTCCATGCAGATGAAAATGATCTGGGCACTGTGCTGGCCGGGAATAATTTTATTCAGAATATTGTCATGCTCAGTTTCCTCGGTGTGACGATTGTGTTTGCCGTTCTCGGTATCACTAGCACTGCGCTGTTTGGCCTGTTAACCCTGGTCGCAATCGGGGGTGCTGTCTACACTGTTTACAAACTGCCGCAGATATTGACGCGCTTTATTGTTGCCCGTTTGTTCGCAGTGAAGTATCGCCTCAAGGTAATCGGCTTTCATAACATTCCGGGCAGTGGTGGCGTGCTCATGCTGGGTAATCATATTAGCTGGATCGATTGGGCAATTGTACAGATCGCCTGTCCGCGGCCCGTGCGTTTTGTCATGGAGCGGTCTATTTATGAGCGCTGGTATCTGAAATGGATTATGAAATTTTTTGGCGTGATCCCGATTGCCAGCGGTGCGAGCAAGACTGCATTGGCGACCGTCAACCGTCTGTTAAATGAAGGTGAGGTGGTTTGTCTATTCCCGGAAGGGGTGATCAGTCGTACTGGTCAACTGGCTGAGTTCAAACGCGGTTATGAGAAAGCAGCCGAAGGCGCTAATGCCGTTATTTTACCCTTCTATTTGCGTGGTCTGTGGGGCAGTCGTTTTTCTCGCTCCAGCGATAAACTAAAGGCTGATCGGGATAGTGGCGATGATCGACGCGATGTTATTATTGCCTTTGGTGAGCCTCTGGATATTGCCACCCACGCGGCAGAGCTAAAGCAGAAGGTGTTTGAGCTGTCGATTCACTCCTGGGAAGAATATACCCGCAGCTTGCCAACGCTGCCCATCGCCTTTCTGGAAACGGCCACACGTAAACGCAAACAGATGGCGATTGCCGATACTTCTGGCAAACCGATGACGTATGCGCAGTTATCGGCAGCAGTGCTTCTGTTTTCAAGGCTGATCAATCAATACAGCAAGGAACAGACGGTTGGCTTGCTTCTGCCAACCACAAGCGCGGGCACTATTGCTAATATGGCCTGCCTGATGCGGGGTAAAACGGTCGTTAACCTTAATTATACCGCCAGTGAATCTTCCGTGGCTGCCGCCATCAGTAAGGCGGGCATCAAAACCGTCTATAGCTCGCGCAAATTCATGAAGAAACTCGCTTCCAAAGGCATTGATCTTGAAGGAGCATTTTCTCAGGTAACCGTGCATTACATGGAAGACATGAAGGATAAAATTTCAAAAGCACAGCAAATCACCACTTATTTACAAACACGATTCTTACCCGCATCCATGTTAGCTAGCCTGTACTGTAAACGGGTTGATAGTGAGTCAGCGGCTGCGATTTTATTTTCCAGTGGCAGTGAGGGTGTACCCAAGGGTGTCATGCTCAGTCATCGAAACTTCATGGCTAATCTGAAGCAGATTTCAGACGTACTGAATACGGAAAATGAAGACATCATTATGGCGACCTTGCCACTGTTTCATGCCTTTGGTCTGACGGTGACGACGTTTATGCCCCTGGTCGAGGGCATACCCATGATTTGCCATCCAGATCCGACAGATGTGCTTAAAATCAGTAAAGCTATTGCCCAGTATCGTGCAACAATTCTCTGCGGAACCTCCACCTTCCTGCGTTTATATGTGAAAAACAGGCGCGTGCATCCATTAATGCTGGAATCTATTCGTATCATCGTCGCGGGTGCTGAAAAGCTCAACCAGGATGTCTATGAAAGTTTCAAATTGAAATTTAACAAGACCATCTATGAAGGCTATGGCGCGACAGAGACCACACCCGTTGCCAGCGTCAATATTCCCGATCAACTGGATACCCGTTACTGGCGACCACAGCTTGGACAAAAGAACGGTACCGTAGGGCTACCGTTACCAGGCACCGGATTCCGCATTGTGGATCCTGCTACGCTGGATGAATTACCTGCTGGAGAAGATGGTTTGATCCTGATCGGTGGTACTCAGGTTATGCTGGGGTATCTTGATGAGCCTGAAAAAACCAAACAGGCTATCGTCGAAATCGATGCTCTGCGCTGGTACAAAACTGGTGACAAAGGACATCTTGATGAGGATGGCTTCCTCAGTATTGTTGACCGCTATTCACGCTTTGCAAAAATAGGCGGTGAGATGATCAGTCTGTCCGCCGTAGAAAATGCTGTTCGCAATACGCTCAATGATCCGGAACTGGACATGGCTGCGACCAGCCTGCCGGATGATAAAAAGGGCGAGAAGATTATCCTGCTGGTTAATGGGGAGTTATCGGCTAAGGATATTAAGCAACAATTAATCGATGGCGAGATGAAAACGCTATCCTTGCCTGCAAATATCTTTATTGTTGACGAGATACCTAAACTCGGCAGTGGTAAAACGGATTTTACGGCGCTGCGCAAGCTGGCGATTGCATTGATCGAGCAACGGTAAATACAATGCCATGCCAAAAAAAGCGCCGCTATTGCGGCGCTTTTTATTCTACTGTTATATTATCCGTTACAGGATATATACAAAAATAAACAGCCCTAACCAGACAACATCCACAAAATGCCAATACCAGGCAACCGCCTCAAAACCGAAATGCTGATCCGGGGTGAAATGCCCTTTCATACAACGAAAAGCAATGATCAGTAACATGATAGTACCAATGGTCACATGCAATCCATGAAAACCGGTGAGCATGAAAAAGGTAGAACCATAAACTCCGGAACCGAGTGTCAGATTCATATCCTGATAAGCTTCCATATACTCCTCTACCTGGAAGAACAGGAATAATGCACCAAGGGCAGCAGTGACCAACATCCATAAAACCAGTTTCGCGCGATCCTGTTTTTTCAACGCCCAGTGTGCCAGGGTAATGGTTACACCACTGGATAATAACAACATGGTATTGATTGCAGGCAGTCCCCAGGCAGCCATTCTTTCAAAATGCCCACCGACATTACCCGGACCATTGGTTGGCCAGGCATATTCCCAGCCATCCCAGAGCAAACTGTTTGTCACTTCATCAGCACCACCCAACCAGGGGCCTGAAAGCGTACGTGCATAGAACAGCGCACCGAAGAAAGCCGCAAAGAACATGACCTCGGAGAAAATGAACCAGCCCATACCCCATCGAAAAGAACGATCAACCTGGCTATTGTAGGCACCTTCTTCACTTTCATTGATAACGGTTCGAAACCAGCCAAAAATCATAAATAGCGTAATACACAATCCGGCTATCATCATAGTCATGCCAATGCCGGAGCCATTTAGAAAATTGGCTGTGCCAATCAACATTGTCGACAGACCGATTGAGCCAATAATTGGCCAGGCCGTGCCATGGGGAACGTAATAATCACCTTGTGTCAGACTCATTCCTCAATCCTCTTTTGTTGAACTCTATTAATTAGTCGTTTGTTTATTCTTGTCAAAGAACGTATACGCCAGCGTTAGTTCATTAACATCTTTCGGCAACGCTTTGTCTACAGAAAAAACCAGTGGCATGTCCTTTTCTTCACCAGCCTGCAATAACTGTTCGGTAAAACAAAAACATTCGGTCTTGCGAAAATGGCTCGCTGCTCTTCCTGGCGTGACACTTGGAACGGCCTGGCCGGTCATATCATAAGCTGTCAAATTACGTGCATAAAAACTGGTTGTGTAGGTTTTGCCGGGGTGCACTTCCATGCGAGAAACAGTTGGCTTGAACTGCCAGTCCATCTGCTCATTCAGGGATGCGACAAACTCTACAATCACAGTTCGGTCATAATCTGGCTCGGTATCTATAATCTCTGCTCTCGCTGACGTCGTCTTACCGTTCAAGCCGGTAATATCACAGAACACGCCATACAAAGGAATCAGAGCAAACACAAAACCAAACATACCGAGAACAACAAACAACAGCCGTTTAATGAGCCGTTTGTTTGCTCCCTGCGTGTCCAGAGCATCTGACATTAAAGCATTCCTTTCGCTGTCATCCAGATAAATCCGGAAAAGACGCTTAATGCGACGAGCCCCAATAAAACCGCCATACGTACTGCATTTTTATCTGCTGCTCTAACTGTCACGGTATATACCTCGTATGGCAGTTAACACAATAGTGTTAACTGCCATGGTCTATTTACTTGATTTCAGGCGCCACAGAAAAACTGTGGTAAGGCGGCGGTGAAGGCAATGTCCACTCAAGACCTTCAGCACCTTCCCAAACCTGATCAGTGGCTTTCTCTCCACCGCGGATGGTCTGGAACACGATATACACGAACATCAACTGTGTCAGGCCAAATGCGAATCCACCGATACTCGAAATCATATTGAACTCGGCAAACTGAAGGGAATAATCAGGGATACGTCTTGGCATACCCGCCAGACCGAGAAAATGTTGCGGGAAGAACAAAACATTAACGAAAATCGTAGACAGCCAGAAATGCCACTTGCCCAACGTTTCGTTATACATATTACCGGTCCATTTTGGCATCCAGTAATAAGCCGCAGCCATAATGGCGAAGACTGCGCCGGTAACCAGCACGTAATGGAAATGGGCAACCACAAAGTACGTATCGTGGTACTGGAAATCAACCGGGGTGATTGCCAGCATCAGACCGGAGAAGCCACCAATAGTAAACATCACTACAAAACCGACAGCAAACAGCATCGGTGTTTCGAAAGTCATCGAACCTCGCCACATGGTACTGACCCAGTTGAACACTTTCACACCGGTAGGAACGGCAATCAACATGGTCGCATACATAAAGAATAGCTCACCGGTTAATGGCATACCCACGGTGAACATGTGATGCGCCCAGACGATGAATGACAGGAATGCGATTGATGAAGTTGCATACACCATTGAGCTGTAACCAAACAGCGGCTTACGCGCAAAGGTCGGGATAATCTGCGAAACGATACCGAATGCCGGCAGAATCAGAATGTACACTTCTGGATGGCCGAAGAACCAGAATATATGCTGGAACATAACCGGGTCACCGCCACCTGCCGCATCGAAGAATGAGGTATCGAAGAAGCGGTCAGTCAGCAGCATGGTTACAGCACCCGCCAATACCGGCATGGTAGCAATCAGCAAATACGCGGTAATCAACCATGTCCAGACAAACAACGGCATTTTCATTAACGTCATACCCGGTGCACGCATGTTGACAATTGTCACGATGACATTAATCGCCCCCATGATAGATGAAATACCCATTAAATGGATTGAGAAAATCAGGAACGGGAAGGCATTACCGGTCTGCAGAACCAGCGGCGGATACAAAGTCCAACCACCCGCTGGCGCACCACCTTCCATCAGCAGAGTACTCAGCAGCATGGCAAAGGCAAACGGCAGAATCCAGAAACTCCAGTTATTCATACGCGGCAACGCCATGTCTGGCGCACCAATCATCATGGGTACCAACCAGTTCGCCAAACCCACGAAAGCCGGCATAACCGCGCCAAAAATCATGATCAACGCATGCATTGTTGTCATTGAATTGAAGAACTGCGGATCAACAAACTGCAATCCCGGCTGAAACAATTCAAGCCGAATAATCATGGCCATTGCACCACCGACCATAAACATCAATAACGCAAATAATAGATATAGCGTTCCGATATCTTTATGGTTAGTCGTAAATATCCAGCGAGACAAACCTGTCGGATGCTCTTCGTGATGGTCATCATGTGTCATTGTTGTACTCATGTTTTCAATACCTCTCTAGCCTAACGGGCTGCTTTTATTTCAGACGGTTGAATCATATCCCCAACATCATTACCCCAGGCGTTCCGCTCATAGGTAATAACTGCCGCAATATCGATATCTTTCAGTTGCGCAGCAAAAGGCGCCATTGCGGTTCCAGCTTTGCCATTCATAACGATATCGATGTGTGCATTCTTTGGCCCTGTGGTGAGTGCGCTACCAACAAGCCCCGGAAAAGCCCCGGGAATACCCTGACCATTTGCCTGATGACAGGCTGCACAGCTACTGTTATAGACCGTTTCACCGCGTGCTATCAAATCAGATTTTGACCACTCACGATCGGCAGCAGCGGCATCTGCATCGTTCGCTGTTTTTTGTGCGCTCAACCATTGCTGGTAATCTGCTTCATTTTTTGCGACCACGACAATTGGCATGAAACCATGATCCTTACCGCAAAGTTCAGCACATTGTCCGCGGTAAGTACCCTCTTTTTCTGCTTTGAACCACATTTCGTTGATATAGCCGGGAATCGCATCTTTCTTGCCACCAAGCTCCGGCACCCACCAGGAATGGATAACATCACTGGCAGTAATAGACAGACGAACTTTCTTATTAATAGGTACGACCAGAGGGTTATCCACTTCTAACAGATAATGCTCCCCTTTTGGCTCCTCGCCTGTCACCTGAGCAAGTGGTGTTGATAAACTGGAGAGGAAACCTACCTCCTCACCCAGATAATCATAACCCCATTTCCACTGATATCCTGTTACCTTGATATTCAGATCCGAGTTAGAAACATCTTCCATGGCAACAAGAGTTTTGGTTGCCGGAATTGCCATTCCAATCAGAATAATGAACGGGATCACAGTCCAGATAATTTCCATGGTGGTGCTTTCATGAAACTGGGAAGCCACTGCGCCTCTTGATTTCCGATGTGCCAATACCGAATAAAAGATAACACCAAAGACCACCATACCGATCCAAAAGCAGATCCATAGAATCAAAACATGCAGATCATAAGCACTCTGACTCAGAGGCGTAACGCCTGGCATGAGATTCAGTGCATATTCAGCCATGGCTCCAGAAGAACCGGTTAGCGCTGCCAATCCTGCCAATGAGGCCAGTTTTTGTTTAAATGTAGGTACCAGCATGCCAGCATTTCTCCTTCAACAAACTTCGAGTTAGTTATTAAATATCAACCAGTTTTGTGTAGCAAAATCATAAAGCACTTTTCAAATCAATCGCTAATTGCTCAATTTCAGATCGGGTCAGGCAATTTCCAATTTCTACTGCTCGCCCATGCGATCGAATAAACAATCTGGGCGAATACCAGTCAATCGACGGCCGTTCAAGAACAATCCTTGCCCAGGCTCGCTGAAATGATATTGCTGGCCTGTCTACCGAAGTAGAATCAAACACCTCAACGTGATCTCCCTCAATCTGTACTACCTGCCAGTACTGATTACGCCGCGTTACCTGATACAAAGCAATTCCGAGCACCAGCATTTCAAGACCGGCAAAGGGCAGTACTGGCCAGGCACCGGCAAACGCACAAAGACTGGCAATCAAAAGGGAAACGAAAAGCATTCCCAGATAGAAACGCTTTACACCTTTCCAGCTTAATGAGCAATTCGGCCGTATCAGAAAGCGATTATCAGTTTGCTTTGCAGATAATTCTTTTGCGACCATACAACCCTCCCGTCAATACGTCGACCTTCATCGAACGGTATCGGGCTGGAATGCTAACCTACTCGTATTTCCCATCATAATAAAAAGTCATCCACATTGACATAAGTCAATTGAATGTTAGGGTATAACCATTTTCTTATACAGCAGTTAATTGTGCAGCAGAAATCGCAACCACACCTTATATAACAGGGGTTTCTCACTGCAGCCAATGCATCGTCTATTATTTAGTCCAGGCACAATAAAGGCGGTTATCCAGTCCCAACGCGATAAAAAATGTACTAACGTATAGCATAAATTTATGGCAAAACGAGTGCAGGCATTGTTGCAACATCTAAACACCAGGGGATATCCGCAATTAATGGTGCGTCTATCCGTTTTTTAATCGACGCGATAATACCCTCCTGCTGCTGACACTCAGAATCAACCCGGTTTGCAATCCAGCCCGCTAGCGGTAAACCACTGGCTTCGATCGCAGCAACTGTTAGCAGGGTGTGGCTAATGCAGCCAAGG
Source organism: Gammaproteobacteria bacterium (assembly GCA_036480335.1). GTDB lineage: Bacteria > Pseudomonadota > Gammaproteobacteria > DSM-19610 > DSM-19610 > JAZGER01. Next base: position 5,290 of record JAZGGH010000140.1, on the reverse strand, counting down.
CGAATACCCACCACCAGCAACACTGGCAAATTCAACAGAACGGCGAGATCAGCCATGCTTTCTCTGGCATTGATCGGCACCAGCCAACCTCCCACGCCTTCGACGATAATGTTATCCAGATCCTCGCAACAGGCCGTAAAAACGCTGTGTATATTGCCACTGTCGATCTGAATGCCAGCCAGGTCTGCTGCCAGGTGTGGCGCAATGGCGGGCTCGAAGGCAAAGGGATTTACCATCGGATAGGGTTTTTCAACATTCGCTGCAGCCATGAGTAGCAGTGCATCTTCATTGCGCAGGCCGTCAACCGTTTTTTCACAACCACTGGCAACAGGCTTCATACCCGCCACCTGTTTGCCAGCGGCGGCCAGGCCCCTGATCAGTGCTGCACTGACACAGGTTTTGCCAACGCCCGTATCTGTTCCAGCGATAAAATAACCTTTCATCGTGGCATCTCCAGATCAACTCTGAGCTGATTATCTGGCGCCCAGGCATGCCCATTAACAATCTCGTAACTGGCCGGTAACAGCCCGTCTACCCGAAACGCTTCGTATGCTTTCTGCAATTGCTGCAAACGTTGTTTGCCGGTCAATCCCTGCCGACGCCCGGCGGTCACATTGTGTGCACCGATTTGTTTCAGTTCACGCATCAGGGTAAATACATCATCGTAAGTCATGGTCAGCCTTTCAACATCCATCACCGGTTCCGCGAAACCGTTGCGCATCAGGGCATCGCCAATATCGTGCATATCCAGAAAAGCATTCACATGTGTGTAATCATCGATGCTCGCCCAGCTACTGCGTAATTCCTTCAGGGTATCAGGACCAAAAGTGGTAAACAGCAACAAACCACCTGGCCGCAATACCCTCAGCAACTCTGACAATGTTGCATCAAAATCACGACACCATTGCAGCATTAGACTGGAAAAAACAAGATCCATACTGTTACTGGCAAAGGGCAGTTGTTGTGCATCGCCACAAACAGCCTGTGGTCGACGCAACCAGCGGCCACGTTTTCTGGCCAGCTTCAGCATGGGTTCCGCGAGATCAAAAGCAATCACCGAAGCCTGGCGGTATTTTGCCAACAAGCCATGACTACCATGTCCCGGCCCACAGCCCAGATCAAGAATGCATTGCGGTTGCAGGCGCACCAGGTCTAACCGTTCCAGCGAACGCGTTTCGACTTCTCGTTGCAATACTGCTACCTGTTCATAAGCTGCTGCCGCTCTGGAGAAGGCGTCTCGCACCTGCTCTTTATCTACCTGATACTGCTCTTCCATATTCATTTTTCCCGAGTCAAAGCAGCCACTGGCGCAATGCTTTGGCACAAATTTCAGCATGTGACACAAACGGCGCATGACCCGCAGCTTCAATAATCTGCACGCGCTCTTCAGGCAACAAATTGGCTGCAGCTTGAGGTACCAGCGTATCGCGACTACCGGACAGCCAGTAAATCGAGTCCTGTCTGGCAACTGCCAGTTGCCGAAAGTCAGCTTCGCGGAGAAAATGCAAACCGGCAAGCAAGGCGGCCACCTGAGGTGCCGGCTTTAATAACAGGGCATCGCGCAACTGTTTCAGGGATGCCCGTGCTGCCTGACTGCCCATCACCTGCAAGGCCAGAAAGCGCAGCAGAACTTTGTCAAAATCCTGCTGTAATTCATTGGCGAAATTCTCGAAGACGCTGAACTCCACTGCAGATGGCCAGTCCGGACGTTTAACAAAACAGGGGCTGGAAGCAAGCAACACCAACCTGCGCATTGACTGGGCATCCTCCGCCAATGCCTGCAAAGCTACTAGCCCGCCTAAGGACCAGCCAATCCAGTCAGCCTGCTGTGGAACAACGGCCCTGACCTCTGCAGCCCACTCGGGAAGTGTTTCCCGGTTCGCAAACTCACTCAAACCATGCCCCGGCAGATCAACCAGATGGCAGCAAAAATCATCCTGCAACAGGGGCAGCAGATCCTGCCAGATGCCGTTGTGCAAACTCCAGCCATGCAACAACACCAGATCTGGCCCTTTACCCACCACATCTATATGCAGACTCATGTGCTCAATCCATCCAGCAACTGGTCAACATCCTCCAGCGTGTGTTGCGCCGATAAAGTAATGCGTAAACGCGCTTTTCCCTGTGGCACCGTGGGCGGTCGTATTGCAGTAATCAGAATGCCTTTTGTGCGCAGGCGCTCGCTCCATTGCATTGCCATTTCTGCACTTCCAACCAGCAATGGCTGGATAGGTGTTGCAGAAGGCATTAGAGGCAAATCATGGGCCTGGGCACCGCGCCTGAAATGTGTAATTAATTCTGTTAGTCGGGTACGCTGTTCATCCGCCTGCTGGACCAGTTGCAATGCCTTACTGGTCGCCCATGCCTGGGCGGGTGGTGTTGCCGTGGTATATATATAAGTACGTGCCGACTGGATCAGTGTTTCAATCACATCCTCACTGGCCGCCACAAAAGCACCCGCCATGCCACAGGCTTTTCCTAGCGTTGCCATCAGGATGGTATTATCAGCGATGGCTATTCCGGATTGTGACAATTGTGCATCGCAACTGCCTCGCCCCTGATGTCCAAGCACGCCAAAACCATGCGCATCGTCTACCAGTAACCAGCTATCGCTGCTCTGTGCAGCGGCCTGCATTGCCGCTAAATCTGCACTGTCACCATCCATGCTGAACACCGCATCCGTTGCCAGCAAACGCTGTGGATATTTTTCTACCTGCTGCAATCGTCTCTTCAATGAGGCCATATCATTATGTCGGTAACGCAACAAACGCGCTCCGCACAGACGTGCCCCATCCAGTAGCGACGTATGATTCAAACGGTCTTCAATCGTACAGTCCTGTTGTTGCAACAACGCATCCATCACACCCAGGTTTGCCATATATCCGGTTGAAAATAACAATGCCCTGGGTCGACCGACAAACGCGGCCAATTGCTCTTCCAGTTCCTGATGCGCAACACTGTGCCCAGTGATTAGATGTGCTGCACCACTACCCGCACCAAAACGGTCGAGGCCATCTTTGAAAGCCTGAATAATATCCGCATGGTTGGCGAGCCCAAGGTAATCATTGCTGCAGAATGAAAGGTATGTCTTGCCGTCAATACGCACACGCACCGACTGCGGTGTTGCCAGCGTCAGGCGACACCGGTACAACGATTGCTGTTTGCGTTGTTGTAACGCTTGTTGCAAATCCAGCATGGCGGCACTACCCGAATCAGGCAGGATGCAGGCCCAATCGATCAAACAGAGCCTGATCTTTGGCTGTATCCGGATTATCTGTCGTCAACAGTTTTTCACCGTAAAAAATCGAATTGGCGCCCGCCAGGAAACACAACGCCTGTAACTCATCAGACATCTGCTCCCGCCCGGCTGACAAACGCACATGCGATGCTGGCATCAGTATTCTTGCCACTGCCACTGTGCGCACAAATTCAAATGGATCAAAACCGGACTCTCCCGCCAGCGGTGTTCCTTCAACCTTTACCAGTTCGTTAATCGGCACACTTTCCGGATGCGGCTGCTGATTCACCAGTGCCTTCATTAGCGAAGCCCGGTCTGCGCGTGATTCGCCCATACCAACAATACCACCACAGCAAACTTTCATACCGGCTGCACGCACATGCTGCAGAGTATCAAGCCTGTCCTGATAAGTGCGTGTACTGATAATTTCGCCATAAAATTCAGGTGAAGTATCGAGATTGTGATTGTAATAATCCAGTCCTGCCGACTGCAGCCGTTCTGCCTGATCAGCCTCCAGCATACCCAGTGTCATGCAGGTTTCCAGACCTTCATCACGCACCCGCTGCACCATCTCAAGCACTCGCTCAAAATTCTTGCCGCGTGGATTACGCCAGGCAGCACCCATACAAAAACGTGAAGCACCGGCCGCTTTTGCTGCCTTCGCGGCTGTCACCACTTCTTCAATTGCCATCAGGCTGTCCGGCTCGACGGGCGTATCGAAATGCACACTTTGCGGGCAATAGGCGCAGTCTTCAGGACAACCGCCCGTCTTGATGCTCAGTAAGGTACTGATTTGCACTGCGTTGGCATCGAAATGCTCACGGTGTACCTGCTGAGCCTGAAACATTAGATCATTGAATGGCAAGTTATACAGCGCCTCAATTTCTTGCTGCGACCAGTCATGACGTAATCGGGAAATATCTAGCTGTGCATTTATCATAAGATTTTGCTTCATTAAAAATTGGCCTGGGTTTCCTGTACAGGCACATCAACCCATTTGTCTTTGCTGATCTTGATCAGATCAAAAACCGACCAGGGAATAAGGATCAGGCCGGCAGCAAGCCAGGCGATCAGATACCAGCTCCAGTTACTGCCAGGAATAAAGGTGGCGGCGGCAACAAAAAAACCGGTAATACCATAAAAACGGTAGGCCGCCTGTTGCGTATACTCACCCACTTTTTCATTAGGATGGTGACGGTTTAACGCATATACCAGCATCGACACACCAAACCACAGCATCCCCAGCGGGATTGGCAAAAGAATGGCAATAATATTGCCGATATTGAACATGGCAGCTGATTTTCTAGCCTGCTTACCGGTGATTATTTTGGGGGAAGGACTGTCACTGGACATCTTTCGGCTATACTCTAAAACTTAAATAAGTTGCCGAACTATGCGCATGGAATGCGCCACTGTCAACTGCGAAAGGACTCTCATGGTTTACCAATGGGTAAATAAACTACAGAATGCCATTTTTCCCCACCATTGCCGGCTCTGTCTAGCACCAATAGATATACTCAGCCACCCGTCGCTCAACCTCTGTGAGGACTGCCTGAACGACCTGCCCTGGATCAGCCACCACTGCCAGCAATGCGCACGCCCCCTGCCGGAAACAGGCGGAAATATTTGCGGCCAGTGCCAACGCCAGCCGCCTGCCTTTCAACACTGCATCGCACTGCTGGCCTATACCTACCCTGTCGACCAACTGATCATACGCATCAAATTCTCCAATGATCTGGTACTCAGCCAAACTCTCGGCAAACTGCTCAGTGATCGTCTACAACAAACCGTCAAACAGTGGCCTGATCTGATTCTGCCCGTCCCACTTCACCGTAAACGCCTCGCAGAACGCGGCTACAATCAGGCGCTGGAACTCGCCCGACCAATTGCAGCGATAACCGGTATCCCGATCAAATCTCGCCTCTGCAAACGTATCATCAATACCCGCACCCAATCTTTACTGCCCGTCAAAGATCGGCGCAACAATCTGCGAGACGCTTTCAAGGTTTGTGAAAATATTCAGGATGCACACATCGCCATCATTGATGATGT
>JAZGGH010000139.1:0-96183 GCA_036480335.1 Gammaproteobacteria bacterium | reverse complement strand
GAATCCAGCAACATTAAAAGCGGATATTTTCGCTGGCGTAACGGTCGCTTTGATTTTAATTCCCCAATCAATGGCAAACGCGCAGTTGGCAGGCTTGCCACCAAAGACAGGTTTGTATGCGGCCTTTCTAATACCCATTGTGGCGGCTATTTTTGGTTCCTCGCGGCAATTACAAAATGGGCCGGTAGCCATTATTTCGTTAATGTCTGCAGCGGCATTGATTCCACTGAATCTCGGTGTCGAACAATATATTGCTTATGCTGCTATGATCGCAGTGCTTGCTGGCGTGATGCAACTGATTCTTGGGTTTTTGCGACTGGGTATTCTGGTCGATTTTCTGTCGCATCCTGTCATTATCGGCTTTATCAATGCCGCTGCTATCGTCATCAGCAGCCTGCAAATCAGCAAATTATTTGGTATCGAAAATATCTCTGGCGAACATCTCTACGAAACCTTATGGAATTTGCTGCTGGCGATTCCGGGTCAGTCACATATACCAACGGTGCTGATGGGCTTTTTTTCGTTGCTGTTACTCGTTTCCCTAAAGAAATTTTTACCCAAACAACCCGGCATTTTAATTACCGTTATCATTGCAACTGTGGTCTCCTGGCTACTGCATTACGATAAAATGGGCGGAAAAATCGTTGGCGAAGTCAGCGCAGGACTCCCCGCCTTCATTGTCCCGACGATTGACCCAAACCACTTGTCTGCCCTGCTACTACCGGCATTTATGATTGCCATATTGAGTTTTGTTGAGGCCTTTTCTATCGCCAAGGCCGTAGCTTCTAAAACACGGCAACGATTATCCGCCAATCAGGAAATGGTCGGTAAGGGTTTAGCCAATGTGGTCGCTGGATTAAGTCAGGGCTATGCGGTTTCCGGTTCATTCTCTCGCACAGCCGTGGCATTTGATGCCGGTGCCAAAACAGGTTTTACCGCCATCGTTTCCGGTATTATTGTTGGCATCACTCTGTTGTTTCTTACACCACTCCTCTATTACATTCCCATCGCAACACTGGCAGCGGTCATTATCATTGCTGTTGTCGGCATGATCCATTTTCAGCCTTTCAAACATGCCTGGAAAGTGAATCCACACGATGGCGTGGTTGCATTCACCGTATTTTTCGGCACACTCGCTTTTGCACCTCATCTGGAATGGGGTATTTTCATGGGCATTGCTTTATCTATCGGCCTTTATATCTATCGAACCATGCGGCCACATTTTGCAGAAGTCGCACTGGATAATGATGGCGCCTACCGTGACGCTCACCTGTTTGGTATGGAGACCAGCCAGACACTGGCAATATTCCGCTACGATGGTGATCTTTATTTTGCCAATGCCAGTTATCTTGAGAAAAAACTGCTCAATGCGGTTGCTGGAAAACCGCAATTAAAAGTGCTCATGCTTGATCTCGGTGCCGTTGATCAAATCGATGTAACCGGGGAAGAGATGCTCACACATATGTCCGAACATCTTAAAGAAGCCGGCATAGAACTTTTCATCACGCGGGCTAAATTCAAACTGACCGATACGCTGAAACGATCAGGCCTTTATGATGTGATCGGTGAAGAACATTTCTTCAGCAAGCGAGAGACAGCCCTTAATGTTATTAAAGACAAATATGGGTCACAGATAGATATCACTCATCTTGAGTTTCATAAACCGGTTGAGCAATAATCATCCCTCCGGATAATTTTCAAAATATCATTGAACAGATCTGATAAAATACTGGTATTAAACTTTGAGTAAGCAACAATGAACCACCCATTCCTGTTATTCGGCGCCATCAATGGCTTTCTGTTTGTTGCCTTAGGTGCCTTCGGGGCCCATGGATTAAGAGGTAAGATCCCCGATGATCTGTTGTCTGTCTGGGAGACAGCGGCGCAATATCAGGGCATTCATGCCCTGGCACTTGTCGCAATCGGACTGCTAATCCTGCAATGGCCGGATACCCTGCTTTTACGCTGGAGCGGCTGGTTATTTCTGGCAGGCATTCTTCTTTTCAGTGGCAGTTTATATCTGCTTGCTGCAACAGGCACACGCTGGTTAGGTGCTGTAACACCATTAGGAGGCCTATGCTTTTTGGCAGCCTGGTCGATATTGATATATGCCCTGATATCTACAACCAGATCATAGCCTGTGAACCTCTATTGATTATGTCGCATTGTGCTTTTCTATTGCCTTCTGAATAACAGGAACCAGGGACTCCGGTAATTTCAGATTACCGGAAAGCGCAAATTCATGTGCATCAGGCGACATTTTTTTCCAGGTGCGAATAATAATATCGATCCATTTTTCTTCATCATAATCCGGAAAGTTAGTGTACATGGCCATCATGTAATGCTCGATAAATGTCAGTGCCGCGATGTCTTCCAGTATTTGAGTGTCAGGATTATCTTTTAACTTCTTTTTGCCAATGGCGAGTTTCACCCGCTCAATAACATCTTCATCATAACCTGCTTGCTGCAGTAACTCTGCCGCTGTATCTGCATGAAACTTGTATAGCTTCGTTCGCCAGAGGTGGTAACCTTTACGGTTCATGGGATAATCACTGCGCGGTGATTTCCAGCGTTCGATATGTTGTGCCGCTACAGACAGTTTTGCGACATCATCCGCATCAGGCTTAAAACGATTAATCATATCCAGCATACGCTTTGAATATAGCAGTTCCTTGGATACGTCCTGACCGTCATAATCTTTTTCAAGATTCGGATCTTTGCTGTTGGCACTGTCGTATAACGATATAGCTTTTTCAAACATTAGTTGTGAAGGTGTCATTATCTGTTTCCTGATTTGTATGCATTAACCACTACACTTATCTTAGCAAAAGACCGTATAGAGAGTGTCCCCACAGCTTGTAAAGGAAAGAACCATTAACCTCTCAGTGCCTGGCTTTTCTATTCTAAATTTGCGACCAGATCCACTGCCTCAGCATAGCGTTTAACCGGCGATATTTGCATGCCGGATATGCCAGCTTTTGGTGCATTTGCAGCCGGGACAATTGCCTGTTTAAAACCCAGTTTGGCAGCTTCCCTGAGACGTTCCTGGCCATTCGGTACTGGACGGATTTCTCCTGCCAGACCCACTTCGCCAAAAACAATTAAATCGGTTGGCAGGGGTTTATCACGAAAACTGGAAAGTACGGACAGCAGGACAGGCAGGTCGGCTGCCGTTTCAGTGACACGTACTCCGCCGACAACATTAACAAATACATCCTGGTCACTCATGTGAACACCACCGTGACGATGCTGCACAGCCAGTAACATGGCAAGGCGATTTTGGTCCAACCCCAGCGTCAGGCGGCGCGGGTTTGCCATCTGGCTATCATCGACCAGCGCCTGCACTTCAACCAGCAAAGGTCGAGTGCCTTCCATGGTCACCATAACAATACTGCCGGCAACAGGATCATCGTGGCGTGACAGAAAAATGGATGACGGATTGCGGACTTCCTTCAGGCCTTTATCCGTCATGGCAAACACACCAATTTCATTCACCGCTCCATAACGATTTTTGATCGCGCGGATAAGCCGATAGCGTCCACCGGAATCACCTTCAAAATACAGCACGGTGTCGACCATGTGTTCCAGCACACGCGGCCCTGCGAGGGTTCCTTCCTTGGTAACATGACCGACCAGAAACAGGGCTGTTCCCGTCTGTTTGGCAAAACGTACCAGTTGTGCTGCACTTTCACGTACCTGCGCCACAGAACCTGGCGCGGATTGCAATACTTGCGTGTACAGGGTCTGTATTGAATCGATCACCATGACTCGCGGCAATTCCTTGCAGGCTATTTCCAGAATTGTTTCCACCGAAGTTTCCGTCAACAGGTTTAATGATCCGGCATCAACATTCAGACGTTGTGCACGCATGGATACCTGCTCCAGAGATTCTTCGCCTGTCACATAGAGTGTTTTCATACTCTGGGAAAATTCAGCAAGCGCCTGTAATAGTAGCGTGGATTTGCCAATACCCGGATCGCCACCAATCAATACCACCGAGCCATTGACCAGACCACCGCCGAGCACTCTGTCGAGTTCAGCCAACCCGATACGATGACGACTTTCCTTCCCTGGTGTGACATCGGCCAGCCGTTGCACTTGCGGTGACGATGCGCCAGCATAGCCACTAAAACGTCCTGCCTTGCCAGCAACAGCCATGGCTGTCACCGCTTCTGTCAGCGTGTTCCACTCACCGCAATCACCACACTGGCCTGCCCATTTACTTGCCATGGCACCACAGGCAGTACAGGTATATGCAATTTTTGATTTAGCCATCCCTGTTTATTCCTGTTACCTTACTGTACATATTCTCGCCTAACCCTTGGCGTTACCTGACATAACAATTCATAGGCAATGGTACCGAGATGATTTGCAACCACATCCACCGACAGATGCTTGCCCCACAGCTCAACCGGATCACCCGCTTTTACATCACTTAATGCAGATACATCCAGCGTGATCATATCCATCGAAACCCGACCAATTAATGGACAGATGTGACCATTGACCAGCACCGGCGTACCCGTTGTCGCATGACGTGGATAACCATCACCATAACCAATCGCCGCTACCGCAACGGTCATTGGCTTTTCGCAGCTAAAAGCACCACCATAACCAATCGCCTGACCTGCCATTCTTTGTTCTACCGCAATCAGTTTTGTGGTCAGTGACATCACGGGTAACAGTTCAACCGGGCATGGATTTCCCGGTAATAAGGGGCAGGAACCGTACAACATTATACCGGGGCGTACCCAGTCATACCGCACATCCTGACGACTGCTCAAGGCAGCAGAATTTGCCAGTGATTTTGCTCCCGGCCAGTGTTCAGCCAGCGTTGCAAACTGTGTTGCCTGTTGATCATTCGCAACATGCACCGGCTCATCGGCACAGGCAAAATGTGACAGTAAACCTGGCGGTTGCCGGACGCATGAAAGCGCGGACAGGCGCTGATAAACAGTATCAATATCTGATGCCTGAAAACCTAGCCGATGCATACCGGTATCCACTTTCAGCCAGACAGTGAGGCTTCCCTGCAGACCGGATTGCTCCAGCCATTCAAGCTGCTCACGGGTATGCACAACAAGCTGAAAATTCTGTGCCAGTACCTCGGGTAATTCAGACGCTTCGAACACGCCTTCGAGCAGTATAATTGTTTGCTGAATACCTGCCCTGGACAACTGCAGGGCTTCGTCAATTGAGGCCACTGCCAACGCATCTGCATCAACCAAAGCCTGGGCAACTTCGACAATACCATGACCGTAGGCATTGGCCTTGACAACCGCCATGACCTTGCTGCCTACCGCCAGTTTTTTTGCTGCCTGCAAATTGCCAACGAGGGCTTTTAAATCAATACATGCCCGCACTGGTCGCGTCATTCAGTCTCCTCAGGCATATACGAGCCGGGACTGAAATTCTCGAAACGGGTATGCTGACCGAGGAAGGTCAGGCGACACTTGCCAATCGGCCCATTACGTTGCTTGCTGACGATGATTTCTGCGGTCCCCTTGTCAGGGCTGTCTTCGTTGTAGACTTCATCGCGGTAGATAAAGATGATCACATCGGCATCCTGCTCAATGGCTCCTGATTCACGCAGGTCGGACATAATGGGACGTTTGTTGGGACGCTGTTCGAGTCCACGATTCAACTGCGACAGGGCAATGACAGGGACAGCCAATTCCTTCGCCAGCGCTTTCAGGGAACGTGATATTTCAGAAATTTCATTGGTGCGATTTTCACCACCACCGTTCACCTGCATCAATTGCAGATAATCGATAATGATGATGCCCAGGTTATGTTCTCGCTTCAGCCGCCTGGCACGGGCGCGTAACTCTGTGGGTGTTAGCGCAGGCGTATCATCAATGAACAGAGGCGCTTCGGCAAGAATACTGACTGCCGAGGTTAAGCGTGGCCAATCATCATCTTCAAGCTTGCCCGTACGAATCTTGTGCTGATCAATTCGCCCCAGCGAAGACATAAGACGCATTGCCAATTGTTCACCCGGCATTTCCATACTGAAAACCGCTGTCGTTACCTTGTCGCGGATCGCTGCATTCTCTGCGATATTCATGGCAAAGGTAGTTTTACCCATTGAAGGACGACCGGCAACAATGACCAGATCAGAGTTCTGCAGACCAGCCGTCATCTCGTCAAGATCAGAAAAGCCAGTTGAGATACCGGTGATCGGATCGTCCTGATGAAACAGGGTATCAATACGATCCACCGCACCGGTCAGTAAATCCTTGATATTGACAAAACCGGAACCGCGAGTATTGCCCTGATCAGAAATACTGAAGACCTGCTTCTCGGCAAAATCGAGCAACTCAGGCGACTTACGGCCTTCCGGCTGGTATGCACAATTGGCGATGTCAGTGCCTGCTCGGGCCAATTGCCTGAGCACTGAATTTTCTCGCACAATATCTGCATAGGCACGAATATTGGCGGCACTAGGCACATCTCTCGCCAGCATACCCAGATACGCAAGACCACCGGCATCATCCAGCAGACTTTGTCCGGCAAGCCACTCAGATAACGTGATCACATCGCAGGGCATCGACTGATCAATCAAAGACTGGCTTGCTCTGAAAATCAGGCGATGATCGCGTCGGTAAAAATCTTCTTCGGTAATCAGATCAGCAATCTCATCCCAGGCTTTATTGTCGAGCAATAAACCACCCAGCACAGATTGCTCTGCCTGAATAGAATGCGGCGGTACTTTCAAACGATCAGTATCGTATTCGGCAGGAGAAACAGAGGGCGCAAAATCAGACATGCTGGCTCCACATTAATTGGCTGTTAATTAAAACATAAATGCGAACATGAAACATAGGGATCTAGCAGAGAAACAAAAAAGAGAAAAAAGATTAGACATGTCTTATAAGCTATTGATAACAATCAATATACAAGTTACTTTTATAAAGCTCCCGCAACAGTGCGGGAGCTAACAACACACAAACTATTCAGCAACAATATTTAGCGCAATATCGACATCCACATCGGTATGCAAATGAATCGCCACTGTATATTCACCTAACTGACGGAAGGCTCCTTCAGGTAACCTGACTTCGTTGCGATCAATTTCTACACCAGCTTCTCCCACCGCTGCAGCAATGTCCATCGTGCCGATTGAACCAAACAGCTTACCCTCATCACCTGATTTGGCAACAATGGTCAACACCATGCCTTCCAGCTTTTCGCGGCGTGCTTCAGCCGTGGCATGTAATTCAACAGCGGCCGCTTCCAGCTCTGCACGACGCTCTTCAAACAGTTTAACCTGCTCTTCCGTTGCCGGTGTGGCCTTACCCGTCGGAATCAAAAAATTTCGGCCATAGCCTGATTTAACATTCACCCTGTCGCCAAGATTTCCCAGATTCGCTACTTTTTCCAGCAGAATAATTTCCATCACTCTCTACCTTTCATCTAAATGTACTAATTAAGAATTAACCCTTATGTGAATCACAATAGGGCAACAAAGCCAGAAAGCGCGCACGCTTAATCGCTGTTGACAGCTGGCGCTGATATTTTGCTTTGGTACCGGTAATTCGGCTGGGTACGATCTTTCCAGTTTCTGAAACGTAGTTTTTCAGAGTGGCGATATCCTTGTAATCAATTTCCTTAACACCATCAGCGGTGAAACGGCAAAACCTGCGACGACGAAAAAAACGAGACATACTCAATTCCTCTTAAAATATCTTTAAATTAATACTAATTAATCTGATTTAATATCCAATGCATGCAATTCGATACGAGTATCTGCTGAGCGGTAACCGCCTTTGCTGAGAAAACCTCGAATCTTTATTCGATCACCTTCCCGAAGAGAGGCCATCTGACGATTCAAGCTCTTTCCAACCACGACCACACGCATTCGACATTGCACTGTTCTTTCATGACCAGCTTCTAGCTGCTCGGACTGATGATCCAGGTAAAACCGCATAATCGGAATCCCGGCGGGGGTTGTTCTGGAAACAGGTGTATCCGTTACAGAACCGCTCAGAACCAGTAGATTATCAACAGCCATGAAGACCAACTACGATGATCGGATCAGGTGCTGGCAGAATCCCCGGCATCATCCTTTGCTGCTTCGGGCTGAGCACTTTCAGCAACTGGAGCATCATCCGTTTCAGACTCTGCCGCTTTTGGGGCCTCAGTTGTTTCTGGAGACTCAGTTACTTCCGGTTTTCTGGATGGTCTGTCATCACGATCATCCGGACGTTTCGCCAGCAACGACTGCTCTGTAACAGCTTCTTTACGAGTAATAATCAGATTACGCAGCACCGCATCATTAAAACGGAAACCACTTTCCAGCTCGTCCAGTGCTTCCTGAGTACACTCGATATTCATCAGCACGTAATGTGCCTTGGCGAGTTTCTGGATGGGATATGCCAATTGCCTGCGGCCCCAGTCTTCAAGACGGTGAATAGCACCACCGGTAGACTCGACCGTTGCCCGGTAACGTTCCAGCATGGCAGGTACTTGCTCACTCTGATCCGGATGGACCAGAAAAATCACTTCATAATGGCGCATTGTAGCTCCTTACGGTTTATAACAGCCCCCGATCTGAACCGGGAGCAAGGAGATCCGACTTCTGCGAGCCGGAAAACGCGTGATTTTACGAGATATGGCGTGGTAAAGCAAACAAATCACGGCACCACATAATTTGCCTGGGTAAACAGATCCATCCCGCATTGCAGATTCTTGATATAGTCGAGGAAATCCGGGATGGCCCGTCCGGTCAGCGCCCGGCCATGTTGCGGCACCATCATCTCTATATCCAGTTGCCGCACCATGGTTACCCAGAATCGGCAGACCTTGTTACTGTTCATATAGCGTTTATGAAAACCATCCATATACGGTAATATTTCTGCAAAATTGGTCACCGGCTCGTTCAGATCTGCTTCGGGGCACAGGTTTGCCCCCATATCTCCTGAGAACAGTATCTTGCTGACCGGATCATAAAACTGGAAATTCCCTTCTGCGTGCAGAAAATGTGCGGGCAAGGCTTTCAGGAAAAAAGATCCGAGCTGCAAATTCATACCTCGATCTGGCATGGTAATGATCCGGTTGGCGATTTTTCCAGGGCGTGTAAAGTGCGGAATAAAACTGTTCCCACAATTCCGGCACCACCACTTTGGCATCTGTACCCACCAGCCATCTATTTAATGAAGCTACGACATCCGGATCCTGATGCGAGGCTATAATATAGTCCATCTCGGTAACATTCATGTACTTCATGATTTCCATGAACAATCGCGTATAGGTAAATTCACCGCCTGGATCAATGAGTGCGGCATGCTCATTATCATAAATCAGAAACTGGTTTGACTGGACGGCTTCACCGCCTGTCACCAGATCACGAAACACCAGACAAACATGATCACCATTATTGAATAATTCCATATCAACCGCTCCATTTGAGACAGATAAACCTGCGGCAGAATTATAGCGGTGAACAATGCATTAATAGATTGCGATAGATCATGTTTTTCGGTAAAAACTCTTCTATTTTTGACAACTTATACAAAGGTAACAAGGCTGCCCTGCACTCTGTTGCTTTACAATCAGGCTGCCACAGCGATAACAGGGCAAACTATTACGCCGAAACACCCAGAAACGCGTATCTTCCAGAGTCGAACCCTCAACAAGTAGCTGCTTCACCCTGCCCAGGTCATTGGTAATGCTTTGTGTTTGTCGGGACTGTCGGGGTAACCGCAGAATGGTTTCCGACAGTCTGGTTATTTGCTTTGCTGACAACTCGGCCGGCTTCCTGCCAGGAAGAACGCCAGCAACAAATAAAATTTCACAACGCAGATAATTTCCCAGACCGGCCAGGAAGCTCTGTTCGGTCAGAAAATTTCCCAGTTGACGGTTTCGGTAACAGCGTGACAGTAAACGTTCAGCAACGTATTCAGCCTTCATATCCGGGTCCAGCACATCCTTTCCCAACTTGCTGAAAAAGGGGTGTTCCAGTAACTCCTGATTGGTCAATACAGCAATGTCTGAAGCGCTGTAAAGCAGCGCCCATTGATCAGGCGTGTGAATTGCCAGACGCAACTGGCGCTTCGTCGGTGGAACCTGATCAGGCTGACAACAAACCCAGCGTCCATAGAGCTGATTGTGTGTATAAATATTCAGCCCTTCAGAGGGTTTTTCAGATTTGAAGCGAGTCACCATCGCCTTGCCGTGGGTCTCCACAGCGCTGACCAGGGTGTTCATAAAAGCGGATTCGTAATGTTGCAGATGCGATTGGCCAAACGCTACATGGAGTACCGGCTGATTAAGAATTGCACTGGCGACTTTGTCTGCCGCCTTGCGTATTTCCGGACCTTCTGGCATTTGGCGATCTGCTGATTAATTTTCATGGTTATCCAGGATATAATCCAGAGGGCGGCCTTAGCTATAAAGTATACTCATCAATGATCTGCAACAGATCGCTTTACCTGATCTTTTAACTGACTGATGACCAACTAACCTACCCGCTTAGTTATAATTAAGGGCGCCCCTAAGCTTATTATTCGTTAGCCTCGCTGTCATAACAACTTGACCTTTATGACTTGTTTCAATAAACGAAAATGCTTGTCGATCGAATAAATTTTACAGTTATTTGCTTTGGCATTTTGTGCAATGATGAGATCAGGAATGCCTACCCCATTCGCACCAGCTTTTAAGCACCTTACCTGAAACTCTATAATTTCATCCCAGTTTATCTGCAAAGGGATCCGGCTGATTTCTTGAAGCAGCTTAATGACTGTAAATTGCTTCTTTACTTTAAGATAGGGTATTAGCTCGGCCAATATCAGGTCATTTGTCACAACCAGATTTTCATCAATAAGCGCGTCCAGATCGGTCAGCTCATTACCTTCCTTGAAATAATCAATCCATATTGATGTATCTACCAAAACATCCATCAATGACGATCTCGAAGTTCATCCAGATCAATATCCAGATCAATTTTCCCCCTGTATTTTTTTAAATTGGCAATCTTCGATTTCCGAATCAATTCTCGCAAGGCAAGGACTATAACCCCAGTTTTAGTGCCAGTACGGGTTAGCTTCATTGCCTCATTTAGAAGTTTCTCAGGTAAATCAAGAGTTGTTCTCATATTTGCCTCCTTAGACTATGCATATAATATTAGTATATTATGCATACTCATACAAGAGGCATTATTAAAATCAGAACCATTAATTTTGCGTCTTTCTTTGGCATTAATTATTTTCCTTGTCAGAAAGAATTTTGGGTGGTTTCTGGAACAGGTAACACTTTCAGCGTACTGTTTCAGCCATTCATCAGCATCCAGATTCAAACAGAAAATACAGAACCACCGTGAACCAGAATTGGAAAATCAACCTCTCTATATTTTCTCTTGTAGCTTTTTGAATGATTGGCTGTCTCTTTTATTTCGACAGGAATTCCTGGCTCCTTCTTAATTCCTTTGTTGCCTGGCAACTCCTGCCAAACCAATCAACCCGGAAATCAGCAGCCATGCAGTGGCAGGTACAGGAACAGCCGATACTGGCGCTGAATCAGATAACAATATTCGATGTCTTATGCGCACTTCACCATCATACCAATTTCTGGATGTACCCCAGGATATTTTATCCCCATTTGAGTACCTCACGCGGTCTGGTTGAATCAGGGTAAGACCCTGATTACCTGTTGCCCCAAATAATCCACTGCCTAATATGACTGCATACGTACCAGGTGTTAATGTTGCATCAATGGGCGCAAGAAAATCTTTACCCCAATCAGGGGTAAAGACACTGCTTGCAACAAGATTATTAAAACCAGCAGTCGATATTGATGGGTAGCTTTTATTATCGAGTGAAACGATTGCCCCAAAAACTGACCCACTATATCCTGAATATTTTTGAAAATGACCGCCAATACCCAGAATTGTTACAGGTTGATCAACGGTAAATCGAGCACCAATAAATTGATCACTGTTGACGTATGAACTAGCACCATGAACCCAGTCGTAGTTCCCCCTTGAAGATTCATACACGAATGACGCATCCACTGACATTGATAATGCCAGTGAAAGAATAGACGCGCAGAAAACACTGCTTTTCATTGCAAATTTATTTCTACCTAAAATCATAAAAGCACCTTTATATTTATTATTAACACATAACTAAGACGAAATATCGGTCCTCTGTTAATGGAGCTTTATCTATTTTTTACCAAGACCATTACTGTCGTCATACAGTGATTTTATTTTAGGATCATGTTCCACTCCTTCAAAATTCTCTTTCTGTTCAAAAAGGGAAAGGATACGGGACGATTGCCCTTCGATTAAAAACAGGGGGGCAATTTTATTGTCCGTTGGAGGGTCAGTTTAAATGGCCATTAACAGCTGTCTCCTTCATTGCCTTACTAACATTTGAAATAACGTGACGCGCTTTTTTCGCTCACCGTCAATTGACTTGTCATGTGTTTTTTTGCTAGCATGTGTACACACATTGTTTATCCTACACATTGGAGAGTGTGATGCGTACAAATATTGAAATTGATGATAATTTAATGGCTGATGCGTTAAAAGCAACAGGTTTAAGCACCAAAAAAGAAGCCGTTGAACTGGGGCTTAAAGCATTGATTAAATTAAATAAACAAGCTTCTATAAGAGCACTTAGAGGCAAGTTAAAGTGGGAAGGCAACCTGGAAGAAATGAGAGCTAAATAATGATTTTGGTTGACTCAAGTGTTTGGATTGATTTTTTTAATGGCACGGATAATGCTGAAACGGATAAATTAAATGAGATACTAGGACTTGAAGAAGTTGTAATTGGTGACCTTATACTTGCTGAAGTATTACAAGGGTTTAGGAATGATACCGACTATAAAGCCGCTAAAAATGTTTTAACGTCATTAGCTGTACATGATCTATTAGATAAAGAGCTTGCGATTAAAAGCGCAAATAATTTTAGAAAACTCAGAAAAAAAGGAATTGCGGTTAGAAAAACAGCGGATCTAATAATTGCTACCTACTGCATAGAAAATAAATTGCCGTTACTCTTTACAGACAAAGACTTTATACCATTTGTAGATAATCTAAGACTGAAATCTGCCTGTTGATTTTTACACATAACGAGGCTGTAGAAAAACCCGAAAATAATCAGGCATCTGACACCGCCCTATTTTTGGCTCTTCAGGAAAATTGACTGACGACCAGGCTCCTCTCGATCTCTCCTGATTACTCTTCAGGTTTGAGCTTCTCCAGAGCTATGGCATTAATACAATATCGCAGACCACTCGGTTCCGGGCCATCTGGGAAGACATGTCCCAAATGCGCCTTGCAGGTGTTGCAAAGTGTTTCTACGCGGGTCATTCCATGTGATGAATCAGCGTTATAGGCAACGGCATTATCTTTCACGGGCTGGGTAAACGAAGGCCAGCCGGTACCGGAATCAAATTTCTCCGTAGCGTCAAATAACAGCGCATGACAACAGACGCAACGGTACAAACCCGCTTCAAACAGTTGGCACATTTCTGAACTAAATGCTGCTTCTGTGCCGTGTTGACGTGTTACCCGGAACTGTTCTTCCGTCAGTTGTTTGCGCCATTCCTGAACGCTTTTCGTAACAACCTGATCGGGTTCCAGATTGCCCTTTTCTGCATAGTCAAGCAACTCACTCCATGTCAGCATCATCACACCTCATCAAATCATTAATCTATCCGCAGTATACTCTGTAGAAAACTTTTGCGTTACCATACGGAATCATTTATTCCGAATCAGTCAGGAAAAGGGACATGCCAGAAAACCACCTGGAACTCTACGAAAAACTCGGCCTGTTTTATGTTGGTCAGGATGTCGACAAACAGTCTCTACAAACAACCGAGGCGCTGACATTACTGAAGAACAAAAACTTTACCACTCATGCCGCCATCATCGGCATGACCGGCAGCGGCAAAACCGGGTTGGGTATCGGCCTGATTGAAGAAGCCGCCATCGACAATATCCCCTCTATTGTTATAGACCCAAAGGGCGATATGGGCAACCTGTTACTGACTGATCCAGACTTCTCGGCAGCCGCTTTTGAACCCTGGGTTGCCGACGAAGCGCGCGCCAAAGACAAACCGGTCAGCGACTATGCAAAACAGACGGCGGCAATGTGGAAGGAAGGCATTGAATCACATCACCAGAGCAGCACTCGGGTGGCAAAATTTGATCAAGTGGAAAAGACAATTTACACGCCTGGCAGTAGCGCAGGTATCAGTGTCAATGTGCTCAGCTCACTGGATGCACCACCCGCTGAAATTATGGAAGACAGTGATACC
This sequence comes from Gammaproteobacteria bacterium, assembly GCA_036480335.1. GTDB lineage: Bacteria > Pseudomonadota > Gammaproteobacteria > DSM-19610 > DSM-19610 > JAZGER01. The sequence goes on along the minus strand of JAZGGH010000139.1, from coordinate 81,916 downwards.
TATGCGTCTTACCTGAATTCCACCGTCAGCAGTCTGCTATCTCTAGTGGGTGTCGAAGCTGATCCGGTTGAATCACGGGAATACATTCTCCTTGCGCAGATTCTGAATACGGCATGGATGAATAACGAATATCTGAGCCTTGAAAATCTGATTGGTCGTATTATCAGTCCACCATTCAAGAAGATCGGTGTTTTACCCCTCGATGCTTTTTACCCACAAAACGATCGTTTCAAACTGGCAACAAAATTTAATTCGATCATTGCCTCGCCGACATTCAAAGCCTGGCTGGAAGGTGAAACGCTGGATATCCAACGGCTACTCTATGATGAAGCTGGTAAGGCAAAGATCGCCATTTTTTCCATCGCGCATTTGAGCGATAACGAACGCATGTTCTTTGTCACCCTGCTACTGAATCAGTACCTCGCCTGGATGCGCCGCCAGAGTGGTAGCTCTAGCCTGAAAACCGTCCTCTATATGGATGAAATTTACGGTTTCTTCCCGCCCTCAAAAAAACCACCGAGCAAGGAACCCATGTTGTTGCTGCTGAAACAGGCTCGCGCCTATGGCGTGGGTATCATACTCAGCACCCAAAATCCAGTCGACCTGGATTACAAGGGTCTCTCCAACATTGGCACCTGGTTCATCGGTCGCTTGCAAACACAGCAGGATATCAATCGTGTAATCGATGGACTGAGCGGGAAAACCGGCTCCAGTTTCAATAAAAAAGAAATCAGCAAACTGCTCACCAACCTGAAAAAACGCAGCTTCTTTCTCAAGAGCGTTTACCTGGATGATATTCGTCTGTTCAACACACGCTGGGTACTCAGCTATCTTAAAGGTCCACTCAAGCGTGATGAAATTGCCGCCTTGATGGCCGATCAAAAAAACCAGATTGAAACCGCCCGGACAGCAGAGGAAGCCGAAGTCACACCGACAAAGAAAAAGACCGCAAAGACAAAAGGCTTTGATCCCTATATATCACTGGAGAAAAGCATTCCACAATATTTCCAACCATCAATCAACGGTGGTAATCGCTACCAACCTTCATTGATGGCCCAGCTCAGCCTGCACTTTTTCAATCAGACACGCGGCATCGACGTTGAAGAGTTCATGTGCCTGAGCGTACCGTTACATGACTATGACCGTGATCTAAACTGGGATGCTGCCATTGATGATCAGGAAAATGAAAGTTGTCTCGAGCGTTTGCCTTCAACCGCACCCAGTGATATCCAGTATGCCCCCCTGCCCGATTTCATCAGCAGTGACAAAAAACTCAGACAGGCAACCCGTGATCTGAAAGACTGGGCCTACCATACCCACAAACTTGAGCTGTACCGTATCCGTTTACCGAAAATGGAATCCAGACCTTATGAGGGCCTCGGTGATTTCAGAGTACGTATAACAGACAGACTGAATGATAAAAAAGAAGACGCCATTGAAACACTGAAAGAACGCTATGCAAAAAAAGAAAAAGTGCTCATGGGCAGAATGGACCGTGCTGAGGAACGACTCGACAAGGAAAAAGATGACAAAAAAAGCTCTTTTATGAATGCTGGCATCACAGTGCTTGGCGCCCTGTTTGGCCGCTCTCGCGCTTCAATCGGTCGCGCTGGTTCACGTATCATGAAAGAACGTGGTGACATTAGCCGAGCCAAAGAACGCATTGATAAAATCGAAGAAGACATTGAAGATCTTGAAAACGAACTGGCAAACAAGATTGATGAGCTCGTCGAAAAATATTCTCTGGATACGATAGAGATTGAAGAATTTTCCATCAAATTGAGGAAGACGGATATAGATGTGGAGCGTATTACTCTGGTTTGGGCTGAAGTGGTTTAATATACAATGGCTTTGGAAAAGCATAGACGAACAGATTCCTATTTCCCTAAGTATGTAGAAAAATGATAACCTCTCCTGTTTACCTTACTTGATCCGCAATCAGTTTTCTTATAGGAGCAGGAATCTCAATCGACTCACCTGCCTCATGATCAAACCACACGACTGTACCGTGACCCAGTGTATAAAGCGTTGAAAGATCATCAAAATCACGGATTTCATAATAAGAATCCACGCTTTTTCTACCCGGCTCGCCAAGATAAAACGACACTTTAATGGTTGCTGGATAAACAATGGCGCGTAAAAAAGTGCAGCCAATATTTGCCACGACTATGCTGTGCCCTGCGCCTATGCTGCGCAGCCAGTCGACACGAATTTGTTCGAAATAGGTGAAATATTTGGCGTTGTTGATGTGACCAAATGCATCCATGTCGCTCCAGCGTACAACGTACTCCGATGTTTGCACCAGCCGTGATGTTTCCGGTATAGATTTTATGTAGGTGGGACTGTTCATTTCAAACGTTTCCAGATGGTTAAGGCGACCAGGAATATCATATATCTGTTTCCAGGAATATCCAGGCTTTGTTAACTCACACGATCTCTCTACCTTTATTCCAAACATTATTTGAGTTTTAATCGATACACACAGATGTCGCCGATTAAAGACAGATAATTTCCTTTATTAATCATATTTTTAGATCGCTATGCCTGTTTATGTCTCACATTGCAGACAGGTTTATAATAATATTCTAAAATTGGTCAGGGATATTCTCTTATTTATCAAGTATATCAATGAGTTAATATATATGGCCCTGGTTTTGCTTAGTTCCTCTCATATTGCATAAATGACAGGTATTTCAAAATGTTATCAGGGACGATGAGAGTAACCCACTATCGATTAGCAAAAATTGCAGTTACCGCTTTAACGCTGTCTTTAGCTGCCTGTGGCGGCGGTTCTTCAGGAGGCTCATCTAGCGATGGTGCTCCAGCGAGCGGCCAGAACAACGATCAGCCCAACAAAGCCGCCACGGAACTGCTGCTCTTTCCCGCCTCAGCAACCATCCAGACCAATGAACTGGCCGGGTTTACGGCCTATACCCTTGACGATAACGAGATGCCTGTCAGCTGGAGCAAAGAAGGCTGTGGCTGGGTAGATCAGGGAACTGGGCAGTTTCATGCACCGGCTAATCAGAGTGGACGTAAAAGCTGTATTGCCACCTTAACAGCCACCAGCCTGGACGACCCGAATTTGCAAGCGGTTGCCCAGGTAGAAGTCAGATTTGCTGCACCTGAACCCGAAGCTGTCACAACCCCTGTTTTGCCTGTTTCCGGATTTGTACCGCCGAAAGTACCTGTCGCTCCACCCGCCCGCAAAATACCCAAACCAGCACCGCCAAAGGCAAACCCGGCGCCGATCACGCCACAACCAGCAACGCCCCAACCTTCACCAATAACCAACAAACCAATTACAACTTCGCCAGCTCCTGTAGCCAGTAGACCGAAACCTTCAACTCCGATAAAGAGAAACACTCCTGAAAATCCCACTACTGATCCCAACACTAGCCTGGTCACCTACCCTGCTGTGCCAGGATATAAATCGAGTCGCTTCTCCATCCGTCTGATTCAAAATACTGTCGAGAAAAATTCGTTTGTTTACCAGAGTAACAATAACTCCAAACCAGCATGGAATGGCACTCTGAATTACATGCAAAAGGCAAATCACTGGACCACTTTTTCTTTCAGTGGCTCGGTCAAGGTTGAAACGAGTCGCAATGATGGCAAGGCAATTCAGAGCTGTATCGTGCGTCCACTGTCTCTCAACATTCAAGCCGTTATCCAGGGCAATCGTTGTCAATTCACACTGAATAAACCCGCTCAGGTATCAGTTGAAATCGACGAAACAAAAATGATTTCAGAAAACTTCAAACATGTTGGAAAAATCACCAAACAAATTGTGAAACACGCTCTGCTGGTGTTTGCTAATCCACTAGAAAAGAACATCCCTCAGGCATCAGATGCCAACGTCCTGTATTTTGGCCCCGGCATTCATCAAATTGGCAAACAGTACAAGCTGGCGAATAATATTCAAGTGTATATTGCCGGTGGTGCCTATGTCATTGGTACTTTCCGGTCGGCAAGCGCTAATCCGAAAAATATCACTATCCGTGGTCGGGGTATTCTTTCTGCTGACAAATTACCCGAAGGCAAAAACGAAAATAATCAGTGGCGTAACCACAGCATCGATTTTTCCCAGGGGCTGAGAGGCAGTAATTTGTTGGTAGAGGGCATCACGATTACCGACCCTCTGCGTTCATGCATTATCAGCTATAGCACCATCACCCTGCGTAACATCAAGCTATTTAGCTGGCGTCATCGCAGTGATGGTATTACTGCGGGCAACCGCTCAGTTATCGAAGACAGTTTTATTAAGGTGCAGGACGATAACATCAAACTGTATTACAGCAACCAGAAGATACAGCGCAATGTGATCTGGCAACAAACTGCTGGCGCTGTTTTTAAATTCGCCTGGTCACTGGGCGCTGTCTCGCGGGGTAATCGTATTCAGGATATCGATATTATTCGTAGTGATGTTTTCAACGACTACAGTGGCCAGGAAAAAGACAGGCCGGAATTACGTAGTTCCAGTGCCATTTTTAGTGCCATGGGTTTTGAGCACAATGCAGCTTTTAAAGATGCTGCATTCAAAAACATCCGTATTGATGAAAAATACCTCTACCGATTACTCGGCCTGCGTATGGTCACTTCGCATAAAAATGAGTTCTGGGGCAATCCACACCCGAATGCCAGCAAAACCATCGAAGACATCCGTTTCGAAAATATCCGGCTCGCCAGTGTCCCTTTCAAAGCCAGTACACTGTATGGCAACAAAGGCGGCACAATTCGCAATATCCGTATCAGTGGATTAAGAATCAATGGTTCTCTGATTGGCAGCAAAAACCTGTTGACCAGTAAAATTGATGGCTCAGGATTACTGACTGCGGGCAGTGTTGCGAATATCTCTTTTTCGAATTAAGACGCGTAACAATAATTAACACCGCGATTTCGCCATAAAACGTGGCGGCTACAGGGAATATTACCTTCATTAACGCTATCTCCCTGAAATTTTCTGCCAAATCCGGTACATTTACCTCAACGGCAATTCCCTTTTGAGGGTTTGCCATTCGATTGATCGTTATTGAGGAAGTAAATAGTTATGAGTATGGCAAGTATGTTAGGCAAAATGGTAGTCGCAGGTCTGGTTGCTAAAGGTGTTGGCAAAGTGATGGGCGGCGGCGGTAGCAGTGCTGGCGGTGGTCGTAGCAGTGCTGGCGGTGGCCTGGGTGGCATCCTGGGTGGTCTGCTAGCTGGCGGTAAAAGTGGCGGTGGCGGTGGTCTCGGCGGCTTACTGGGTAGTCTTGCTGGTGGCAGCAATGCTGCCCAGCAGCAAACGGGTGGCATCGGTGATATTCTGGATGCCTTCGCAAACAATAAGGCAGATAACGTCCAGCCAACAGCTAACCAGAACCAACAGGCTGAAGTGTTGATGCGTGCAATGTTGAATGCGATTAAATCCGATGGAAAAATTGACGATGCCGAACAACAACGCATTGTTAAACATCTAGGTGACGTATCCGATAATGAGATGCAGTTTGTTCGCAATGAAATGAACTCACCGCTGGATGTCGATACTTTTGTTCGCAGTGTGCCTAAAGGCATGGAGCAACAGGTTTATCTGATGTCATTAACATCCATTGATCTGGATTCAAAGCCTGAAGCAGAGTATCTGCATAAACTGGCACAAGGTCTGGGGATATCTCAGCAAGCCTGCAATCAGATTCATCAACAGGCGGGTGCACCAGCATTGTATAGTTAATTTTCAAAAAATACGTCTAAAAACGTAGGGTGGAACAGGCACAGCGGTTCCACGCGTTATAAAAGAGTGGCCAGGTTTAGCCCACAATCGTGGATTCGCAAGCTTAATCCACCCTACGTTCCATAGGTTTATGAATCATAAAATCAAAATGAACAGACGACAATTTACTCAATCCATATTCTATAGCCTTGCGGCTTATGCCGTTTCAGCTAAGGCCAGTCTATTCCCTGACCAGACTAGCCCGATAAAATCCAGCCAGGCAGAAGCAACATCTACGCTAGCCAGGAATCTATCACGGCTTTTTTCTTCACCGAAAAATGCCAGCGCAATCGGTCAACGCTATATTGAACTCTATCCTGAAAAAATGAGCAGCACACAACTCGCTAATGATCTGGGTGACGAAATAATCAAACTTGCCCTGAGCGGTGACAATATGCTGAAACAACGCATCGCCAGGCAACAGCAAAATGATTTTTCCGAAGGCAATACAGTTATCGTTAACAATTGGATCCTGTCGCGCACAGAAGCCAGTGTGTGTGCATTGATCGCTTGCTCCTGAACACAAGGAATCTCTGATCAATTCATGAAATCGTATCTTGCACTCAGAATGGCCAGCTTCTATGTTGCGAATCTTCGCAATAGCCCACTATTACGTGCGATTCGACGCCTTGAATCTGACCATTCTGAGCACAACCTACTTCATTTAGAATTAATCAGAGCTCCCTAAACCATGATTATCGATTTCAGAACGGATACTACTGAGAACAACATTGAATGCGATCTTTGCATTATCGGTGCCGGGGCAGCGGGCATTACTATCGCACGAGAATTCATTGGCACAGACATTAACGTGGTTATGCTGGAAAGTGGCGGCCTCGAATATTCTGCCGAAAGCCAGGCTTTATACGAAGGTGAATCACCCGGGCTGCAAAATGCCAGCCCTACTGCCTGTCGATTACGTTACTTAGGGGGTACAACCAATCACTGGGAAGGCTGGTGTGCACAGTTGCGTGAGAGTGATTTCAAACAGCGGCCATGGGTGAAAAACAGTGGCTGGCCTTTTCAGAAGGCCGAATTATCCGCATGGTATCCAAAAGCACAATCCATCTGTCAGGTGGGTTCTTTTGATTATCAGCCAGGAACCATGATAAATGAAAAACACGATTTCCCTGCTTTTGATCCCAACAAAGCTAATATTGATTTTTTTCGTTTCAGCCCGCCCACACGATTTGGCCAGGTATACCGGGAAGCACTGGAAAAAGCGGCTAATGTGCGTGTTTTTCTGCACAGCAATGTCTTATCGATAGAAACTGACAAAGCGGCAAGCAGCACAAATGAAATTAAAATCAGTACACTTAATGGAAAAGCTGGAACTGTGCGCGCACGTTTCTATGTACTGGCCTGTGGCGGCATGGAGAATCCGCGCATGTTACTGCTCTCAAACACCGCAAACCCTGCTGGCCTTGGCAATCAACATGATCTGGTTGGGCGGTATTTTCTACAGCACATTGAAGGTAACGTAGCGCGTATTCTGGTCACTAACCAGAAAAAAATGACGCGTAATTTCAAACGCTATAGCCACAATAATATCGATGCCCGTCCTGAAGTTTCACTCTCGGCACAGGCTCAGGAAACCGGTAAAATTCTGGGTAGTGGCTTTACTATCCATGCAAATGAGCAGTATGGAACTGGCTATAAAACACTGATCAAATTATGGCGTGATATTAAAAAAGGACGCTGGCCGGATGAGTTTGGCGATAAACTCTGGTCGGTTATCACGGATCTGGGCGCTATCAGTGATGATGTTTTCAAACAGAAAAGCCACAGCATGAATCTGTATATCCGGGCTGAATCATCCCCCAACCCGGAAAGCCGTATCACCCTGAGTGATGATCTGGATCAGCTCGGTTTGCGAAAAATACACGTTAACTGGCAGCTCACTGCATTTGATAAAATCTCTATCATCGAATCAACACACCGGATTGCCGAAGAGCTCGGACACCTGAATCTCGGTCGTGTTGAACTGGAAGACTGGCTGCTGGAAAAAGATAACAACTGGCCACAACCTCTATGGACCGGCTGTCATCACATGGGAACAACCCGGATGTCTGATACACCGGAAACCGGCGTCGTTGACCGCAACTGCCGTATTCATGGCATGAATAATCTGTATGTAGCGGGCAGTTCGGTTTTTCCAACTGCCGGTTACGTACCGCCTACTCTGACCATCGTGGCACTGGCATTACGACTCAGCGACCACCTCAAACAACAGCTCAAAAACTCCTGACAATTGAGAGAGAAAACCGATGAAACGATTAATCCGCCTTTTATTCCTCTTTACGCTGATAGCATTGCTTACCGCATGTGGTCAAAACAATAACGGAAACCCCCCTTCTGAAAGCATCGTTGGCTGGTGGACCTTTGATGAAAGCAATAACGGCCAGGTTGCTGATACATCAGGACAGGGCAATTTCGCAACCATCAATAATGGTGGCACAGGTACGGGTAAAATAGGTACTGCACTGCAGATGGATGGCGGAAACGATAGCATTGTCACCATCCCTTTATCTGATAGCCTGCGCACAACAGCCAATGCCATTACCATCATGGGCTGGGCGTATCGAACTGCTGAACACAATGTGGTTATTGTTGCCCACGGCTATCCGGATCTTTTTCTCGGCTTTCATGGACCGGGGTTCAAATGGCAACTTGAAAACGTGAACAATAAAAGGGCTGCTTGCTATGCGGATGACAAGAAATACAAAGCGCTATTAAACGAGTGGTACCATGTTGCTGGCAGCTATGATGGCAATACTGCAAGACTGTATGTCAACGGCAAACAGATCTGTAAAAAGTGGCTCTGGAAAGGTGGCGATATCAAAATGCCTGAGAAGCCTTTCAGTATTTCCGGCTTTGTTGATGACGACGGTAAAATTGTGGATGAAATAACGGGAAAAATAGATGATGTTCGTATCTATAACCAGGCATTAACTGCAAAGGAAATCCAGGAGATTTACCATCTCGATAATAAATAATTTGCCAGTTTTAATGAAATAGGCGCAGGTAATATTCGAACTAGCAAAAATGCCATGCTGGTCATGGTTGCTTTTATCGTATTCCCCTGCCGGCGGATAAAGGGCGAATGCACAAATGGCCACAAGGGGGCTGATCGGGTGCTTTCCCCCATCAATACCAGACTTTGCTGCATCAAATTCAGCTTCCAGTCATATAACTGGTAAAAGGGTTTATCGGGAATCTGTAATCCCAGCTGCTGCGCAAACTTTTCTGCATAACGTATGCGAGTCTGCCTGCATAGCAGTCTTTTCTGCATATACCTGGCTGAAAAACAAAAATTAACCGGGCCACAATTGCTCCCATGTATACGGTATTGACCAATGGACTGATGAATGGAAGCAACATCGCCAAACAACACGTCTACTGCGGTTAGATACCCATCAGGTCCAACCATATTATCGATGGGATCCTGATCCGGGATGGGCATAACCTGCTGCAGAAATTTTCTTGACCAGGCATTTCCGGAAGTAAAACTGGGGCGATAGATATCCAGCCCTTTTGACAAAGTAATATCTCGATAATTACCGGATTTTCCCAGCACACCGGGCATCAGGCGACCTGTCAACTGCCCTGCTGAATCAACAATATCCTGATATCCTGTGGACTTAATCACCGCCGGGTTTGTTAGATTCTCAACGTGAAGGGCCACAGCCGATTCATATAACAGATCATCCGCATCCAGAAATATCACGACATCGCCCTGGCTTTTACTGTAGCCAAGATTGATACAGCTGCAATGCCCAGAGTTCTGCTTTAGAATTGGGGTTATCTTATCGCCATAACGCTTTATTATTTCAACAGAATTATCTGATGAGCCATCATCAATAACAATGACTTCAATATGCGGATAGCTTTGTCCTAGCGCACTTTCAATCGCCTGCGACAGATAGGCCTGATAGTTATAATTTATAATAATGATACTGACGAGCATATTTATAATTCTTTTTTTGATTACTCGATATATATAATATCATAGCAAGAAAACTAGAACAATTCTATTTCATAAATCCCTTCACCTTCGCTGCTACAAGAATGTATTCACAGGATACTTTTTATCTTTTCCCTATTTAAAATGTACGTTCAGATGTTTCTGATACGCTAACTGGATCCATGCAGTATCCCCGGCAATCACGTTGCCCGCATGAAATGTTGGGATTTGATTGCGTATACTGAGATAGTTGTTAGTCATTATTAATGGCTGCAAAATATCATCAATATGGGGGGCATCTTTCAAAACAAAGCCTTTTCCCAGATCACTACTTTTCATATTTGATGTAGCCACAATCATAAAATTATCCGCTGGAACCTGCCCACCTTCACCATATTCATCTGTGATAATGAACGTCTTTTCATAGAGAAGAACTTCATCAAGCCATTTGACCATTGGCGCAGGCATGTTGAACCACATAACAGGCATAATATAGACGATGGAATCCGCCCAAAGAAGTTTTGCTACTTCTCTATCTACGTCCCAGGTATCTTTTGTTACATCGGAAAACTTAATTTTGTGTCCCTTTTTCGTAAGATTCATTTCAGTTACATAGGCAAGATAAGCATTCAATTGTCCTTTTGCATCAAATATTGAATAGCCCGCAGTCACAACTAGAATATTCTTTGTTGTCATGATTTTTTTCACTCCTTAAAGTTATTCGATAGTGCTTTAACACTCTTAATTCTGAATGAAGAATATTCAGAGCCAGGGCGACGATAGAAGCTGGCCCCTGAGTACAAGATGCGAGTTCTTAACCTTTTCGTTCTCCAAACAGCGCAGTACCTATCCGCACCATCGTAGCGCCTTCTTCAATCGCCATCTCAAAATCGCCACTCATTCCCATAGACAGTTCAGAAAAATATTTATGCCCAAACTCTATTGAAGCCGTTTCCATCAAATTACGCAGATCAATAAATGTTTGCCGGGCTTGTATTGGTGTTGCATGCCTCCGGCCAATTGTCATTAATCCTCTTACGAGAATGTGCTCAAAAGATGCCGCAAGAATTTGTTCGACCAACGGGAAAAGCTGCGCTGGATCAATCCCTGCCTTGTTATCATCATGCGCCGTATTAACCTGCAGCAGAATATTTATTTTTTTACCTTCCTCCCTGGCAGCCTCATCAATGCGCCGCACCAGTTTGAAGCTGTCAATCGAATGCACCCAGTCGAACAGGGCTGGAATATATTTTGTTTTATTTGATTGCAGGTGACCAATAAAATGCCAGCTCAGTTCATTGCAAAACGGGGTTTTTGTTTCCGCATCTTGAACGGTGTTTTCAGCGAAGTCTATCTGCCCTTCTGCTGCTAATGCCTTAACTGCCTGTAGTGATCGAGTCTTGGAAACGGCAATTAAACGAATATCAGCAGGATTATGTCCAGCAATTGCAGCCGCATTTTTGATGCGTGTTTGAATATCAGTCAGTGCGCTCATGGGTATCCAGCACCTCTCGCAATACTGTGGTTGCATAACTGCCAGGAAACAGGCTGAATTCCAGTTCCAGCACCGTCGCATTAAGCCACTGGTAGCGCAGATCAGACAGAGAAATTCGTAACGCGCGGCGCATCTGTTCCAGGCCAGCTTTCTCTAGCCCCTGAGAATAGTCAACCAGCGATTCGGCAATTGCAGATTCAAACTGTCTTGCCTCACCGATTGCCAACAATTCTCCACGCCCCCACAGAGCGCCAGTGGGATGAATTTCGAGTGTTCGGATTCGCTGCCGAATATCATCATCAATAGCATCGGCTACAAAGCAGGCTGATTTTGCATCCAGTTGACAGGCCTCACCCTGTTTCGGAATATTCCAGCTTGCCTCTTCGAGGCGCGCTGCCAGTATGCGATTAAAAATAGCGGAGCGGGCAGCAGAAAGATAGATGCTTTTTTTTGCTCTTGGTAATCTGGATGATGGATTACTGAACAACCGCAAAGCCTGCACCAGATTCTGACCATTGCGGCCAAAACGCTGGTTGCCAAAATAATTCGGCACACCGCCCTGCTGCAATTGCTGCAGTCGCTCATTGATGTGCTCTCTATCACCCTGAACTTCACGTAGCCGCAATCGAAACCGGTTGAATTTCAAACCCCCGCGTTTCAATTTGCGCGTATGTCGTGCGCTGTCCAGTATTTCAAAATCTTCTTCGGTGGTATCTGGCCAATCTGGATCCGGCTTGCCGGGCAGGTGCAATGAAAACCACTGTGTTGTCACCGCATGGCGGTCTTTCATGCCCGCATAACTGACAGCAAAAGGTTTTACGCCCGCTATGCGGGCAAGACGGCCAGCGACCCAATCGGTGTTGGCATTGCGTTTACGGATATGTAACCACAGGTGTTCACCTTCACCTTCTGGCAAGGTGATCGGTTCCTCGATGACCTGAAAGTCTTCAGGCTCAGCTCTTAACAAGCCTTGCCCGGCCGGGCCGCCCCAGGCATAGGGTAAATCAAGCCAGACATCATCAAGACTCAGCAAGTGTTTACTCACTATCCAGCAACACAACAGCAAAGGCCGCGATGCCCTCTTCCCGGCCGGTAAAACCCAAATGCTCTGTTGTCGTTGCCTTGATATTAATGAGCGCTCTGTCAACGCCCAGATCATCAGCAACACACTGGCACATCGATTCGACGTGATCCGCCAGTCGCGGTGCCTGGGCAACAACGGTCAGATCGGCATTCACCAATCGCAGCGATTGATCACAGACCTTCTGGTAGCTGGCGCGTAACAACTTTCGGCTATCGATATTTTTATAGCGCACATCACTATCCGGAAAATGTCGGCCAATATCACCCAGACCGGCAGCACCCAGCAATGCATCACACAAAGCATGCAGCAATACATCGCCATCAGAGTGCGCAATCAGACCTTTCGTATACGGGATACGCACACCGGCCAGCATGACATGGTCACCTGCTGCAAATGCATGTACATCAATGCCCTGTCCGACTCTCATAAACGCCCCTGCTGCTGTAGAAAAAATTCCGCCATTGCCAGATCTTCCGGCCGGGTGATTTTGATATTATCCGCATGCCCCTCAACGAGCTGCGGATGATATCCAGCCAGCTCCATCGCTGAAGCCTCATCCGTCACCTGCTTATCTTGCTGCAGTGCTGCTTCAAGGGCATCGGCTAATAAAACTAATTTAAAAAACTGTGGTGTTTGTGCTTGCCATAAGACAGATCGGTCAATGGTTTTTCCAATGATTTTTTTATCATTTCCGGCCTGTGCAGACTGTTTAAGCGTATCCGATACCGGCACACCAAGGATGCCTCCATCAGCCTGATCACCGACAGCGTCTATCAGTCGTAAAATATCATCAACCCGCACACAGGGCCGCGCCGCATCATGCACTAATACGCTCAACTGCGCAGGATCGTCAAGTTGTTCAGAAAGATAGCGTAAACCGTTGAGCACCGAATGGCAGCGTTCAACACCACCCACCGTTGTCATCCAGGGCTTACCATTCAGTGCATCTGAGACATCATCTGGCCATTGCGATGGCTCTCCCACCAGCACAACGCCGGTAATGGCTGAAACGGCATGTAGACTGTCGATGCTGCGAGCAAGGATGGATCTGCCGCGGATAGTCAGATATTGCTTGGGCACATCGGCCTGCATACGGCTACCAATACCCGCAGCAGGGATGACTGCCCAGATAGTGTGCGGTTCAGGGTTCAATGATCTGGTAAAAGGTTTCATCATCCCGAATCATACCCAGCTCTTCCCTGGCGCGTTCTTCAATTGCCGCTTGCCCCTGCTTTAAATCCAGCACTTCAGCCTGCAAGGCCTGGTTTTGTTCCTGCTGTGTGTCGTTAGCTTCTTTTTGAATATCAATCTGCTGCTTCAACTGCCAGACTTCTGCAAAGCTGCCGTCACCCACCCACAGTCGGTACTGGAAGATCAGCAACAATCCCAGTAACAGAATGATCCATGCACGGACAGCAGCAACAGGCATAGCTCTTACCCCAGGCCATTAAACGCAGCCATGCCAGGATAAGAGGCGCTCGACTGAAGCTCTTCTTCGATTCTGATCAGACGGTTATATTTGGCAACGCGGTCTGAACGTGACAGGGAACCGGTTTTAATCTGGGTCGCCGAACTGCCCACGGCAATATCAGCAATGATGACATCTTCGGTTTCACCTGAGCGATGAGAAACCACCGCCGTATAGCCGGCATCAGTAGCCATTTTGATCGCAGCCATGGTTTCCGTTAGCGTACCAATCTGGTTCGGTTTAATGAGAATGGAATTGGCAATATTGTCGTCCAGACCACGCTGCAAAATACTCGTATTCGTCACAAACAGATCATCACCTACCAGTTGCACTTTTGATTTTAGTTTATTCGTGATAATAGCCCAGCCTTCCCAGTCGTCTTCCGCCATACCATCTTCAATGGAAATGATCGGGTACTGATCAACCCAGTTGGCCAGATAATCAACAAACTGTTCTGCCGAGAATGACTTGCCTTCGGAATCAAGATGATATTGACCATCGCGATAAAACTCGGAGCTGGCAGCATCCAGCCCCAGATAAATATCCTTACCTGCGGTAAAACCTGCAATGCTAATCGCTTCGAGAATCACCTCAATAGCGGCTTCATTGGATGACAGATCCGGTGCAAAACCGCCTTCATCACCCACCGCTGTATTCAGCCCCTGCTTGTTCAACACACTACTCAGCGCATGAAACACTTCAGCGCCATAACGCACCGCTTCTGTCAGACTCGGGGCACCCACCGGCAGAATCATGAATTCCTGCAGGTCAACACTGTTATTCGCATGTGCGCCACCATTGATGATATTCATCATCGGAACGGGTATCTGGTACGGACCATCCGCTTTCAGATGCTGGTATAGCGGGATATTCTTTTCTGCTGCGATTGCCTGTGCGGCAGCCAGTGAAACAGCCAGTGTGGCATTCGCACCAAGACGGCTCTTGTTATCAGTACCATCCAGCTCTATCAATTTCTTATCCAGCGCCTGCTGATCCTCGGGATCCATGCCCTTAACAGCGGCTACAATTTCACCATTAACATTGGCAACCGCCTTGCTAACGCCTCTGCCAAGGTAACGACTCTTATCACCGTCGCGCAATTCCACCGCTTCACGAACACCTGTAGACGCCCCGGAAGGAACCGCTGCACGCCCCATTGCACCAGAAGACAACAACACATCCGCTTCAACAGTCGGATTACCACGGGAATCAAGAATTTCTCTGCCCCGCACCTCGGAAATAGTAGACATCAAATAACTCCGTTAAAAAATATTTTGAATAATTCAGCCAGGTTTATAGTAAAGAAGATTCAGCGAAAGGCTCTGCTTTCACTGTTTCATCAATCGCCTTAAGTGTTGCCAGCAGCGCTTTCATCTGTGACAGCGGCCAGGCATTTGGTCCATCGCTCAATGCGGTTTCTGGGGTTGGATGTGTTTCCATAAAGATACCCGAAATACCCGCAGCCATAGCCGCTCTTGCCAGCACGGGTACAAACTCACGCTGCCCACCTGAAACATTGCCCTGACCACCCGGTAACTGCACGGAATGCGTGGCATCAAATACCACTGGCGCACCGGTTGCCCGCATTGCTGCCACAGAACGCATGTCTGATACCAGATTGTTATAACCGAACGATGCACCGCGCTCACACACCATAATCTGATCATTACCTGCAGCGCGTGCCTTGTCGACCACATTGCCCATATCCCAGGGCGCGAGAAACTGGCCTTTCTTGATATTGACCGGTTTGCCCTGACGCGCCACATTCTGGATAAAATTGGTCTGTCGGCATAAAAAGGCCGGGGTTTGCAGCACGTCAACCACACTGGCCACTTCATCCAGCGGCGTGTCTTCATGTACGTCCGTTAATACCGGCACACCCACTTCATCTTTCACTTTTTGTAAAATCCGCAAACCCTCTTCTATTCCCGGCCCGCGAAAACTACTGGCAGAGGAACGGTTCGCCTTGTCAAATGAAGACTTGTAAATAAAGGGAATACCCAACTCAGCGGTAATCGCTTTTAACTGAGTCGATGTTTCCATCGCCATGGCTTCTGATTCAATGACGCAAGGCCCTGCTATCAGAAAAAAAGGTGATTCCAAACCAACCTCAAACCCGCATAATTTCATATTAAATCCTTAATAATACATTTCAAACTGGGGATTATTGCGCAGCAATACCTGAAGCCACATTTTCTGACTGGGCCTGTCTATCCTGATGCCGCTGTAATGCCGCACGGATAAAACTGCTGAACAAAGGATGTCCACGACGCGGTGTTGAAGTGAACTCGGGGTGAAACTGACATGCCAGGAACCAGGGATGATCTTTCAGTTCAATCATTTCAACCAGATTGCCATCAACGGATACGCCGGAAACGGTCAGGCCCGCCTCTTCCAGCGGTTGGCGATATTGATTATTAAACTCATAGCGATGGCGATGACGCTCAACAATCACATCCTGGCCGTAAATATCATGCGCCAGTGTGCCGGGCATCAACTGGCATTGCTGCCCACCCAGACGCATCGTGCCGCCCAGATCGGTATTTTCATCGCGCGTTTCCACAGTGCCATCATGCTCTTGCCATTCGGTAATCAGGGCGATAACCGGATGTGGTGTATCAGCATTGAATTCAGTGCTTTGTGCATCCATCAGGCCGGCAACATTGCGAGCAAACTCAATGACCGCCACCTGCATACCTAAACAAATACCCAGATAGGGAATCTTGTGTTCGCGCGCATAACGCACAGCCATAACCTTGCCTTCAATACCGCGCTCACCAAAACCACCCGGCACCAGGATCGCATCAGCCCGATCAAGCACCTCCAGACCTTCTGTGGCAATTAGTTCGGAATCAACGTAAAGAATCTTAACTCGTGTCTCCGTTTTTATACCTGCGTGAATCAGCGCCTCGGAGAGGGATTTATAAGATTCTGTCAGATTGACATATTTACCCACCATGGCAACAGTGACTTCATGCTTTGGGTTCTCAAGACGCTGAACAACAGATTTCCAGCTATCCAGATTGGCAGGCCCAACATCCAGATTCAACAGTTCTATAGCGATGTCGTCAAGATGCTGTTCATGTAAACGCATCGGTATTTTATAGATACTGTCGACATCCTCGGCCGAAATAACTGCACGTTCCTGCACATTGGTAAACAGTGCAATCTTGCGGCGCTCTTCTGCCGGTAACGGTCGATCTGCGCGGCAAATAAGAATATCCGGCTGAATACCGATAGAACGCAACTCCTTGACAGAATGCTGGGTTGGCTTGGTCTTGATCTCACCGGATGCAGCAATATAGGGTACCAGAGTCAGGTGCATGAACAGCGCATTACCATGCCCTAGTTCCACACCGAGCTGACGAATCGCTTCCATGAAAGGCAGTGACTCGATATCACCAACCGTACCACCGATTTCCACCATGGCGATGTCATAGCCTTCTGCACCGAGCAGAATACAGCGCTTCATTTCATCGGTAATATGGGGAATAACCTGTACCGTACCGCCCAGATAATCACCCCGCCGCTCCTTGCGAATAACCTCTTCATAAATCTGGCCGGTGGTGAAATTATTGACCTGAGACATCGTGGTATCGATGAAACGCTCATAATGGCCCAGATCGAGATCGGTTTCTGTACCGTCCTGAGTGACAAAAACCTCACCGTGCTGAAATGGACTCATGGTACCGGGATCAACATTGATATAAGGGTCGAGTTTGAGCATCGTTACCTTGAGGCCACGCGCCTCAAGCAATGCACCGAGAGAGGCCGCTGCAATGCCCTTTCCAAGGGAAGATACAACGCCTCCAGTAATAAATATAAAGCGGGCCATGCGACTCCGAAAACAGGGAGAATAAAGATATCCAGACGGGAAATTAGACTATCAGAAAGTGTCTGCCAGAACAATCCGCAAAGACGCCCAGATAGGCAATCAGACTGTTTCCATCAGGCGACAGTGAAATTGATATATTCTCCCTGGCAAGCCGATTATTTACCCGCTGCCAGAAATGCCTGCTTTCATCCATGGTCTTCTTCAAGACCGTACGTGCAGGGAAAATAGTCATTTTGTCCTACACGCACATATCAGAGAAGCCACGTTTTGCTCTTAATTATAAATCTTCTTATGCCGAGACAAGCCAATCAATCCCATCAGTCCGGATGCAAAGAGCCAGACAGCAGCCGGCAGTGGAACGACTGCTGTGCGTTGGATACTGGTAATAGCCGCCTCCGTGCGGATAGAGACGTTTGTTTCGTAGGGATGAAAATAGTCCCAGTCCAGGGTAATGAGCGCCCAGTCACCCGATTGAGAAAATTCATCTTCAAAGGCCACAAGCCCGGAATACGTATCGCTAAGCAGACTGTTACCATAGTCTTGCAGAGTGACACTTGCGGACGATAAAGGAAGGTTAGCCGGATAACCACTATCATTATTAACAGTCAAGCTGGGATGGGCTCCCGATATGTCACCACCACCAAAAAAGCTTTCGGCAGATATGTATAATCGATCATTCGATGGATTGTTAAATTGGTGTGCTGTCAAAGGATTAAAGGATATGGTCCGTTCACTGCTGTAGGTTCTTTCGAGAGAGATTTCCATGTCCGTAATCGCGTTAGGAAAACGTGTTGCGGCGCTATTATCCGCAGCTATGCTGTCATCCAACGTAAAAGTGAGTGTAAATTCACCCAAATTTGCATCACTGCCATAACTTACATAATAAGCATGGTCTTCTATGTCCTCGCCGGTTTGAGGATCGTATACGGATATAACTTCCTCTTCTAAACTATATGGGTCACCATAGTCGAAGTTGAATTGACCCGACATTGTGTAGCGATAGAGGTCAGCCTGTACCGGGTTGAATACCAGCATGACCAGTGCTGAGCTAGCCAGTTTGAGTAGAGTTTTGGTGTGCATTTCTATTTCCTTAGTTTGTGTATATACAGGTATTGATTCTTATAGCGGATATCATTTAATGATAACCGATCCACTGACTACCCCACCCTGACCACTGCGCAGGATAATTGAATCCGGTTGTGCGACATTCAGAAATACTTGCTGGTAAACACCTTTTGCGGCTTTCCAACCAATCTGTCCGAGACGGGTTTCAACACCATTGATCTTCATTGAGACCGTGATACCTGATGAACCGGCGGGTGTCGCATCCGATACCGCCCTGATCCACAATTTTCTGCTGCTTCTGAAGTAAATCGCGTTCTTCAACGTAATGTTATCTGCTGTATCGCTTCCAGGCACCATGCCTACATCTACAGCCTTTCGTTTTTGTCCTTTTGCAACGGAATAGCAGGGGCTAAGACCCGTACTGACATTAGCATTACTATCCAGACGATAATTTCCAGCCGCTTTTTCCGAGCTAAAGCTATGCCCTGCTGGCAATACAAACTGCATCTGATAACGCCCTGGCGCAAGATTGCTGAAAGCATAAGCACCATTGTTAGCAGAAGTTATGGAAGTCAGGGGGCTGCCATCACAGGTTTGCAGATGGATGGTGACATTCGCCAGACCTGACTCGGTACTGTCCTGCCTGCCATTGCCATTCTGATCAGACCAGACATAATCACCCAATATGCCACTGCCTGCAGGCGATGACGAAGAGACAGAAAAATTAAGTCTGTCTATTTTTCCGAGCAGGTTCCAGGCTGAATCATAGGCTGCGACATACCAGTAATAACCCTGCCCATCAGCCAGAGCTGAAGGCAACGCATAAGTACAGGTTGCTGACCCCGCACAACCGAGATCTGACGGCAGTAAATCAATAGCCACCGGCGTCTGATTACCCCGGCCATAAACAAGTTCATAATTCACTGTTCCCGCTTTTGCGTTCCAGATAAACTGGATCGAGTCAGATACCTGGCCTGTCGGGGAAATACCTGCAAAGACATTCCCACCTCCACCGCCTGCTCCACCTAAAACGGGTTTTGATACAAATTGAGGATTTGCAGCCAGATTACGGAATATTCTCAAACTCGTTGGGGAGGAATCAATCTCCAGATGCGATCCCGGCCAATTGATCGCCTTTTCATTCCAGTATGAAACGGCCTTGAGGCGGCCTTCAGTACGAAATTTGGAGAATGTTTTTCGGAGCCAGTCAGATTTTGTTCCATCAGCATGAAAATCGGTGACCGCATATTCCAGAATTGCCAATGGTTTAGTCGCACTGATTGTCGAAAATCGATTGTAATTTGTATTCAGGGCATCGCTGAAATTTTTCCAGCCATCATGGATTGATTGTGCGCCATAAAGACTGAAACCGATCCAGTCAATGTAATCATCACCCGGATAATATAACTTCGGATCAAAATAGGCTCGGTGAAGATGGCTAACTGACAAATCCGGGTGGAAAAACCAGGTCACATGCTTTACACCACGACGCTTGAATAGATCAATAATGTGCCTGTAGGCATTCTTGAAATCCTGTGGACTTTGATGCGCGCCTCCCCAGGCAAACCAGTAACCATTCATCTCAGGCCCGAAATCAATCAGCAGAGGTGTTTTTTTGGGGTCCCGATTATATTGGGCCTTTGCATCATCGGCCCATTTTTCCAGCTCGCGATCAAAGTCACCACTAACTATTTTTTTCAGAGTATAAACAGTACCCGGCAACTTCAGAGCATCGCATTTGCGCAAATTTGCTTCGTTATAAGCCGGTGACAATATTTGCTCACACACATCATAGTTTATGAATTTAGCAGGCATCATCCTGACAAAAGGGATTGTCCCTGTATCAATAATTTTCTGAATACCCGTCGCAGGATAATGAATACCATTAACCCAGTGATTTGAAAAATATGCCCAGACAATTTTTTTACCGGCTTTGTTGTTAAATTCCGTTATTTTTTGTTTTACGATCTGATCTTCGTTGACGAATCCCGGATTAGCAGAAAAATAGATTTTATTGCCTGCAGGGGGCAGTAATTTCACATCTGAAAAACCTGTCGTACTCCATAATAGTGTTGACAGGCATAGCATATATTTCAATGGATTAAAATTTTTCATATGACCTCATTTGTTATTAATTTTTTAGCCCCTAAAAATCCAGGGGCTAGAATTAAGTTATCTATGCTTAAAGAACCAGCCTAAAAACCACTCGAGAAGCATTGAAATTTATACCATTAAAAAACAATCAACATAAGTAAACATGCGCCCATTCACCTTCCCGAATACGCAATGATTCCGACATGCTGGTACCGATGCCGAAACCAGGAGATGCAGTGTGTTGTACACAAAATTTGTTCGCTAACGCCTACCCAGCCAGGAACGTCTCAAAATTAGAATATAACGTTATTATGTATTAGATAGTCTAATTGCAAAAATCAAACGTCTGGGGTAGTCTTGATTCAAGATCTTTCTGACATAAAAACAGGACGGTAATCATGGAACACAAAACTCCAGGTAAACACGCCACGTTATCTTGCAGCCAAAAAATCTCTCTGGTTACAGCATCCGTATCTGCATTGGCGATATTGCCTGCGACTGGCCAGGCTGCTATCACACACTTTGACACCTCAAACTCCTTTTCGAGCAATATTACCGGCAATGACGTTGAGTGGGATATTGATAATGATGGGACGGTTGATTTTACTCTGTTTCATGACAAGTCTACTTTCTCAACCCAATCCAGCTACGGATTAGGCACAGGCGGAGCGGGCTTTATTACTGTTTACCAAACAGATATGGGAGTAAAAGGCTCAGGCACTAACAAGCTAGTCTTTAATCTTGATCCCGCCAGTCCCAGGCTCGCAAATTTACCTGCGAATACACTAGTAGAAAATGCCATTGGCGCTCCTCATGAACTCAATGGCGCTGGTGCCTTCCTGTTACGAGATCAGCCTGATGGTTTTGTAAACGGCAATGAGCTGGTCGCGCAGGATTTCAACGATCAGGAAGACGGCATTATCGGGTTTGTCTTCACGGATTCCAGCAATGACGAACTCGCTGGTTGGGCACGAATTAACATGGATGTGAGTGCAGGCGACGTGACCATTCAAGAATGGGCTTTTGAAAACACGGCAGGTGTTGGCATTCGGGCAGGTGCAACCTCAGCTGTTCCGCTTCCCGCAGCCCTGCCATTAACATTGCTTGGACTTGGCGCGCTAGGCGTCACTGGCTGGCGCTCCAAACGCAAAGCATCGATCTCTCCACGATAGCGTGTTGTGCACTTTGCTTGTAGAAATCCAGTTCACAAGCACTGATTTATGTCTGCCCCACTGACAGAGAAAGTCCTTCTTATAGGCTGGGATGCAGCAGACTGGAAAATAATCAGTCCTTTGATGGATGAAGGCAAGATGCCAAACCTGGAACGCCTCGTATCACGAGGCGTTATGGGCAATCTGGCAACCTTATACCCTGTATTGTCTCCAATGCTCTGGACCTCAATCGCAACGGGAAAACGCGCCGGAAAACATGGCATTCACGGTTTTACCGAGCCAGATCCACAAACGGGTGGAATCCGGCCGATTACCTCACTGGGAAGAAAAACCAAAGCAATCTGGAACATTCTAAACCAGAATGGCCTTAAGTCGAACGTCATCGGCTGGTGGCCAAGTCGCCCTGTGGAGCCAATCAACGGTGTCATGGTTTCCAACCATTACCATCAGACTACGGGCAAACGTGGTGCTGACTGGCCACTATCACATGAAGACATTCACCCACCACAGCTAATTAAACCGCTATCCGAACTCCGGATACATCCAGGCGAACTTGAGGCCGAACAAATTTTACCTTTTGTACCTCTAGCGCATAAAGTTGACCAGAAGACTGATCGGAGAATCGGCACTGTCGCCAAGCTACTCGCCGAATGTGCATCAGTACATGCGGCAGCGACAGCGATCATGCAACTCGAACCCTGGAATTTCATGGGTGTTTATTTTGATGCTATTGATCACTTCTGTCATGGCTTCATGCGTTATCACCCGCCTCGCCTGGAGTGGGTTTCTGAAACTGACTATGAAATTTATAAAGACGTCATCAACGGTGCCTACCAGTTTCATGACCTGATGCTGGGAACATATATGCAACTTGCTGGAGACGACACCACCATTATCATTGTCTCCGATCATGGCTTTCATCCCGATCACTTACGGCCACGACAGTTACCCAATGAACCTGCTGGGCCTGCATCAGAACACCGGCCATTTGGAATATTTGCTGCCTGTGGGCCTGGCATCAAACATGACGATCTGGTGTTTGGTGCAAGCTTGCTTGATATCACCCCAACCGTCCTCACATTACTGGGTTTGCCACTCGGACGAGACATGGATGGTAAACCGTTATTGAATGCTTTCAATACGCCAGTGGAGCCGGAATACATTGATTCCTGGGACAGCATATCGGGTGATACCGGCGAACTGCCTGACGAACTGCATGTAGCTCCTGTCGACAATCACGAGGCGCTTCAACAACTCATTGACCTTGGTTACATTGATTCTGTTGATACTGACCAGAAGCTCGTCGTATCAAATACAGTGAGAGAACTCAATTATAATTTAGCCAGAGACTATATGGATGCACAGCAATTCGATAAAGCGGCTATTTTGTTCAGGGACTTGCTGTCTAATAATCCTGATGAAAGCCGATTTGCTGTGAAATTATTTGACTGTTATCTATCCATGGATCTGGTCAGTGAAGCTGCCACAACATTGACCGCATTAATCGCCAACAAAAAACGGTATGCAGAAGAAGCCACCAATGAGCTGGCAGCCATTAACAACAAACTGGAAGCGGAAGGAAAGACCATTCAGGATACTTCTCCCGACGAGCGAAAAGCCTATGTGAAACTGTTAAAAAAAGCCGGCATCAATACCGATTCTATTCGCTGGTTAACCGCTAAACTTCAAGTGGCGGAAGGCAAGTATGAAGCCGCATTGCAAACCATACAAAAAGCCCAAAGCGTCCAGGTACACAATCTGCCCAGCTTGCACCAACTCACCGGCAATGTTCATTTAAAACTGAAACACTGGCAAGATGCTGAAGCCTGCTTTCAGCAGGCTCTGGCCATTGATCCTGTCAACTCTTATGCTCACCTGGGGTTGTGCCAAACCTGTCTGGCACAACGAAAAAACAAACAGGCGCTTACTGAAATACAGACATCACTGGGATTGATATTTCATAATCCAAAAGCACATTTTCTCCATGGCATTGCGCTGCATCGTTGCAAAAAAATACCGGAGGCCATCCTGGCATTAGAGCGTGCAATTCAGCAGAACCCGCTCTTTCCGGCCGCTCACAAACGCCTCGCGTATATTTACAAAAACAGATTATACAATCCGACAATGGCAAACCATCACAAACAACTTGCCAAAGAAGCGCGCAAAACTATTCGCAAACATCGACAAACACTCTTCTCTATCGACGACGTTTCTGAACAAGGAGTTACTGACTTATCCGACACCATATCTTTTGAAGACATACTACAAACAGATACAGACATCCAGGCTGAAGAAACAATCATTATCGTTTCGGGATTACCAAGATCGGGTACGTCGATGATGATGCAAATGCTGGAAGCCGGTGGACTTTCTTTGCTAACGGATAATACCCGCAGGCCTGATTCACATAACCAAAAAGGCTACTACGAATACGAACCTGTAAAAAGCATGGCGAAAGACATTCAATGGCTCGATAATGCCAAAGGCAAAGGCATTAAAATCATTGCCCAATTATTACCTCAACTCGGTACTCGCTATCAATACCGCATTATCTTCATGGAAAGGCCTCTCTCAGAGATCATCAATTCTCAGAAAAAAATGCTTGTGCAATCAGGTAAAACAGGCGCACATATTTCTGACCTCACGCTTGCTAGCACCTATAAAAAACAGATCACTGACATCAGGAAAACGCTCGAAAAACATGAAGGAAAGATCCAGACCCTGTCAATCAACTACCATGAAACCCTGATTCAACCGAAAACAGTTGCCGAAAAGGTGAATCATTT
The DNA here is from genome assembly GCA_036480335.1 of Gammaproteobacteria bacterium. Taxonomy (GTDB): domain Bacteria; phylum Pseudomonadota; class Gammaproteobacteria; order DSM-19610; family DSM-19610; genus JAZGER01. Next base: position 57,204 of record JAZGGH010000139.1, on the reverse strand, counting down.
TCTGGGCAAGACATTAAATGAAACGGCAATGGCAAAAGCAGTGGAACCTGCATTGCATCACCAGACAACCACATCAGAGACCAGCAATTTGCGCTAGACCTGCTGTGATCGAATCAGCGACTTATGAGAGAGAGTTATCCCATGTCCGGACGCCAGCGCAACACCCGGCCAGATTCCCCAACACTCGCCTGAAACCCTTCAACCACACAAACACCTGCAACCGCAATCAATCTATCCCCCTGAAACACTAACGGCCAACCCTGGCGATGCCACGGCGGAATACCTGCGTCCTGAAACAAGGCTTTCAGTGTCTGTCGATGCTGTCGGTTAGCGGGTAACAGCTTTTCGCCACCCTGCCGAAATCCAACCCTTACGCCGTGTTTCAGGATGTTCGGGGAAAGGCCCGCTCCAGGTTTGGATTCTAGCGTTAATTGCCCGTGCGGGAGTTGCAACGTCTGATCAGGTTGCCAGTCATAGGTGGCTTCAAGCATGGGTGGATTTGCCTGTTCCATCAAATAAACAGCATCCCGATAACGGCGAACCTCAGCCGTTGACCAACGCACCAGTGGTTTCGCATCTTCCCTGCCCTGAATGACTTCATTGATTAACCGCGCTAACACCACTGCCGATGGCGACAGATAGCCGGCTTTATGTATCCAGTGTCGCAGCAGGTTTTTCTGACGAAGCATTGATAGCCGCCTGCTCGCCATGATTGACAATTCCTCTTGCCCAACAATCTGGCAGGACTCAAGATCAATATCTGCCAGTTCTGCAGCGATCATGGCACTCTCAGCCTGATGACCGGCAGCGCGAGCCATCAGCCGCTCAGTTGATGGCCAGCGTTGCTGCAATAAGGGGAAAATTTGGTGGCGCAGAAAGTTTCGGTCAAAGGTCAGCGACGCATTACTGGGATCTTCAATCCATGTCAGAGCATGAGTTTCGGCATACTCCCTGATCTGCGTATGCGAAACCAACAGCATCGGCCGTAGCAAACGCCCTGCTGCAAAATCAGAGATCACCGGCATCGCCGACAAACCCCGGCTACCTGCACCGCGTAATAACTGCAATAATAGCGTTTCCGCCTGATCACGTTCATGATGCGCCGTTAACAATAGCGCTTTCTCTGGTAACCACTGTCGCAATGCGGCATAGCGTGCATCACGCGCTGCCGCTTCCGGACCCGCGCTTGCCTCGGTATCGACATCCACTTGCAACCCTTGATATCTGATCCCAAGCGAAGCACAAACTACCCGACACTGCTCATCCCAGTCAGCCGAACACGCCTGCAACTGATGATCAACATGCACCGCGCCTAACGGCCCCGACAACGAATCCTGCATTGATGCCAGAACATGCAGCAATACGCTTGAATCCAGCCCACCACTCAGTGCTACCCAATAGGCACTGGCATCGGGAAGCTGTTGTTTAATTGAATAAGGAAGATCAGACATGGGGAAATTAAAACATACTGCAGGCCAGGCTTGCCAGTCAGAAACCCTGACTTTTTAGAAAACACTCTAGCAAGCTGTTGAAAAAGCCTGCTAGCAGATTGTTGAAAAAATCTCAGGCGAGCGCAAGACAAGGCAAAAATTGGCGAAAAAGTGCAGTGTACACGCAGTCCATGAGTATTTTGAGCCGATTTTTAACGCAGGATTGTGCCGCATGAGGGTTTTTCAACAGCCTGCTAGATCGTCATCGACAAAAAATTACCCGTTTGCTGTTGATAGGCAAGCGTGACAAATATCAGCCCCAGTCGATAGCCGTCCGTTGTTTCATCCTGCTGGCAACTGACGCATTCGGCTATCCCCTGGAATTTCTGATTCACTAGCTTCAGTTTACTGGAGAGCGAAACATCTATAGCCGCATAGACCTGCAATCCATGAGGTGAAATATCGCGGATAATGCCCTGGTGCGGCTGTGGCTGGGGCCATTCAGTATAGAACATGACTGGGGTATTCTTGCTAATGCGAGAAATAGCGCGCTTGCTTTGCAGCTCATCGGGTTGCATCTGTCTAGCGGCATACAATGGACTACGGCAGCGAGTACACAAACTTTCCTGCGAGGCTATTTGGCTTTGACATGAATGATGACAAAATGGACAACAGGTTGTGGCAGTGACCGGCTGAGGTTTATTGCGTTGCTCTGTTCGCTGACTCAGCTCTTCTGCTAATAGTGCACGATCATATTCTCGCCGCTTATCCGGATTGATCAGAGTCTGGTAGGCGATATTCAGTAAGGCTGCCTGTTCGGCATCTCCACCGAGATCGGGATGCATGCCCAGAGTTTGCATATGAGCACGATAGCTGGCACGGATAATTGCGTCGGGCGCATCCGGCTGAACTTGCAATATCTGGTAGTAATTTCGTTTTTTTTGCCCTTGTCTCATGGCATGGCTATCGGTCTACCGCCAGCAAACTGAATGCTAGCGCTGGTTATTCAAGCTATCGATATCGGCGCTGGCTACCATCGTATTCCATATCCACTCCCCGGTAACACCATAATTCACCAGGGTATAGGTAACAACCCCGACGAGAAAAGCCAGGACCATTCCCGGAATATACGATGGCCTCTTCGCGGGGATATCAACATAGAGTTCAGTATCCATTTCAGATATATCTTCTTGAGCTGAATTCATATCATTTTCGACTGTGGTGAATTCTATCGTATCGTCACTATGATCCGCTACTTCATTTTCAGCCCAGGAATCTTCCATGAATTCTTTTTTGAACGGAGTAAAACCGGAATTACCTGTAAGGGTAACTTTTTCAGTTGATGCGGGTCTGGGTTCGTCTACATGCCTGATGACTTCATTATCAAACTGGCTGGTTTCTTCTAATGATTCGATAGCGGGTGTTTCTTCTAAGTCAGGCGTATCAACTTCAGGCTGAGCATTTTGTCTGGGTGATGCTTCAGCTTTCGGTTCACTTTCAGTATTTTTTATCTCTACAGTATCAGGGGCTTCCTGGGCATACTGAGAAAAACTTTCTTCATCTGCGACAGAAGAATCATTATTCGGATCATCAGCAAACTCTTCTTCAATCGAAAAAGTTTCTGCATCCCATTTTAGGGTTTCCGCATCGAACTCATCTGCATCATCATCCGTTTTGATATCATTGCTATCAACTGAAAACAATGGCAGGAGACTGCCACCCTGGCGATCTTCTATTACCTGATTGATGATTTCCTGGCTGATTAAGTGTGACTTACCTTCCCCAAAACCATACACCAGTGCTGTATCACACAGCAGGTTAATCAATCTGGGAATACCATTCGTGGCAGCATAGATGGTATTGCAAGCCTGCCGGGAAAACATATCAGGATAGCCACCAACAACATTGATCCGATGCCGGATGTAGTCCGTCGTCTCCTGCTGATCAAGGGCTTCAAGATGAAAGTCGATTACAATCCGTTGCGCAAACTGGGTAAGTCCCGGATTGCGAAGACGCTCACGCAACTCATTCTGTCCAACCAGCATAATCTGTAACAACATGTCTTTATCAGAATTAATGTTGGATAACATCCGCAACGATTCAAGGATTTCAACGGACAGGTGCTGTGCCTCATCGAAAATTAGCAGGGTACGTTTATTGCTGGCATATTGCTCAATCAGGAAATCCGAGAATACCCGCTGGCGAGCCGCATCATCAGTTGCGTTCTCGTCATCAACATCGAAAGCATTGAGGATATTCGTTAACAAATCTGCAACCGACGCATTGTAGTTATTCACCAGGCCAATGGTGACATCGTCATCAACCTCGTTCAGGAGCTCACGAATCAAGGTGGTTTTTCCCGCACCAATTTCGCCACTGAGCACACAGAACCCTGCCTGATTACTCAAACTATAGAGCAACATGGACAAGGCAGATTGATGCTTCTTGCCAAGATAAAGAAATGCCGGATCAGGCAACAGCGAAAAAGGCCGCTCCCTGAAACCGTAATAAGTCGTATACATACTGTTTCTAATTAATAATCTGGTTAATTAGGTACTGTAACCCAATAAAGATCAAATAAAAAGCGTGGTACATGAAGCCTTGATCGACTTGACAATAGATACCACCACAGCCACTTTATCGGTATATTATTATATATTGAGCCTTCTAAGGAAGTTTTGAAAGCAAGCTGCACCTTACCAAGCGTGGGCTCAGTTCACACTTTATTGTAGATTGATATCCCAAACAGATTGGAGAACCAAAAACGGCCATCGCATTGATGGCCGTTTTCTTTTGGGTTGAAACTTTATTACTTGACGGTAGACAAGCCCAGAATTGCCCAATCCTGCATACCACCACGGTACCATTTCATTTTTTCAGCCGGGTATCCAAACTTCAACAGGGTTGAAATGCTGGCAGGCGACTGGCCACACCACATACCGTTACAGAACAGAACCAGTGTTTTCGCACTGGAGAAATCAAAGACCTTTGTGGTATCACCATCAACAATGGCTTCATCGACACTAAAACTGTCAGCGCCAGCAGCCAGTTTAACGCCGAAGTCATTCGTCATAATACCCATAATGCCGTCAGTGGTTGCACCCTTTTTAGGGTTCAGACCCGTCCAGGAAATATTAACTGCACCAGGAATGGTGCCTTTGGCTACCCAGTCAGGCGTACGCGAATCAACAACCAGGATACTGCTATCACCGGCATTCATTTCTTTCAGGTAGTTTATTACTTCAACTTCTGCAACGGTTTCTATGCCAGGAGCCAGAACCATAGGCTGAATACAAAATGGTGGGCAGGGTCTGGAGGTTTTTGCAAACGCTGGAATCACCGTTGCAGAGTTATCCTGATCACGCTCAATTTTAACATCCTTACCATTATGTTTAACTGTAATAGACGTCAGGTCTTTGGTTATACCCACTGGCTTGTTATCTTTTTTTACTACAGATGACGCTACTGATTTCATTTTATCAGTCGTGCTTGAAACAGTACTACACCCGGTCGCTATCAGGGTTGAGGTCAGTACGAATGCAAGAGTTTTGTATTTCATTAATATATCCTTTAAGTTTGAGTCTATTTGTAATATACAGTTATTCGCAGTCAGGCTCTTCCTCGCCTTCCTTACCATCTTCTTTTCCGTCTTCTTTTCCATCTTCATCTGCCCAAATCACAGCAGAATCTGCTCCACAGGCTCCGTAACCCAATGATATACTTGCGGTGGCTACATTCGCTAACGAGCTTATGAATAGTAGTAATGTGAAAAAATACTTCATAATTGTTTCCCAATCTATTAATTTATAGCATGACAATTCATTCTACTCTGTTATGCGCTCAGTATAAAGTCTCGCCAGGCAGCCACTTTTTGGAGTTCCGGTGGCAGCTCCAGACCATTGTTTATATTAAGTACATCTCCAGATTTCTGCACGGTTCAGTTTCTACCGTATGTATGAATCATATCCCGACATTGCCGCGAATGATCTGCAGATACACTGCTCCAGTCAAAACGCCATAACCAGTTATGGTCTGCAACACCTGGAATATTCATTCTATCCTCACCGCCAAGCCCGAGAATATCCTGCATTGGAACAACAGCCAGATTAGCGACAGATGCAAATGCAGCACGCATCAATAACCAGTGCGGCTCATCTGCCGGGTGACCAAAATACTGCCGGATACGATGCTGTTCCTGTTCTGTTAATTCGGCCCACCAGCCACGCGTGGTATTATTATCATGTGTTCCAGTGTAAACAACACTCAAGCTTTCATGGTTATGCGGCAAATACGGATTATCTGAGGAGCCATCAAAGGCAAATTGCAAAATTTTCATGCCCGGCAAATCAAATGCCTGGCGAAGTGCATTCACTTCGTCTGTGATTACACCTAAATCTTCAGCAACCAGAGGCAACTCACCAAATACTTGTCTCAGCCGTTCGAAGAATGCCTTTCCTGGCCCTTTCACCCACTCTCCGTTCATGGCCGTTTCTTCGTCAGCAGATATTTCCCAGGCAGCTTCAAAACCTCTGAAATGGTCAATACGCAACAGGTCAAATAATTCAATCTGGTTTTTAATCCGGTCGACCCACCAGGCATAATTATCCTGCGCATGGTTCTCCCAGTTATACAACGGATTCCCCCAACGCTGACCAGTCTCGGAAAAATAATCCGGGGGAACGCCGGCGACAACTATTAAAGCCCCCGCTTCATCAATGGTAAATAATTCCGGGTGCGCCCAGACATCGGAGCTGTCGTGCGCAACAAAAATCGGGATATCTCCAAATAAACGAACACCCTTATCATTTGCATACTGGCGTAACGCCAGCCACTGCTGATAAAAAACAAACTGTTCAAAATTTGCCTGCTCTATTTCAGCCGAGAGAGTTTTTCTGGCCTTATCCATTGCGGCTAGCTGCCGATCGCGTAAAGCGACAGGCCAGTCAAACCAGGCCTTGTTCTGGTGCTCTCCACGCAGAGCCTGATAAAGAGAAAAATCATCCAGCCAGTTTTGATGTTGCCGTTTAAAGGCTTCAAACTCACTGCGTTTCTCATCCACTGCAGACTGCATAAACACAGCGAAGGCCTCTCTGAGTTTTTGCCTGCGCTGCAAGTCGATATCCATCGAATTATTTAGCGATGGATCAGCCAACCAACCGTGTTCTGCCAGCAGTTGTAAATTGATTAATTTATAACTGCCCGCATTCACAGACTGGCATTGGTAAGGAGAAAGATCACCGTGGGTTGGACCCAATGGCAACGTCTGCCAGAGGGTAAAACCTGAATCCGCCAGAAAGTCTACAAAATGATAGGCTTCTGCTCCCAGATCTCCGTTGCCAGCAACACCCGGCAGTGAAGTAGGATGCAACAGCACACCCGCACTACGGTGCGATAAAACATGATTTGTCACACTGATACCCTAATTAGTTTTTTATTAATCGCACAATTGACCGTGACGCATGACACCGCCCAATGAGGGATCACCAGAGCCATGTGCAAAGGTATGTGACAAATATTCAGGCTCGTCAACACCAATCGTTTTATATAAATTGCTTAGATGCAAACGAAACAGTTTTTCAAAATCACTGACTGTATCTGAAGCATTATAATCGCCAAACCACCAGAACCAGTCAGATCCTTCACAGATCGACATCTGTATTTCCGCCAGTTCAGTTTGCTCAGCACTCAAGCTTTTGTCAGCCATGATTCGATCAAAAGCCAGTTTGGCATCAACCAGCATTTCCCAGCCACGATTCTTGTCACGATCACCAATCCAGGTTGAAAATGTACCGTAGACCCAGGAACCACTGACCATACCTGGCAATGATTTCGGCTCAACACCCGCATCAAGGCATTCACTGAATGTAGACAGTTTCAGATAGGGATGTGCCGCCAGTTTTTCATACAGGGTATTGAGGAAGTAATAGCCATTTTCCGGGTAATGCTCCCAGGCATTTTCACCATCCAGAATAATGGGCAGCACCAGTTTTTCATCCGTATAAGAATTGGCAATCTCTTCCAGACGATGAATAAAATTGTTAACAGCATCGTCAGCATGCCAGGTGTGGTAGGTAAAACCTATTTCATCGGACATCACATCATCCCGAAAAAAACAGGGCATTTTGTTATCTGGCAGGCAGTAAGGTTTATTCACCGCATCATCGGCGGCGGATTCCCATTCACCGACGTATTTATTCAAACTGTTGCGCAAAACGGTTTCGCCAGTTGCCGTCCAGCGAAAGCCGTATTCACTGATCAAATCCAATGCTGGCCGACTTACGCCGCCCTCTGCAGGCCAGCAACCAGTAGGCTTACGACCAAAGTGTTTTTCAAACGATTCGAGGCCTTTGCGCATATGCCAGTGAGAACGCTCACGACCACCGGGATAATCCTCAATATCTGGCAGTGGCACATCGGGCATGGCTTCACGGGCACTGCCAATATCCAGTAACAACGGCATGATAGGATGTGCATAGGGTGTCATACACAACTCGATCTTGCCCTGCTCCGCCAGTCGTCGATAGCGATCAATCACATCATCGAGTAATTCTCCAATCAGCACCAACAACTCACGGCGTTCTTCCATTGAATAATCGCGCGCCGTTTCCTGCAACCGAGTCACTCGTACATCATGGCGACGAACCGTTTCCGCCATCCAGCCAAGGTGATACCAGACCAGCAAATCGATCAGAAACTGATCGCTGGCATAGCAAGCATCCTCAGGTCGGTCATCATAGACGTCCGAAAGACTGGATAAACGTGAAAATGCCGGAAAACGGTCAATCACTCGGCTGCGGTTCACCCGCAGACAACTTTGCATAAGCTCAAAACGTTTTTCCGGGGCATTGGGCATGTTGGGCGAAACCAATGCGGCAAGTAAAGGATCTCTGATTTCTTCGCCATGCAACAGGAACTGACTCACCTGTTCTTTATAATCTGCCAGCTGATCGAGCAGAACAGGAGCAAAATTGACCACTGCCTTCGCTTCAGGCGTTGACTCAATGTGGGCAGCCATATCTATATAGTCTTTCATGGCATGGAGATATGTCCAGGGTAGCTGATATTCACCCGTCAACAGATCTTTATACTGAGGCTGGTGCATATGCCAGCACAGCACCACATGTAATTCAGCGTTATCGGACATAATGCAACTCCTGACCCAGCATCTCTGGTGTTATCAATACAACGCCATTCGGCGTGATAACAAACCGTTTGGCATCTTCTTCGGGATCTTCCCCTACCACAAGATCGGCCGGTATCTGACAACCCTTATCAATAACCACTTTTTTAAGACGTGCACCACGACCTATTATCACATCAGGCAAGACAACAGCGTCTTCCAGGTAAGCGTAGGAATCGACTCTGACATTGGAAAATAACAGAGAATGCCGCACCGTAGCCCCGGAAACGACACAGCCGCCAGAAACCATGGAATCAACCGCCATACCCCGACGATCATCATCATCAAAGACAAATTTAGCCGGTGGCAACTGCTCCTGATAGGTCCAGATCGGCCATTCGTCATCGTATAAATTCAACTCCGGTGTCACTCCGATCAATTCTAGATTCGCTTTCCAGAATGCGTCAACCGTTCCCACATCACGCCAGTATGCCTGTTCACCGCCTGATTCATCACGAAAAGGATACGCATAGACACGGTATCGATCGATAATCGATGGAATAATATCATGGCCGAAGTCATGGCTTGATGTACTGCAATCAGCATCCTTGATGAGTTGCTCTATCAGGAAACTGGTATTGAAAACATAAATACCCATGGAAGCAAGCGCCGTATCCGTTTTGCCGGGAAGCGACTGTGGATTGGCTGGCTTCTCATTAAATTCGGTGACGCGGCTTTCTTCGTCAACCGTCATCACACCATATTCGCGCGCCTGTTCGGTACTGACTTCGATACAGCCGACGGTCATATCCGCTCGCGACTCAACATGCCGCGCCAGCATTGGACCATAGTCCATCTTATAGATATGATCTCCGGCAAGAATCAGCACATACTCAGGATTGTGCAATCGGATAATATCTATATTCTGATAGATCGCATCTGCCGTTCCGGTATACCAGGAAGACTCAATACGTTGCTGAGCCGGTAACAGCTCGACAAACTCGCCAAATTCACCACTCAGAAATCCCCAGCCACGCTGAATGTGCTGAATCAGGGAATGCGCTTTATACTGCGTCAGCAAACCGATTCGGCGTATACCCGAGTTAATGCAATTGGATAGTGGAAAATCAATAATCCTGAATTTACCACCAAAGGGCACAGCCGGTTTGGTTCGCCAAAGAGTCAATTGCTTGAGCCTGGAACCACGGCCACCGGCCAGAACCAGTGCCAGGGTATCGCGTGTCAGGCGACTGACAAATCGCGCAGACTGGGAAGTTTTCATTACTGCTTTCTCCTTGATTATTTCGCAGCATAAAGATAATTACAGAAGCGCCTGTTAACGCCGCTTATGGTACCATCCATAGCATTATCATAAAATTTTTTTCATCAACTCAAGACGATATATATCAAACAATGACGCATCATCGATCATTATCTACTCCCGCCAACCTCTCAGAAGCCCTCATCCGGATCATTGAAGCCAGGCATCACGATCCTTTCGAAGTACTGGGTCGACACAGCAAAGGTGATTCAACCATAGTTCGCGCCTATTTGCCTACAGCATCCACGGTAAGTATCGCTGAAACCGGTGATTTCTTGAGCCGAATCGAAGGCACAGATTTTTTTGAAGGCAGTTTTGCCAATAACAGTCTGCCAGATATCTACCAATTAAGCTGGAAAGACAACGATGGCGTTAAATGGCTCGATTACGATCCTTATTGCTTTCCACCTGTTGTCGCTGATGTTGACATGCATTGGTTTGCTGAAGGCCGCCATCATCATGCACATCACTTTCTTGGCGCGCATGAACGTACTATCCAGAAAATCAAAGGAATCAGCTTTGTCGTCTGGGCACCGAATGCCGAAAGAGTCAGTGTTGTCGGCGACTGGAACCACTGGGATGGCCGCCGTCATTCCATGCGCGCAAGAGGTGGCAGCGGAATATGGGAATTATTCATTCCAGGCCTTGGCAGCGATGCCCACTATAAATACGAAATTCGCAATCGTCATAGTCAGCAAGTTTTCCTGAAAACTGATCCATACGCGCGGCGCTATGAACTACGTCCCGGCACTGCTGCTCTGACAACCCAGGCTAACGAATATAAATGGCAGGATAACCAGTGGATGCAGAATCGTCGCGAACACGACTGGCTGCATGAACCTATGTCTACTTATGAAGTCCATCTTGGCTCCTGGCGACGCGATGAATCCGGACAGTTTCTAAATTACCGGGAACTGGCAAAACAGCTTGTTGAATATGTCACTGAGCTGGGTTTCACACACATCGAATTATTGCCGGTTACCGAACACCCGCTGGATGCCTCCTGGGGTTACCAGACTACCGGCTATTTCGCCCCGACCAGCCGCTTCGGTACACCCAATGATTTCCGCTATTTTGTTGACTATTGCCATTTGCATAATATTGGCGTGTTACTCGACTGGGCACCAGGACATTTCCCCAAAGATGATTTTGCCCTTGCCCGCTTTGATGGCACGCCCCTGTATGAACATGCTGACCCAAGACTGGGGGAACACCGTGACTGGGGTACCTACATATTCAATTATGGTCGCAATGAGGTACGAAATTTTCTCATTGCCAGCGCCATGTTCTGGCTGGAAGATATGCACCTCGACGGGCTGCGTGTAGATGCTGTGGCTTCAATGCTCTATCTTGACTACTCACGTGAAGAAAATGACTGGGTTCCAAACAAGTACGGTGGTCGAGAAAATCTGGATGCCATTCACTTCCTGACACATCTGAATATCGTCACCCACACAGAACAACCGGGCACTTGCATCATCGCCGAAGAATCCACCTCCTGGCCGCAGGTAACACGGCCAGTTGACATGGGTGGGCTTGGATTCAGCATGAAATGGAACATGGGCTGGATGCACGACACTTTGCAATACACTTCAAAAAATCCGATCCATCGACGCTATCACCACCACGATCTAACCTTCGGTATGCTGTATGCCTTTACCGAGAATTTTGTCCTGCCCTTTTCTCACGATGAAGTCGTCCATGGCAAAGGTTCGATGATTAATAAAATGAGCGGTGATAGCTGGCAACGCTTTGCCAACCTGCGTTTACTGTATACCTACCAGTTCACATACCCCGGCAAGAAACTCACATTCATGGGCAATGAGTTCGCACAATACGGTGAATGGAATTTTGATGCATCACTTGACTGGCATTTGCTCGATCAGGCTGAACACCAGGGAATGAATGCTCTGATAAGGGATCTGAACAAACTGCACAGCAGTCAGCTTGCCCTGCATTATAATGATTTCAGCGAACAGGGTTTTCAGTGGATTGATTGTGACAATGCTGATGATTCATTACTCAGTTATGCACGCAAGGCCGACGATCAACTCGTGGTTATTCAGCTCAATTTCACCCCGGTTCCGCGATCTGGTTTCCGCATGGGCGTTCCTGTTGCCGGACGCTACCGTATTATCTTTAATTCAGATGCCGAACATTATGCTGGCAGTAATATTTCGATTCCTGAATACCATGAATCGGAAGAGATTAGCTGGAATGGTCAGCCGGCGTCTATCATGATTGACCTTCCGCCATTGGCAGGCGTCATCCTGCAACTGGAAATATAATGACTGAGCCGAAGTGCTAAGCTAATAAGCAAATACCCCTTCACTGGTCAACTCACCAAGGGTACTGCTTCAACTTGCTCAGACAGGCGGTAGCGTTTATTTCCTGGTAGATCACCGCAACCGAATCCAGTGCATTTGCTTGGACAAATTGACCCATGATTTGCACAATGTCGAGCTTTTGTTGAGCCGCCACAAGATGTGGAATTGCCAATGCTAAAGATACAATGAGGATTTTGACTAATAATTTTTCCATGCAATACACTAATAACCCTGATTACAGTTTTATGTTCTGTCTATCTTTATTAATCGTTATATCGCATGTTTCCAAAAAAACTTTACTGCCAGGAAAGTTTCTCCGTATCAGATACTCCAACCCTCAATACTTCCCAATCAAATCAACAAACCACCCCGAAGCATCGTAATCCTGATGCACTACCGACATGGCGACTGCCACTGTTTATCCATAACGGCTAGCGACATTCACCAACAGAGCCGCTAGCACAAACCCTGCGATCAACCCAGATTGCCTGATCCAGAATTGCGCCGGTGAAATCCGTCCCCTGTATCTGCGCACCCGCAAGATTAGCATAGGACAGATTCGCGCCTTTCAGATCGGCATAAGACAGGTCTGAGCCACTCAAACTGGCACCAATCATTGTTGCCTGACTCAGATTTGCTGTTGCCAGGTTAGTTGCATTCATATTGCTATAATCCAGTCGACTGTTCACCAACCTGACACCGGCTAATTTACTGCCATCCATCCTGGCATTTTTTATTGACGCATTTTGCAAATTTGCACCCGAAATATCCAGATAAGAAAAATTGCAGTTATCCCAGTTAACCCCCATATCCGCTATAGCGTTGCAATCAGATGTTGACTGCCTGGCTGGCTGACGAGGAAAAAAGGCAAAGATCAATAGAAGCGATAAAAAAAAGAGGGCGGGCATGATCGGTAACAGATTTGGTCCACCGACTTTTAACCTGCCTGGCTGGTTCAGCTGTTGCTTGTTGTGGCGATGCCGAAAGGCAATATCAGACTCCTGCTGACGCCGCTCGATACCCAGGCGTCGCTCCAGGATATCCGCAGATGGCTGTGGTTGACGATCTCTCCGGTCACCCGGTTGTCGCTCGTCTTCATGCATTCGCGCTAACAGCAAACTTTCAATGTTGGCCGGTGTTGAATCCAGCTTCATAACATCGGGAATCAGTTGCGGATATTCAGACAGCGGCTGCCAGGTATGCTGATCTCGGCTCAGTTCATCCGTCTCACGGAGTCGCCCAAGAAGAATATATCGACTAACTTGCCCTTCGGGATATGGCCCGCGAATAACATTGAGGCGACGGGTGTACCATAGATTAGACATCAGATAAGTTGGCGGGCCTTTCACCCCTGCCCATAGGGGCCATGTAACATAATCACCAGTTCAGCTTCTGCACGCGACAGACCACAACCATTGACCAGGTCATCAATGCTTGCACCTTCATGTGCAAGTTGACTTGCCCTGCTGTATGGCTGATTTTTCTGCGCCCGTAGCTCCAATATTTCCTGACGCTCGATCAAACCCCGAACTCGTTGTTCAAGCTTAACGATATGACTTCCTTCGCCATTCGATGCCTTACACAGAGCGGCCAGATCATTTTCCAGTCGTGTCAAACGTTGGGATTGCTCGATGACTTTATCGATAAGAGACTGGTTGTCACGATACAGCTTGTTCGCAGCTATCAAAATAAAGGTCGTAATTATTAATCCTGCAACCCACAGGAATAAACTCAATAACGATAGCATTTCAATTTATCCTTTCAGGCGTATTCATCAACATGAATTGATTTTTTTGTAGAGGGTTTTCGTTGTTTTTTGTGTTTTCGATTTTTTGACTGTGGCTGACCCTGCTTAACAGGAATTTGCTCATCTTTGCCCATACCCTTCACAGAATGAACAGGAGAGATGGGTAAAGGAGGTGGCAGGTTTTGCGTGATATTGGCCATAGGATCATCCTCATAATACCAGGGCTAGAAACCCACAGCACTACTGTAGTCACTGTCATTCAGCATGTATTCAACATTCAGAAGAATCAGCAACTCACCGTTCTGCGTGGTAACACCCGTGATATGCTGCTTGCCATCCGTTCTTGATGCATTGGGAGATTTCTCTATTTGTGATGGCGCCAGATCAATAACACCGGCAACACTATCGACAATATACCCAACCGTGTATTTCTCGCCTTCGAGAATGATCACACGGGTTAAATCGGTGAACTCTTTTTCGGACATCTGCAGTTGTTGGCGTAAATCAATCACTGTGACGATATTACCGCGTAGGTTGATGATGCCTTTGACATAATGCGCAGCGCCCGGAACCGGCGTAATCTCTGTCATACGCAGGATTTCCTGCACCTGGATAACATTCACACCGTACAGTTCCTCGCCAAGGTGAAAAGATACAAACTGAACCACAGGCTCAGTTTGCTTATCATCTTCGTCGTTTATTGCCAGCTGATTTTCAGTTTTCTGTTTTAATGCATTCATTAAATAGGCGTCAATTTTTTGGTTAAATGGTGGATATATCAAAGATATATGCAAATATCTTGCCACTAAAGACTATTCTGTAATCCTTCACGATCGAGCAAAGCGCATTGATACTTCGGTATGGTACCCGCCAACCAAAGCCGTTTACCTGCACTACTGCGCCAGTTCACATCGCTTTTATTCACCCGAACGATTTCACCGATGGATTCGCAGAGTATCGGATGCTGCAATGCTTCAATGGAAACCTGGAATAGAATATTATCTTCTTGCGCCTGCAGCGGTGAACCGCCCGGCCGAATCAACGATGCCAGGTCGTAAGATCTGGGCGATGCCTTGAATATGTCTGCAGCGCCAACATCGGCAGACATACTGATACGCTTTATTTTTCCAGGTTCAATCGCAAGATTGACGCCCGACACTGAAAACAACATCACTTCAAATTTTTCAGGATAGATTTCTGAGATATGCGCTTGCACAGAATCCGCTAGCGGTTCAGCGATAGTTTCCAGTCCGTATAACGAATGAATATAAGAACTCAGTGCCAGTTCGGCAGAGACAATATTGATGTCTTCCCGGGAATTCACAGTCATGATATTTTTACTCCCTGAATATCAGTCTGAAGAGTAGCTTGCTGTTTCAGTAACCACCGCGTTAAAGAAGCATAGGCTTCAGCACCCCGTGATTCCGGACTCATTACAGAAATGGGCATTGCCTCCCGACTAGCCTCACGGAATCGTGTATCAACCGGAATCACACGTGGCCAGAGAGCATCCGCGTAATTATCTTTTAGAGAACGCAGAGATTCAGCTGATGCTCTGGTGCGGCGATCAAAGAAAGTCGGCACGATCGTGTAAGGCGGAATACCGCCGCGAGCCTTACCGATCATTTCAATGGTATGCATCATCCGCTGCAAGCCTTTCAGGGCAAGGAAATCAGTCTGTACAGGGATAATCAGGTGCTGACAGGCGGCTAACGCATTCACCATCAGGATACCCAGCATAGGTGGACAATCAATAATGACATGATCATAGACATCATCCAGCGCACTTAACTGGCGGGATAGCACCAGCCCCATGCCATCGCTGCTGCCCAACTGTCGGTCCAGCGTTGCCATGGCTGTGGAAGCGGGCAATAAAAACAGCTTTTCCAGACAGGTCGAGCGTGCCATTTCATTGAATTCGACAATCTTGGGACGCTTAACACGCGTTTCAAACAGATTATAGACACTCTTCACCACCCCGTCCGGATTCAGCCGAAAATACGATGTCATTGACCCCTGCGGGTCAAAATCAACCAGTAGAACTTTCTGACCCGACTGAGCCAGACAGCCTGCCAGTGAAATGGCTGTGGTGGTCTTACCCACACCGCCTTTTTGATTTGCAACTGCCCATATTTTCATTCTGCGACCTCCCTGTTAACATCACTTTCCTGACTATTTTTCTGTGGCGTAACCACAAGAACAACCCGCCGGTTACTCAATCGTCCTGCTTCGGAAGCATTGCTCGTCAGAGGACGAAATTCGCCATAGCCGATCGCCGCTAGCCGTTCAGGCTGAATACCCAGCTTTGCAAACAAATGCACAACACTGGCTGATCTGGCCGCTGATAACTCCCAGTTGGATGGATAGATCGGACTTTTGATGGGGATATTGTCAGTGAATCCCTCAACGTCAATGGTATGTCTCATCGGTTTCAGCTTCTCTGCAATTTTCGTCAGAATACTGATCGATTCTTCAGCCATAGTTGTACTGCCTGAAGAAAAAAGCACGCTGGACTTTATTTCGATTTCAACGCGATCACCATTTCGGCTAACATTGATCAGATCCCGGTCTATTAAATCAGCCATAGCCTCTTCAATACTACTTTCGAGTTGAGTCGATTGCTGCTCATCCTGTAACCTTTTTTTTCTCAAATCCGGATGGATAAAAAGCGGCGGCACGATGGTGGGAACGATAGACCACTCTGGATTCGAATACGATATTAGACTCGGTTGAATCGCTCCCCGAGCATGCAATATAGACATCGGGTGACGAAATGCAGACTCAATAGAATCTGACAACACCCGATACTTGCCCTCGTTGACCGACGAAACCGAATACATCACCACAAAAAAGGCAAATAATAACGTGATGAAATCCGCATAGGAAATCAACCAGCGTTCGTGGTTTTCTTCCACTTCCGGTTTTCTTCGTCTGGCCATATTGTTGCCTCTACCTTCTCTCAGGTGAAAAAACCGTTTAACCGGGTTTCTATGTTGCGAGGATTTTCACCTTCCGCAATGGATACAACACCTTCCATGATCATGTCACGCATCCGATATTGTGAATTTATGATACTTTTTAATTTATTCGCTATCGGCAGGAAAAAAATATTGGCCAGACCGATACCATAAATCGTGGCGACAAATGCGGTTGCAATACCGCCGCCAAGCTTTGATGGATCACTGAGATTATTCATGACATGAATCAACCCGAGTACTGCGCCGATAATACCGATAGTCGGACTGTACCCTCCCATGCCCTCAAACACTTTTGCAGCCTGAATATCAGTCTGTTCACGCGTGTCATTTTCCAGCTCCAGGATAGTTCTTATTGAATCCGGATCGGTACCATCTACCAACATTTGTAACCCTTTGCGGGTATATTCATCCGTTTCTTTACCTGCAATCACTTCAAGCCCCAACAGGCCTTCGCGGCGAGCAATATTGCTCCAGTTAATCACCTTTTCCATGGCTTCACGGTGTTTAAGTTTTTCGGGTTTAAATACCCAACTTACAATTTTGATGGCGCGTAAAAAAGTATTCAGCGGCGTCTGAACCATAACAGCGCCCAGCGTACCACCAAAAACAATGATCAGGGCCGTAACCTGGAACAACGATGAAATATGACCGCCTTCCAGCCAGTTTCCGCCCAGAATTGCGGTCACGGCAATGATGATTCCAAACAGACTTAATATATCCATATATCAATTATAGTGTCAGATCTGAACGGTTCCGGTCGGATCTACGACATCGTTTCCGAAAAACGTTCAGAAGCCTCCTGCATGGGTTTTTAACAGACCGGGGACATCCAGAATCAATGCAATTCGTCCATCACCCGTGATAGTCGCACCTGCAAATCCGGGCAGACCCTGTAAAAAAGCACCTAATGGCTTGATGACGACTTCTTCCTGTCCAATCAATGTCTCAACGACAAAGCCAATAGTCTGGCTGCCAATATGTACGACAACAACATGACCTGTAGTTTGATTCACAGAACCACCGTGACTGGAAAGCCAGTCCTGCAGAAAATAAATCGGTAATGGCTGATCACGCACCATGACAACTTTCTGCCCATCAAGAAGATTGGTTTTCTGTTCCTCCAGTTCAAATATCTCGCTAACACTACCTAATGGCAGCGCAAAGGGCTGATTGCCCAGAGTAACCATCAACGTCGGCATGATAGCAAGCGTCAGGGGAACACGGATGATCACACAACTGCCTTTTCCCAGGGTAGAATCAACTTCAACAGATCCATTCAGTTGCGCAATCTTGGTTTTCACCACATCCATTCCCACACCTCGGCCAGAGACATCGGAGATCACATCCTTGGTTGAGAAGCCGGCGTGGAAAATCAGGTTATAACATTCCTTATCACTCAGACCTGCCGCAGATTCTTCATCCATCAGCCCTTTTTCTACCGCTTTCTGGCGTAGAATATTGGCGTCCATGCCTTTACCATCATCCTCAATAGTCATGAGAATATGATCGCCTTCCTGTGATGCAGAAAGGACAACAGTACCATCACGTGATTTGCCGGCTGCGATCCGTTCATCAGGCAACTCGATACCATGATCAACAGAATTTCTGACCAGATGAACCAGTGGATCAGCAAGGGCTTCAACCAGGTTTTTGTCAAGGTCTGTATCTTCTCCCCTCATCTCAAGATTGATTTCCTTCTTTAGACTCCTGGCAAGATCACGCACCACACGTGGAAATCGTCCAAATACTTTTTTGACAGGCTGCATTCGGGTTTTCATTACTGCGGACTGAAGGTCAGCTGTAACCACATCGAGATTAGCGACAGCCTGATCAAGTGGTTCATTATCCAGCGTATCTTTCAGTGTCGTTAACCGGTTCCTGACCAGAACCAGTTCACCAACCATATTCATTATGTCATCCAGGCGACCTGTATCAACACGCACCGTTGATTCAACCTTAGGTGCTGCTGTTTCCTTTTTAGCTGTCTTGTTTGGAGCTTTAGTCGTCTCATTTTCACTGGAAGATTTTTCAACTGGCTTTTTCTTTTCTGCTACTACTTGCTGCTGTACAGGTTTTTCAACCGGACTGCCGGCTGATTCTATCGCCTCAGATGCTACGGCAGGAACAGGACCTTTGCCATCACCATGTAACTGGTCAAGCAATGCATCAAATTCGGCTTCAGTAATATCGCCACTATTTGGGCTATTTGATTGAGCATTCTCTACCACAGCCTTCTTACCAGGCCCGCCGGTGCCATGTAGATCATCAAGCAGGGCACCAAATTCGGCTTCGAGAGGATCTTCTACTGGCTTATCTGTGGCACTACTATCCGCAGTATTGGTCGATGTATTTGCTGCTTGCCCAGGCCCTTTTCCCTGGCTATAAAGATCATCAAGCAGTGAATCAAACTCCGCTTCAAGCGCATCATCCTGGCTAGGCTGTGCAGCCGTTTCAGGCTCTGCTGGAGAAGCTTCGAGCATATTTTCAAAATCTTCATCAGACTGATCTTTAGCGGGCTCATCATTACCTGCTGGTACAGCTAATACTTCCAGGCGCTGTAGAAGCTCAGGATCAGCCGGGGTTGGCAGTTCACCGTTTTGTACTTCTGCAAACATATCGTTAACAACATCAATGACGGCGAGGACAACATCCATCAATTCTGCATCGACTGCCCTTTCACCGTTTCGTAGAACATTGAATACATCTTCCGCACGATGGCAAATATCAACAAGTCCTGTTAACGCTAGAAAACCTGCGCCGCCCTTGATGGTATGAAAACCCCGAAAAACTGTATTCAGTATTTCCTTATCGCCTGAACTCTGTTCAAGCTCCACCAGGTCTTCATTCAGCTGTTCCAGGATTTCACCCGCTTCTACCAGGAAATCCTGTAAAATTTCATCGTTCAGATCGACAGTCATATTCTTTCCCTGTATGTCAGCCTAAAACCCCAGGCTGGATAACAAATCGTCCACTTCATCCTGACCATTTACTGCTGCACCTGCATCCTTCACATTTGGCACAGCGGGCCCCTGCCCTGCAGACATCACTTGTTCCTCATGGACTTTCTGTTGTGCTGTTGCTTCAGCCTGATTCTGCGTATAAACAGGTGTTCGAATCATCTCAACCATATTGTCTTCAACTTCCTGAACAAGCCTAATCACACGTTTGATTATCTGTCCGGTCAGATCCTGAAAATCCTGCGCCATAAGGATATCAGTCAGACTCTGATTAAGAATTTTTGCCTGCTGCGTTGTTTCGCCGAGAAAATCATTAATTTCCTGGCTCATTGAGCGAAATTCATCATAGGACATATTCCGACTAATGAATTTCTGCCACTTGCTATACAGATCAGAAGAATTCCTGGATAACGTATCGGAAACAGGCATAGCCGTCTCAATAGCAGAAAGCGTTCTATTGGCCGAATCTTCTGTCATTGAGATAACATGGTTTAATCGCAGCTTTGCATCCGGAATATCACTTTGTGCAATCGATTGCATTCTGGAATCCACTTCGCAACCGCCCAGGGCGGTATGCAACTTTCGCGTTATCTTTCCAATCTCCTGGAAGAGATGGTTTTCCTGCAGCTCACCCATCTGCATGATGATACGATTGACCTCAGGCTCGTTACCCGAGTTCACCTCATCAACCAACAGTTCGGCAAAATGCAGGAGCTCATTGCTGTTCTTTTCCTTGATGGCAGTCATTGCCTACTCTGCCGTAGCTTCTAGTCTTTCAAAAATCTTATCTATTTTTTCCTTGAGTGTCGCCGCAGTAAAGGGCTTTACAACATAACCATTCACTCCAGCCTGTGCAGCTTCGATAATTTGCTCGCGTTTAGATTCAGCTGTCACCATTAATACTGGTAAAGAAGCGAGTTTCTCATCAGCGCGAACAGCCTTGAGCAAATCGATACCTGTCATGCCCGGCATATTCCAGTCAGTTACCAGAAAATCAAAATTACCTGACTGCAGTTTTGGCAAACCAGTGTTACCATCATCTGCTTCTTCAACATTAGTGAACCCAAGATCCCGAAGAAGATTCTTGATGATTCGACGCATGGTTGAAAAATCGTCAACAATCAGTATTTTCATATCAGTATTCACTTGGATGGCCTCCTGCCAGTTTAGTACCCGTATTCGTCTCTTGTCTGTTTTCTATTTCCATTTAATCTGAAACCCATTCACTCATGCGAGAGCGCAATCTGATCAAAGCTTGTCCATGTATCTGACAGACACGGGATTCACTCACACCCAGAACTTCACCTATCTCACGCAAATTCAATTCTTCGTTGTAATACATCACCATAACCAGGCGTTCTCTTTCAGGCAAACCTGAAATAGTATTCGCCAGTGATGATTTAAAATCTGAATTATGCAGTGTTTCAAGTGGTTCATTTGCATCTTCATCTTTAATTTGAGGCGTTGCGTCGTCTGCAAAAGCACCACCATCATCTATACTGAATACTCTACAACCGGTCGAATCCTGAAGTATTTTATGATATTCCTTTAAGGTCAGATCAAGCTTTTTAGCCACTTCCTGATCGCGTGCATCACGACCAAATTCATTTTCGATTTCGCGCACAGCCTGAGCTACCTGTCGTGCTTTTCTATGCACTGATCGTGGTGTCCAGTCTGTTCTTCTGATTTCATCAAGCATTGCACCACGAACCCGAATACCGGCATAGGTTTCAAAACTGGCACCTTGTGTTGAATCATAGTTCCTTGAAGCTTCCAGCAAGCCAATCATGCCTGCCTGAATCAGATCATCGGCCTGCACACTCGGCGGTAATCTACTCATCAAATGAAAAGCAATTCGTTTAACAAGTGAGGCATGTTTTACGACCAGGCCATCTCTCTCAGTACTCTGACTAGAAACATACATTGCTGCACCATTCATGCTGGTATCTCCATTAATCTATGACTTGATTGAATAAGTCGTTCTACAAAAAATTCCAGATGGCCGCCCGCAACTGACGGTACCGGCCATCGGCCCATTTTCTTTGATATTGCTCGAAACGCCATCGCAGATCGGCTGCGAGGAAATGCATGTAAGACAGCCTTTTGTTTTTTGACGGCCTTTCTAAGGTATTCATCCTGAGGAATTGAACCTGTGTACTCCAGGGTTACATCAAGATAACGACTCGTAACACGCAACAGTTTTCTAAATAATTCCTGGCTTTCCTGAACACTCTCCGCCATATTCGCAAGCACCCTGAAATGCTGAATACCATAATCCCGACTCAGCACCTTAATCAGAGCATAAGCATCAGTAATCGAAGCGGGTTCATCACAAACCACCACCAGTACTTCCTGTGCTGCCTGACAAAAACTGACAACACTTTCATTAATTCCTGCAGGTGTATCAATAACCAATGTATCTATCGGATATGTTAATTCACTGAACGCTCGAATTAACCCGGCATGCTCCAGAGTTGTCAGTTCTGTCAGTTTTTTGATGCCCGATGCGCCGGGTATAATCATAACGTCAGAAGGACCAGTCACTATGATTTCATCAAGGTTTCGTTCACCTGAAATCACATGTGAAAGATTCTGTTTCGGGCTAAGTCCTAGCAGCACATCTACATTCGCCATACCCAGATCTGCATCCAGTAACATGACATGATTACCGGCCTCTGACAGTGCTACGGAAAGATTCACAGACACATTCGTTTTCCCAACTCCACCTTTGCCACTCGCCACAGCTATCACTCTGACGGGTTCCGGGTTTGTGAGTCGACGCAGGCCTGTAGCCTGATCCAGTTTAACTTCAGATAGCAGCATGGAATTCCACTCCGCCATATTGTTCAGCCATTCTGTCATCTTCCGGATAATCACATAAATCTGAAAGGTCTATTGCTTTTTGAATCAATGTTTGTTCCCTTGCTATGTGCATATCTTCAGGCACCCTTTGTCCATCTCCAATAAAGGTAACGGGTAATTGTTTTTTAATTAACAATGATATCAAGCCTCCCAGAGATGCCGCTTCATCCAGCTTGGTAATAATGACACCGCACAATGAATCAGCATTGAAAGACTCAATTGTCTGTTCGAGTACGGCTATTTGTGTTGTCGCAGACAATACCAGCACGGTTTTCACAGGCGTTTCAATCTCGGTCAGTATGGTTATCTGATCCTGTATACGCTTATCTCGCTGACTCATTCCCGCCGTATCAATCAGAACCAGACGTTTATCCGATATTGAACGCAGCGTGGACTCAAGATCCTGGTTTCCTGATACTATTTGCACGGGTATTCCCAGTATCTGACCAAAGGTCAACAACTGATCATAGGCTGCAATTCGATAACCATCGGTCGTCACCAGGCCTAGATGACGCTGCCCATATCTGAGAATATACCTTGCAGCAAGTTTCGCTATGCTTGTCGTTTTACCAACACCCGTCGCGCCAACCAGTGCAATAACACCCCCATCAGCCAACAGATCATCTTTGAAAACAGGTAATCTGTCACAGAGTGTCTGTACTGCCATTTTCCATGCCTGATCCTGTGATGCAGTTGAAGGAATTAACTGACTAATTTCCCTGATAAGTGTTTTATCCAGCTGAATCCGCTCAAGCCGACGAATAAGTTGAGTTATTGCGGGTTGCCGGGTTTTCATTTCACCCCAGGCAAAATGTGCCAGTTGGTTTTCTAACAGGTTGCGCATCTGGACAATTTCAGCACGCATCTCATCAACACCTGGGTTGCTAACAGACTCGGAATTATCCTCTGAAAGTAGATTTGTGTTCTGTGATGAAGCCGACAGTTCTTCTGCATTCGAGTAAACAGTTTGCTTTGAATAAACATCAGAAGTTTCTTCGCTGGAACTGATGATCGCCTGTTGAGCTTCTTCTGTTGTCGATACTATCTGTTTATCTGAAGCGGATTGATTATTGAACAACAGTGTTTCGTCGTAATCGATTGCTGCGATAATTTCGATACCCTCATCGACCTTTCTATTTGAAAGAATGACGGCATCCGGGCCTAATGCATCTCTAATCTGGCGTATAGCCTGACGCATATCTGCCGCAATGAAACGACTAACATTCATGCAAGCTGCCCATCTGTTGGGAATGAATATCTAGCTACCCGTTGGCTGTCTTTCGTTATCATTACTGTTCCGTTACCGTTTCATTCTCGTCAGGAGCAGGTAATTCCTGCCCTATATTTGCAATAACCTTAATTTGTTTGTTGTCAGGAATTTCGTTATATGACAGCACACTGAGATCAGGGATGCTGTGTCTAACCATTCTTGACAACCAGGGGCGAATCAGAGGGATGACCAGCAAAATCGATGCTCGACCACTAGCCTCCTGTCTCTGCACTGTTTCTGCCAGAGACCGATGCATCCGTTCTGCGAGTCCGGGTTCAATTCCGGGTTCACCCTGATTGACGCTCTGCACCCCTTGCTGCAATAAGTGTTCCAACGCAGGATCTAGCGTAATAACTTCGACCTCATCCGCTATACCATTGATATTCTGAATAATTTGTCGGCCAAGGGAGATTCTTACCGCTGCAGTCATATCGCCAGAATCTCGACTCTTTTGTGCCTGGGCCGCCAGAGTTTCAGCGATTGTGCGCATATCTCGTATAGGCACACCTTCCTGAAGCAAGTTCTGTAGCACTTTCAATATCTGGCTCACAGTGAGAACACCAGGCACTAGCTCTTCAACCAGTTTTGCTGATTTCTCAGCCAATGCATCAAGCAATTGCTGCACTTCTTCATGGCCCAGCAATTCATGAGCATGGGACTGCAATACCTGGCTCAGGTGCGTTGCCACGACGGTACTCGCATCAACAACGGTGTAGCCCAGTGATTGTGCGTTATCGCGATCAGAAATATTGATCCATATCGCATCAAGATTAAAAGCCGGATCTTTCGCTTCTATACCTTCCAGTTTTCCGAAAACCCTGCCAGGATTAATGGCAAGCTCCCTGTCTGGGAATATTTCAGCCTCACCAACAGGAACGCCCATGAGAAGAATACGGTAGGTTGTTGGTGATAATTCGAGGTTATCCTTGATGTGAACAGGATGGAAAAGAAAACCCATTTCCTGGGACAGCTTTTTGCGCACACCTTTAATACGGTCCATCATCTGACCGCCCTGATTGCGATCAATCAATGGAATCAATCGATAACCAACTTCCAGGCCAATCACATCCAGTGCAGCCACATCATCCCAACTCAGATCCTTATTTTCTGTTGGGACTTCTTCCGGAGTAATATCATCAATATCGGTTTGAGGCTCAGGCTGTTGTTGCTTTTTCCAGGCTTTCCAGGCACCTAACCCTGCCAGCAAAGCAAGACTCAGAAAAGCGAAATTCGGCATTCCAGGGATCAAACCTAGCAATCCGATTGCACCACCTGAAACAGCCAACACCATTGGATTCTCAAACATCTGAGTCATAATTTGTTCGGACATTAGCTGCTTGCTTGACACCCGAGTAACAATGATCGCTGTGGCAGTAGACAAAACCAGTGAGGGTAACTGAGCAACAAGACCATCACCGATGGTCAGCAATGTGTAGTTGTGCATGGCTTCAGAAATGTCCAGCCCAAATTGCAGAGTACCAATGAACAAACCACCAATAATGTTAATAAACAGAATCAGAATACCCGCAATTGCATCACCTCGGACAAACTTACTGGCACCATCCATAGCACCATAAAAATCTGCTTCTCTGGCTACATCCTCGCGCCGTTGACGTGCCTCTTCCTGCGTTAAAACCCCAGCATTCATATCTGCATCAATGGCCATCTGTTTTCCAGGCATGGCATCCAGAGTGAATCGTGCGCTAACCTCCGAAACGCGGCCAGCACCTTTTGTCACCACGACAAAATTTATAATCACCAGTATTGCAAACACGACCAGTCCAACCGCATAGTTACCGCCTACAACAAACTCACCGAACGATTCGATCACCTTGCCTGCCGCTGCTGAACCGGTATGCCCTTCTAGCAAAACTACACGTGTTGATGCCACATTCAATGCCAGGCGCAGTAACGTAGTAACCAGCAATACCGTCGGAAAAATGCCAAAATCCAGCGGTCTGAGGGCATACACTGTTACCATTAAAACAACCATTGACAGGATAATATTGAATGTAAAAAACATATCCAGAATAAATGGATGTATCGGTACAATAATCATTGCCAACATCATGATCATTAACAGTGGCGCGCCTAAGCCTGACTGGCTCACTTCCTTGAAACGCATCATTGCGGTTGCTGCTGCCATAGTAATACCTTATTTAATTATCTTTGTTTTCCCGTCCCTGAAAAAACTCAGGTGGGACTGGAATATCTGTGGGTTTTTCAGGTTTTTGCTTCGCATAACCCGTTGCTGTTTTTAACTGATAGATATATGCAAGAATCTGTGCGACTGCAACATATAATCCGGCTGGCACTGGCTTATCAATTTCTGTGCTGTAATACAGTGCACGCGCAAGCGGTGGCGCCTCAAAGGCTGGAACATTATTTGCCTCAGCAATTCTTCTTATATGGCCTGCGATAAGATCAACACCTTTAGCAACCACAATAGGTTCCGACATATTTTCTGCATCATATTTCAGGGCAACGGAATAATGGGTCGGGTTAGTAATTACAACATCTGCATCAGCAATATTTTCAAGCATGCGACTTTGTGAAAACTGTCTCTGTAACTGACGAACACGCTGTTTAACTTCCGGCTTACCTTCGATATCTTTATGCTCATCTCTGACTTCCTGCTTGGTCATTCGAATGCTTTTCTTGTGTTTCCAGATTTGAAACGGCACATCAATGGCGGCAACAATCAACAGGGAAGCGCTGAGAAGAATGAATGATCGGACTAGAATTGAACCGGCATGTGAAATAGCCGAAGCAATGGATTCATCTCCTAGTGCAAGAATCTGCGGTGCATAATGCATCAACAATAAATATCCAGTGGTACCGACTAAAACAAACTTGGCCAGCGCCTTTAAAAGCTCTACGCTTGCATTGACCGAAAACATGCGCTTCATTCCAGTCATCGGATTCATTTTACTGAACTTAAAACCAATAGCCTCTGGACTAAAAGACCAGCCACCCAGTGCGATAGGTGCAACAGCCGCGACAATAACCATGACGATTAAAAAGGGTAATATGAGATAAAATCCTTGCATAATGGCTTCTGTAAATAATTCAGTCACTTTTTCCGGATCGAGTAATTTCTGACGATCAATATCCAGGCCGATGTGCAATATATTGGTAAATTTTTCCAGCATATGGCTACCCATCATGGAAAAACTGATCGCTGCGGCCAGCAATATGGACATGGTTGTAAGTTCTCGTGATCTAGGTAGCTGCCCCTTTTTTCGTGTCTCTAACTGCCTTTTCGCGGTAGCATCTTCAGTTTTATCCTGTGCGCTGCTATTTTCTGCCATATCAGCGCCCTTTCCCTTCAGCCAAAACAGTGATAGCTGTAAAGGAATCATTAACCATGTTAGTCACTTTTGGCGCTAGTCCACCTATGCTAAAAATGATAGCCAGAAAGCCGAGCATCATTACAATTGGAAAACCGACACCAAAAATATTCAACTGTGGTGCCGTACGACTAACCACGCCAAAACTGAGATTAACAAGAAGAATCGCGATAACTGTTGGCAATGCAACCTGCAGGGCATGTGTAAACAGTCGCGATCCCCAATATGCTATTGTCTCAAAATTGAACCTGCTCAAAGCGTCTGTTCCAACCGGAAGAAATTCGAAGCTGTCATTCAGCAGACGAATCATAGCCAGGTGCCCATTCATTCCAAGAAATAACAGGGATGCAATGACCACATAATATTGGCCGATAACAGGTACCTGAACACCGTTTTGCGGATCAACCATGGATGCAAAACCCAGGCCCATACCCATTGCTGTCGCCTGGCCTGCAAGAATCAATGCCCCAAATACGAGCTGCACACTGAAACCGATGGCTACTCCAATCAATAATTGCTGTAGCGTTATCAGGATACTTACCGGTGAAAATGGATCAATCGGTGCTAACTGTGGCTGCATTGGCACAATAACCACCGTCAATATGACTACGAGTAAAATACGCATACGAATCGGTATGGATTTTGAACTGAAAATCGGTGCGATGAGGAGCATCCCTGCTATGCGGGTCATTGGCCAGAACACACCATTCATCCAGCTTACGATTTGCTGTCCATCAAGTTCAAACATTGAGCTCGCCCTGGTTCTTGCTGACAGATTAGCCGATTAATTCCGGGATACTTTCAAACAGACGCGTCGTATAGCTGACCATTGTCTGTAGCAGGGATGGGCCTGCTACCGTAACAACAAGACCGGTTACGATGAGTTTTGGCACAAACGACAATGTCATTTCGTTGATCTGAGTAGCTGCCTGAAACATACCGACAATCAGGCCTACAACCAGCGCAGAAATCAGCAATGGCGCAACCAGTAACGCAGTGACCTCCATTGCCTGTCGTCCAATATCAAGCACTATTTCTGGTGTCATAGAATCAATCCTCTTTGTAACTAAATAGCAAAACTGGCTGCTAATGTGCCCATGATCAAAGACCAACCGTCGATCAGCACAAACAACATAATCTTAAATGGCAATGAAACAATCATCGGCGACAGCATCATCATTCCCATCGACATCAGTAAGCTTGCAACCACAAGATCAATCACCAGAAAAGGAATTAGCACTAGAAAACCAATCTGAAAGGCTGTTTTTAATTCACTGGTCACAAATGCCGGCATCAAAATGGTAAAAGGTATACTGTCTGGAGACTCAAATTCTTCTGCATTGGAAATATCAGCAAACAACATAAGATCTGAATCACGTGTTTGAGCAAGCATAAAAGTACGCATGGGTTTCGCCGCATTTGCGACTGCCTCTTTAGCTGTTATTGTCTCTTCCAGATACGGTGATATCGCCTCTTCGTACACACGCTCAAATACAGGGGACATGATAAACAGACTCAGAAACAGTGAAAGCCCAATCAGTATCTGGTTAGAGGGCGACTGCATGGTTCCAAGCGCCTGCCTCAATATCGCCAGCACAATGACAATTCGAGTAAATGAGGTCATCATCATCAGCGCAGCAGGTAACAGACTCAGTGCCGTCATGAATGCCAACACCTGGATTGTCACGCTATAGGTTTCTTCACCATTTTCGCCTGGCTGCACAGTCAAAGCAGCCAGGCCAGGTTCTGCCAGACTAATACCTGAAAATAAAACCAGAAAAACACCTGTCGTAAAAGCAAGATACTTCATGCCTGCTTCCCTTTATTCAGATACGAGGCGATATGCCCTGAAAATGTTTCAGATTCTGACTGACTATTTTCTGTGGTCGTTATCGGATGTTCCAGCACATGCAGGGTATTGACAGAATTGGCGGTTACTCCTACAAGTAGCTGAGATTCACCTACCTGCATCAATACAATTCGCTCATGATTTCCGACTGAAAGCCCACCCAGTATTTTCAGATGACCACCCGCCGCATTCTGAAATTTGCCACTGTGTTTTGCCAACCAGGCAAGCCCTATGATCAGGCCAAGTACAACTAGCATCCCCAGCGTAATCTGCACAAGGTTATTGCTTGCAATGGGCGATGCATTGGCAATAATTGATGCTGATGTTTGACCTTCCTCGCCTTCAGCAGAGAAAGCCGAACTGACAGATAGCAGACCTGTCAAAAATATAAAATAGTAGTTTGAATATTTCACAGCGTTGTTATCCCAGACGTTTAACACGTTCAGCTGCACTGACAACATCCGTTAGTCGAATGCCAAATTTTTCGTTCACAACAACCACTTCACCATGAGCAACCAGAGTGCCATTAACCAGTACATCCATTGGTTCTCCTGCAAGCCGGTCAAGCTCAACAACCGAACCCTGGTTCAATTGCAGCAAGTTGCGGATACTGACATTTGTACGGCCTATTTCCATTGAAATAGTCACCGGTATATCCAGAATCACATCAAGATTCTGATCATCACCCAAAGCTTCCAGACCTGCCTCGCTAAGCTCATCAAAGGCCGCCTGTTCAGGTTGTAGCACTGAATCTTCTATAGCTTGTGATTCAGCACTTGCTTGCTCTTGCATGGCATCTCCCCAGTCAGCTTCATCAGCTGCAGGAGTTTCTTCAATTTCATCGTCGACAGTGGCGGTATCATCACTCATAATTTGCCCCTCACAGGCGGTCTGTAATCAAATGTAATCATTTTTCTCTGGAATAATTTTGTCGGTAATTTGAATCGCACAATTGCCATTGGATACGCCAAACTTGCCATGGAAAACAGGTGTTTTCGCCGCATTTATAACAACCGTGCCTGGTAGAGTGACTGGAATAACATCACCCGCTTTTAAGGCATTCAGTTCCCGCAGGGTAATTCTGGTTTCTGTTAATGTTGAGGTAAGTTCTACCTGAGATTTCTTGACTTCATCCTGTATTGATTTCTGCCAGCGACCATCAACATCACTTTGATCGCTCTGCATTCCAGCATCCAGCAAGGAACGAATAGGTTCTATCATTGAATACGGCATGGTGACATGGAGGTCACCACCACCACCTTCAAGATCAATATGAAATGATGTCATTACCACAACTTCACTGGGACTAACAATATTGGCGAAATGCGGATTCATTTCTGAACTCTGGTATTTAAAATTGATATCCATAACAGGCTTCCAGGCCTTTTCTAAATCAGCAAAGGCCAGGTCCAGTACAATGCGAACTACCCGTAGTTCAGTCGCCGTAAAATCACGGCCCTCAATTTTTGTATGAAAACGACCACCACCACCAAAAAAATTATCTACCAGTGAATAAACCAGGCGAGACTCAAGTACGAACAGGCTTGTGCCTCGTAAAGGAGCCATTTTTACCATATTCAAACTCGTTGGCACAAACAGGGTTTGTACATATTCACCGAACTTGAGAACTTGCACTCCGGTAATAGAAACTTCACCAATCCGCCGTAGCATATTAAAAAGACTGATGCGAAAGTAGCGTGAAAAACGCTCATTGATCATTTCAAGCGTTGGCATTCTGCCACGTACAATACGGTCCTGGCTGGCAAAATCGTAGGCACTCAAAGGACCATCAGAAACCGCTTCATCTACATCAGTTTCTATATCCCCATCATCAACACCGTGAAGCAGTGCATCAATTTCATCTTGTGATAAAAGATCATTCATGGATCACCGTTACTGCATAACAAAACTGGTAAAGTAAATATTGTCTATCACCGGTTTTCCAGTTTCAGATTCCATCACTCTTTGAACTTCCTCCAGGGTATCGCTGCGTAATTTGTCCTTGCCCTTTCGATCATTCAGCGTGGCGGGATCCTGACTGCTTAATAACATAACCAGACTGTTGCGTAATGCCGGGCTATGTTCTTTAATCAAAGGAACAAGATCGGGGTCACGCGTAGCTACTTGCAAAGTAACCTGCAAATAAGAAATATCTTCTGTTTCATCAAAATTGACAACAAAGGGGGGGCTTAACGGAACATAGTTCAGTGGTTTTTTCTCTTCCTCTACGGCCTCTTCAGTATCAAGAGCGGCGACATTTTTTTCTGCTGATATCTGTGCAAAAAACCAGGCACCCGCCCCCGAAATCCCCATCATTACTACAACAAGCCCAATGATGAGCAGTTTTTTCGATTTAGGCTTTTCGCCACCTTCAGTATCCAGATCAAGGTCTTCGTCTTTCTTTGCCATATAGCTATCCTCAGTCAATCTATATATGACTAAGCAAAACATATGCCACGAGAAAATAAAGAAAAATATTGAATAAAAACAATAACTTAAAAACCATAAATCTATCGGTCGACAAATTTATGACGTTTTTTAGGCAAACCACCATCAACCTGGTTATTGACAGGTCATAATCCGTTTTTTATTTGGCGCTAATGAAAACTGTTTGAAACAATCCAGCTTGTAAATGTTTCGCTAGTCATCGGCCTGCTAATCAGATAACCCTGTATCTGGTCACAACCCATTTCTTTCAATTGATCATAAACCGTTTTTTCTTCAACACCCTGAGCAATAACACGGCAATTAAAATTATGAGCAAGTTCAATAATAGAGCGTACTAACGCCTGGTCTTCTTTTTTTCGGGTAAGGTTCTGCAACAGCGACCGGTCAATCTTGAATGCAGATACCGGCAATTGTTTCAGGCAGGATAAAGAAGACATACCCGCACCAAAATTATCAATCGTAATATCAACGCCCATTGCGTTTAAATCTGACAACAGGTTAACACTCTGATTAAAATCGACTGCCCAGAAAGACTCGCTTATTTCTATTTCCAGCTTCCTCCTTTCATCCTTTCCACTATGCATCAGCTGTATATTCTCGGCGAGAGAATTCGACTGGAATAATCCATTGGAAAGATTGACAGAAACAGGAATATCCTGCCCGGAGCTGGCCCATAAATCACTTTGCTGGCATGCCGTTTGCATAACCCAATGCGTTACCTCCTCCATCAACCCCAACCGCTCCATAACAGGAATGAAGACCCCAGGAGATATTAAACCCAGATCAGGATGATGCCACCTCAACAAAGCATCTGCGCAGGTTATTGCATTTGTAGTCGCATCAACCCGTGGTTGATAATGCAGAATGAATTCATTTCTTTTTAGAGCTTTGGACAAATTATTCGCCAGGTATAGATTGGCGGTATTTTCAGACTTTTCGAGGGTATAAACTGAATAGCATAATTTCTGACGTACCAGCACTTCATCAGCATGATTTGACAATGACTCACTGTCTTTACCGTGTAGGGGAAAAATTGCAAATCCAAATGCGGCAGTTAATGCAACTTCCTTATCATCAATCACGAAGACATGCGTCAAAGCCAGAGCTATTTTTGCAGACAATTTAGCAACAGCATCCGCCACATCTACATCCGTTGTTACAATAAGCCCAAATTCATCACCGTCGAGCCTTCCTGTTTTATTTCCTGCACCCGGCACCGTGAGCAATCTGATAGCAACCTGACGCAACAGTTCATTGCCCCCCTTCTGGCCTAGTACCTTGATATGGCGTTTAAAATCCTGGAGATCCAGTTTTATAATTCCGAAACTCTTTTCGCTGGTTTCGCATTGGGTGAGTGTATCCTCCAGACTGGCATACCACTCAAGTCGGCCAATCATGCTAGTTACCGGATCACGCGGAAAGAATGCGGGTGAGACAACGGGATTATTCCTGCCAGTACTGCTTTTCTCCAACACACAATAAACCTGCGAAACAGAATTACTTTTTCCAGTAACTGGGTAAAAAGTCAATCGCGCAGGATAGCTTTGAGCATCAAGATTCAGCGTAATGCTTGCCTGCAGCTGAACTCCGCCAAGTGTCTCATTCCAGGCTGAGGATATTTTTATCTGATCGTTTTCGGATAACAGATGCAGTAATGGAATAGTCTGTCGATCTCTCTGACATATTTCACTGATCCAGGGACTCGAACAACAGATGTCACCTGATTCGATATCAACAACCCAAAATTCCTGTGATACTGCCTCCATCATGGCATCCAGATGTTGAAGCCGTTGACTGATCTGGCTATTATGCGTTGCATATTCTGAAATAGCGCTACACCAGAAAATATCACTGATGGCACTATAATCCCGCATAACAAGTTTAATAAGACAGGAAGACAACCAGGATTTTTCATCTGCAGTGATCATCGTATTATTTGCAACAAGTCGGCTTAGATGATCAAGGTACAATCGGTAACAGCCCAGCAGCCAGGAGGGGATCATACCAACTGATTGCAGGCTTTGCGCAAGTTGTATATTACAATCCATGTCCCCCTGACCTGTTTTCCCCTGAAGCTGCATAAACAGATGCTCCAGCAGGTTTTTCACAAAGTTACTGATATTGCCCCCCTGTCGTTCATATTCAAACAGGGCTCCGGCAATATCCGGATTATCGAACAGGTATTGATAAATTGATTCTGCAAATCCAGCAGAACCATACACCAGACTTGCCTGATGTTTTTCCAGCAATTGCCGGTCTTCTTCACTAATCTGGAAAATATAATTATATTCTTTACTGGAATTGGGCGAATACTCACACTCCAGAAAACTATGGCTAGCTACCGGCGATAGTTTGCCATCTCCTTCACCAGACTTTGCCTTCAGTGGCATGAGTAAATTTCCAATCAGTTATTTATGTATGGACGTTAGCATAGTTACAGTACTGATTCCAAATATTTCCGCTCAATCAGGCAAACAGATCCAAAACACGCATTTCCAATGGAGAAGGTAAAGCAGTCACTACAGTGTCACTTTCTAGTTGCTCTATCTCTTGTTTGTGGGGTTGTAGATATGGCTGTTGTTTATCAGACCTTTTCTGGTCACGTCCCTCACCTGCAGGTGACTGGTCAGCAATATCGACATCCCCAAGCTGCAGGCCACTCGCATCAAACATTTCACGTAATCTCGGCATCGCTTGTTCTAGCGCATCTCGAACCGTTGCATGTAATGCCGTTATCTGGATATTTGTCTGATCATTCTGCATCTGAATTTTTACTTCCATGGCGCCGAGATGAGCAGGATTGAGTCGAATTTCTACCGATTGAAATTTCTGGCCTGTCATCCATTTTATCTGTTCAGAAAACTGCTCACTCCAGCCCTGATCCTGTACAGGAAGGTCCATTTTCAGATTGGGTGCTACCATCGAAGAGGGTTGAAGGCGCATCGATTGAAGACTACTTGCTGCTGATGATGGCGGGGAAAACTTGTCATCAATCATATATTCGTTAGACTTTCCCGCTGACTGTCCGTCTTCAGAGGTTGGCAACATCTGCTTTATTGCCAGGCCGGTTTCCTCTTTGCCTGAATTGCGAACGGTTGTGTTTGCGTTGTAAACAGGCAAAGTATCAGCTTCATCATCCGATGTAGCCAGAATTTCCTCTGCATCGGGAATTTCATCAGCGCCGCGCATTACTTTTGAAGCTGTCTCAAACGAATCGGACGATTGCAAACTCGAATAATAGGCCAAAGGCACTTGCTTAGCCTGTAACTGTTGAGATGATAAGGTTAGCTGCGGGATACTCGTCTCTAGAATGACCGCAGGGCTACTCTCTTCAAGCTGTTCTGCATGATTGTTGTTACTGTTAATATATTCCTGACGAACAAACTCTGCTGGTACGATTACTGTAGCATTTCTCGGCTGCGCTGTCGTATCAGCAGGAATGGCTTGTTCAGAGCTATCTGCCACCCTGGCAAATTTTTCACCCGTGGTCTGATCCGTCAAAGACAGAGAAGCGCCAGCCTCGTTCACTGGTTGTTGATCTGTACTTATTTGCGATTCATTTAAAGTTTCTATCGTAGATTGTACGCTAGCAGCCTCAGCCTGAGAGTCAACATGTGCTGAGGGCAACGTGGTCGTTTCTATTGATTCTGCACCTTCCTGTATGACGGGTGGCCTGTGTACTGGTGTGAGCACTACTGAAGGTGTTGTTGGCTGCTGAGGCAATAAACCCTTCGTAGCCAGACTATTTGCATCCATATTGACTGGTTTGGTTTGGACTGCGGAAAAATCATTCCGCAAGACCGGCAAAGGGTTGCCGTTGAATATTGGCGCACCGCCTGGCTGAGTAGCACCGGCAGACAGGGTTTCATATTGCGCATACACTTGCTGAAAATCAATTTCTGTTTGTCCAGGTAATTGATCTACAGGCAACTTTTCAATAGTTGCACCCGCAGTTGTTGCACTTAACAAGCCGGATTGCAGTAATAATGTTGGTTCAGTCATGATGCTTCGCTGGAATTCCTTTCTGGTTTACTCCAACATTGCAGATTCCATGCCTGTTTTACGACACCATACCGGAATTTCGTCCTTTTTGAATGGCCACAAATTCATCCATGAGTTTTTGTTCCAGCCTGTTCTCCTGAATTTTCTCATCGTCCCTGAAGCGACCAATCAGTTTTCCAATAGCCAACGTATGTGAATGTGTCTGCATCCATTGGTCATATACGGTTGATAAGTGTACTCGAGCCTGCTCAACAACTTGATCCTGCTGCCTGATGGCCGTATTCAAACGATCAACAAATACCCTGTAGTCCTGTAAAGAGCGTGCACTGATACCCCTGCTACCTGTGTCTGCAAACTGTTGAACATACTGTTGCCGATAGTTCGATAACTCCTCAAGACGCACAAGTTGCTGGTTCAAAATCTGGCGTGTCTTTCCAAG
The DNA here is from genome assembly GCA_036480335.1 of Gammaproteobacteria bacterium. Taxonomy (GTDB): domain Bacteria; phylum Pseudomonadota; class Gammaproteobacteria; order DSM-19610; family DSM-19610; genus JAZGER01. The sequence goes on along the minus strand of JAZGGH010000139.1, from coordinate 21,104 downwards.
TTGCTGTGCGGCTACTTTTTCGCGTGCTGCGGCAACGGATTGCACCACATGCATGCGTTCGGAACGTTTCATGCAGAACCGCTATTCATGGCCACCAGCTGAGATAAACCCTGTAAACTACCGCTCCAGTCAGACTTCTGATCAATCTCCTGTTTTAGAAAGTGACACAAACGGGGATACCATTCAATCGCCTGATCAATTTCTCCATCACTGCCCTTCTGATAGGCACCAACACTGATAAGATCACGATTCTGCTGGTAGATTGAATACATCTGGCGGAAGCGATTTGCCATTTTCTCATGCTCAGGTGTGACAATTTCATGCATCACTCGACTAATGGAAGATTCCACATCAATGGCAGGAAAATGCCCAGCTTTGGCAAGATCCCGTGACAAAACCAGATGACCATCTAAAATTGCGCGAGCTGCATCAGCAATGGGGTCATTCTGATCATCGCCTTCCGCCAGCACCGTATAAAAAGCGGTAATCGAACCACCCCGGTTGCCTCCTGTCCCAGCACGTTCAACCAATTGTGGTAATTTTGCGAATACAGATGGTGGATAACCCTTGGTTGCCGGTGGTTCTCCTACTGCCAGAGCGATTTCCCGTTGTGCCTGGGCGAAACGTGTCAATGAATCCATCAACAACAACACCTGTTTGCCCTGATCGCGAAAATATTCGGCAACACTGGTGGCCAGCATCGCACCATGCATACGCATTAACGGTGGGGTATCAGCCGGTGTTGCCACTACAACAGAACGTGATAAGCCTTCCTCGCCAAGAATATTCTGTACGAATTCCTTGACTTCCCTGCCGCGCTCACCGATTAAGCCAACGACGATTACATCTGCATTGGTATAGCGCGTCATCATACCCAACAAGACACTTTTACCAACGCCACTGCCAGCAAACAATCCCATACGTTGTCCGCGCCCAACACTGAATAAAGCATTGATGGCAGCAACGCCTACATCTAGAGGTTCGGAGATAGGCTCTCGCGACAATGGATTCATCGGCCTGCCAGTAATCGGCACCTGGTGATTTGCTCGCAACGGGCCTTTATCGTCCAGAGGCTTACCCGCACCATCAAGCACCCGACCCAGCAGGTGTTCACCAACGGGTACCTTATAGACCGTGTGTACTGGCTTCACTCTGGCACCCGGACCAATGCCGTGTAAATCCGCCACAGGCATTAGATAAATTTTTTCATCGTGAAAACCAACCACCTCTGCTTCAACAGGCGGCCCGGAAACCGAACTGACCATACAACGTCCGCCAATCGCAGCTCTGCAGCCAACGGCTTCGAGCGTCAGTCCAACCATCCTCGTTAAACGACCATCGACTTCGACGGGAAGTGTTTCATTCGCTCGCTCCAGATAAGGTGCGAGCTTTTCACTCCAGATACTATTTCTATCGACATTTTCATTCATTGTTTGGATCCGATGCACGTTCACCACCAAGCACATTGGCAATAATTGCATTCAATCTTGATTCTACTGTTGCATCAATCAGCGAGGTTTTCGTCAACACCTGACAACCACCACGTGTTTGCACCGGATCTTCAATCACCTGAATATTTTGTTCTTCTTCCATCAATAATTCCTCACGTACCAGGCTAGCATCTTCCGGGTGCAGAACCAGCTGGATATGCCGACTCGCAACCGGCAATGCTCGCAATGATTCTTTGACCACCGCAATCACTTGCTGCCGATCTGTTTTCAGTTCCCTGCGAACCATTTGACGAGCCACGATCATCGCTAACTGTACGAGTTGTGTCTCAACTGTTTCATCCAGTTGCTCAAACGGTTTGTCTAAAACCTTTATCAAGCCTTGCAATTGCTCAGCCCGTTCCTGCATTTCCCTGAGTCCAGCAGAACGTCCTTCTTCGAGCCCTTGTATATATCCTTCCTGGCGTGCTTCTTCCTGTAAATCTTCCAGTTCACCAGCGGTTAATAATTGCTGATCAGGCTTAGATTCAGGAATGCTCGATGCAGAGATTGGCATACCCATTTCAGGCAATTGCCAGGATTCACAGCCCTGTAATTCTTCACTCGGTATTACCCTAGACAAACTGATCTGCTCCCTTGCCGCCCAGAGCTATAGTGCCAGCGTCTGCCAGACGACGCGCAATGGTCAGTACTTCTTTTTGCGCACCTTCGACATCACTCAGTTTGACAGGTCCCTTGCTTTCAAGATCATCACGCATCATTTCAGCAGCACGAGAAGACATATTACTGAATATTTTTTCCTGCATTTCAGTATCGGCACCTTTCAATGCCAGAATCAATACATCTGAACTGACATCACGCAACAATGTCTGTATACCCCGATCGTCCACATCCCTGAGGTTTTCAAAAACAAACATCAGGTCAGCAATTTCCTGCCCCAGATCCTCATCAGCAGCAGTGATCTGTTCCATGATTTCAGTCTCAAGTGAACCATCTACAAAATTCATTATTTCTGCTGCCGTTTTAACACCACCAACTGTAGATGCCTGCATACTCTGACTACCATTGAACTGCTTTTCGAGAATATCATCCAGCTCCTGCAAAGCAGCAGGTTGTATCCCGTCAATCGCTGCAACACGCATTAATACATCATGACGGGTATTAGCTGGTAATGCCGACACCACCGCAGCAGCATGATCGCTGTCAAGATAAGATAAAACAATCGCCTGTATCTGGGGATGTTCAACCTTGATCATTTCTGCCAGAGAGCGTGCATCCATCCATTTAATCGCCTCAAGACCTTTACCGCTACCACCCAACATGATTCTGTCCATCAGTCCCTTGGCCTTGTCTTCACCAAGCGCGTCTATCATTGCCTTGCGTATATAATCTTCAGCGCCCACACCAATTGATGTCTGGTTGCCAACAGCCTTATTAAATTCATCCAGCACTTCCTTGACCTGGCCTCGCCCAACATTAGACATGACTGCCATAGCAGAGCCGATTCTCTGTACTTCCTTTGGACCCATGTTTCGTAGAACATCAGCTGCATTGTTCTCGCCAAGTGCCAGCAAGAGAACAGCAGCCCGGTCAGTTCCGGAAAGATTTGATGCTTCACTCATCTTCAGAAATCCAGTTTTTGATTAATTGCGCGGCCCGTTTTGGATCTTCCTTAACGGTGTTTTGTACTGCTTCAAGACTGACATTGAAATCATCACCACTACCTGCAAGCAAAGGCTGGTCAGCAGATCCTGTTTTTGATTGATCGCTTAAACTGAGCTGATCATTTTCAAGCTTCGTATTTTCTCCTGCAGATGCGGTTCCTCCACCGGAAAGCGCAATACTGCCATCTGGGTTAACAGCAACCTGCTGAACAGCCAATGATTTCAAGGTTGGTTTAAGCACACCAAAAATCAGTAACACAAGACCCAATACTCCAGCCAATTGTTTAGCCACATCCCATATCCACGGTTTATCCATCAATGATTCTTCAGGAATATCCGCTGCCACTACTGGCTGAATAAATGCAGCATTGATAACATTCACAGAGTCACCACGCGCTTCGTTGAAACCGACTGATTCTTTAATCAATGCAGTGAACTGGCTGATTTCTTCCTGACTCCATGGCTGCGAATCAGACGCGCCTTCAGGATCAGGTATTATCTTGTTATCAAGTACTACCGCAATCGAAAGACGACGTATAGCGCCTGAAGCAAGTTTGGTATGGCTGATCGTTTTATCCAGCTCATAGTTTCTGACAGTACGGCGACTACTGTTCTTTTCTGATCCAGTCTGGCCAGGTTTACCATTCTGATTACCTTGCTGTAACTGTCCGTCTTCTGGCGGTTGATTTGTCAGAGCACCCGGTATACCCCCCTGACCATTACCATCTTGAGTTTGATTTTCACTTAATTGTTCGCTACGCAGCGCTGGCAAATCAGGATTATAACTTTCTTCTGTTTTTTCAGTTTCCGTAAAATCCAGCTCGGCAGATATACTTGCTCTTACTTTGCCTGCACCCACCATCGGTTCCAGCAAAGTCCTGATGCGTTTTGAATATGTGTCTTCAAGTTTACGATTATAGGAAAATTGGCTGGAAGTATTACCCATACTGTTCTTGTCAAAACCATTGTTCAATAAGTTACCGCTCTGGTCTACAACGGTAATATTCTCCGGCTCAAGATATGGAACACTCGATGAAACCAGATGCATGACTGCCGCAACCTGTTCTTCCGACAAGACACGACCTGAACGCAACTTGATCATCACCGATGCTGTCGGGTGACTTTTATCCCGGAGAAAAACCGACCGTTTCGGAATTGCCAAATGCACTCTTGTATACTCAACATTCTTCATACTGGTAATGGTATTGGCTATTTCTCCTTCCATCGCCCTTTGATAACGAGCTTTTTCGATAAACTGGCTGGTACCGAATCCCTGCTCTTTTTCTAATATTTCAAAACCCATCGAATTGCCTTCAGGCAATCCATCCCTGGCCAATTCCATTCTGGCCTGATGCAGACTACTGTTCGGCACCAGAATTGCTCCGGAACCCGATTCAATTTTATAGTCAATACCGCTTTTCTGCAGTGACTCAAGCACATCGCTGGCATCTTTTCCAGACAAATTACCATATAAAAGAGTATAAGGTGGGGTCTGCGCCCAGAGAATAACGGATACGCCTAAAGCCACACTTGCAGCCAGCCCCATCATCAGTCCAACCTGCCTTAATACAGGTAATCGCTGAAATCCTTCTACTGACTCTGCTTGAATTAATGCCATAATTTATTCTTTCACCGGTTAACTAGAGCGACATACTCATGATTTCACGATAGGCACTCAGCAATTTATTTCTAACTTCACTCATCGCCTGAAATGAAACACTGGATTTTTGCAAAGCGATCATGACTTCAGCCAGATCAACATCTGGATCGCCAGCACTAAAAGCTTCTGAAAGTTTACCTGCTGTTTTCTGTGTTTCATTAACCTTGTCGACAGATGCTTTTAACAGATCTGAAAAATCTGTTTTACCCGAAGGTGCTACTGATGGATTACCACCTTCGGCAACAATCGAAATCTGGCGCATTTGCGCAAGAACCTGATCTATTCCTGTAACTGACATAATTAACTATCCTCGTTTAAACAGGTATTTCAATACCGTGCTCTCTCATTCGGGCCAGCTTGTTACGTAAGGTTCGGGTGCTGATTCCCAGTTTTTCTGCAGCCGCTTTTCGACGCCCCTTTTCTTCCGACAAAGCATCCAAAATCAGAGCAAACTCATGATCCATAAGGTTGCCACCCAATTTTCCTGCCGCTGATTCTGCTACGGGTTTCTCTGGCACCTGTGCAGTATCAATTTCCGGTGAAAAACATAAATTCGCTGCTGCCAGGGCTGTTCCTGTCAGCAGAATTAATGCCCTCTGGATAGCATTATCCAGTTCCCGTACATTACCAGGCCAACCATAACTGAGTAACTTATGCCTGGCATCATCTGTTAACTGCGGCATAGCCTGCCCCAAACTGTGACTTGCAATAAAACGCTCAGCCAGTGGCAGAATATCTTTCTTGCGGTCACGTAATGGTGCCAGATGCAGTGGGAAGACATTCAGGCGATAAAACAGATCTTCTCTAAAGCGGCCGGCGGCCACTTCTTCACGCATATTTCTATTCGTGGTTGCAATGACTCTCACATTCAAAGAAATCAGGCTATTGCCACCCAAACGTTCAACCTCTTTTTCCTGTAAAACGCGTAATAACTTGGCCTGTAGTCCAAGATCCATTTCGGATATTTCATCCAGCAACAAAGTACCATCCTGCGCCTTCTCAAATTTTCCAGCCCGCGACTGGTAAGCACCTGTAAATGCGCCCTTGTCATAACCAAACAGTGATGCCTCCAGCATATTCTCCGGAATCGCCGCGCAATTAATTGCAATAAATGGGCCACTGCAACGCTTTGACTGGTCATGAATAAGCTGAGCAAAAACTTCCTTGCCTGTTCCTGATTCACCGCTGATCATGACGGTTGCATCGGTAGCAGCAACACGCCTTGCCAGCTCCGCCAGATGCCGCGTCTTTTCATCAACGGCAATGATCGAACTCGTATTTAGCTGCAGCGGGAGATGCCGTTTGATGATTTCAAGCACCACTTCTGCATTGAAAGGCTTTACCAGATAATCCACTGCACCATTACGCATGGCATCAACTGCCATATCAATGGTGCCATATGCAGTCATCAGTATGACAGGAAGTGAAGGGAAATCAGATCCGAGCTGACGCAGTAGCTCATGGCCGCTCATCGTGTCCATCTGCACATCACTCACAACCAGATCAACTGATTGCTGATGCATGCATGCCAAAGCATTCGCACCATTATCTGCATTAATAACGGTATACCCAGCCAGTTCAATCGTTGCCGTCAAGGCATCTCTCAAAGCCTGGTCATCTTCAACGATCAGGATAACGGGCATACTCATACACATACCTTGACTGCAGACAAAAATTCATCTTCATCTGTGAAACCCGCCTGACTGGCTAGCAGTTTATTTTTTAAAGAGGCAGGTAAACGTATCACAAAGCAGGCACCTGTTTCTGATACCTGTCTATAATCTGTAGCAAGTTCGATAGTTCCCTGATGGGCCTGAATGACACTTTTGGCAACTGCCAGCCCAAGGCCAGTACCATTGGCTCTTGTCGTAAAAAATGGCTCAAATATTTTTCCACGTAGATGGCCATCTATGCCTGGGCCATTGTCTTGCAATATCAATTGCACAAGCTGATCCTGTATCTGAACCTTCCATACAAGTTTCAGATTCTCCTGCCGCGCATTCAGTGCATTGGTCACCAGGTTTACCAGAACACCAGCAAGCATGGAATGATTGCCCTGTATGTAACAATCCTCATTAATCTCTACTGACCAATTGACCTCTGCCTGCTGTAACTGATGGTTCACTGTGTGTTTTACTTCATGAAGTAAATCAGATACTGCAATACAATCATCACCAGACTGACCACCCTTTGAGAAAACCAGCATATCATTCAGGATTGTATCTAGATGTTGAAGGCCATCAACAACTTGCCTTGTGAATTCTTTGCGTCTGTGTTCGGATAAACCCGGCCGGGTTAAATTAGAAGCATACAATAACGTGCTGGATAAGGGTGTTCTGAGCTGATGCGCAAGCTTTGCCATCATTTCGCCCATTGCGGACAAGCGAGCTTGCTGTTGTATCCCGCTTTGTAAAGTATCTGCCGGCTGGCTCATTAAAATCTGCCCTGTTAATGTTAATCAACACAACAGAAGCAAGTAATATGCCTAACTATTTATTCTTATAAAAAACAATAACTTAAATTCAATTATTTTTTGATGCGTCAAACTCTCGACACACTATCACTGCGCTGTAGACCATATTTACGCAATTTCTCAACAAGTGTAGTGCGCCGCATACCCAGTCTTTTTGCCGCACGTGCAACCACGCCATTAGCATCATCAAGCGCCTGCTTGATGAAACCAACTTCAAGACTGCTCAGATGTTCTTTTAAATCGAGGCCATCCCTGGGCAAGCGTGGCTCGTCGGTCAAATCATAATGTGCCGTGTTTACCGACAACATTTCATCAGTGATGACAGGCAACTCTGAATTACCAACGGCATCAACCTGGAATTTTTCTGGCAAATCTGTCGACTCAACAATACCAAAGGGATAAAGGATGGCCAGGCGTTCAATCAAATTGGCCAGCTCGCGCACATTGCCAGGCCAGTTATACTGACATAAAGTCACAATCGCACTTTGCGCCAGACGAACTGAACCGCGTTTTTCATATTCAATGCGCCGGATCAACTCATTTGCCAGCAATGGAATATCTTCAATCCGCTCACGTAGCGGCGGCATTTCAATTGGAAAAACATTCAATCTATAAAATAAATCTTCCCTGAATTGCCCCTCAGTAATCGCTTCTTCCAGATTGCGGTGTGTTGCTGCAATGATACGCACATCACTTTTAATACTTTTATTACTGCCCACCCGTTCAAACGTTCGTTCCTGCAGGACGCGTAACAATTTAACCTGCATAGGCAGACTCATATCGCCAATTTCATCAAGAAACAAAGTTCCCTTGTCTGCCAGCTCAAAACGTCCCTGACGGGTACTGATAGCACCGGTAAAGGCACCTTTCTCATGTCCGAATAATTCAGATTCAAGCAAGTCGGCAGGAATGGCGCCACAATTTACCGGCACAAAATGCTCCTCACGACGTTTTGAATAATAATGCAGGTTACGGGCAACCACCTCTTTACCCGTCCCTGACTCACCAAGAATCAGGACATTCGCCGATGAATCTGCCACCTGCTGAATCATTTTTCGCACCATTTGTACAGACCGGCTGGTACCAACCAGGCTACGAAATAAATCGACAGGGCGGTGCTGAGCACCATCTTTATGGGATTCAAGGTAAACTTCTGCCTGATGCAGGGCACTGGTAACCTGAGTATAACGAGGTGGAACACTGATACGCCCGAGTACACAGGAGCTAGGTTCTATTGCAACGGTCGGTTCGAGATCCTTTTCGGCAAGCAGGTAAATAGGTAAGTGCTCGTCATAATCATGAATTTCCTTGAGCAGTTTTTGTAACATCCTTTCCGATTTACAGCTACCGACCAGAATTGCCAGCAGGTTTTGTTCATCATCCAGTTCCTCACGCCATCTATCGCAATTACGTATCCAGACTGGCTCAAAATTGATGAATCGAAGCACTGATTCCAGTTCCTGCCCATGCGCAGAATCTGCTTCGATTATTAAAACTTTTGGTTCAGTTAATGAAACTGTTTCGCCCATGTTCAAACCTGCTATTGAAATCATATTAATATTAATGAGTCAATGAGGATTTAAGCATTCTCAAACGCAATTGTCAAAATATTGTCGGGTTTTTGCGAGCGCAAATGACTGACAGTAAAAGTATATAAACTCGAAAATCCAGAAAACAATCTTATCCTGGTCAGGAATTGTCCAGATAAGCCTGACAGGCCTGTTTTGACTGTTTATGTGTTTGCAGGGAATTAATCAGACTTTGTTGTGATTGCTCACCCAGATCGGATATTTTCTGGTTCAGTTGCAGCACTTCATGGATAGCTGCGGCAATCTTTTCACGATCCTCAGCAATGGCTGGTTCAGCAAAGCACTGTTGCATGACTGCCTGACGCTTCACCTCAATCGCAGAGACTTTTTCCCACTCACCGTCCAGTGCATGCCTGAGCATGTCTTTGCTCAGATCGATGAATGTTTCAAAAAGCGCTTTAACAGGCTGTTGAAAAACCCTCATGCGGCACAATCCTGCGTTAAAAATTGGCTCAAAATACTCATGTACTGCATGTACACTGCGCTTTTTCGCCAATTTTTGCCTTGTCTTGCGCTCGCCTGAGACTTTTTCAACAACCTGTTAGGGTAACACTGTTCGTGCTCAGGCCGTTGCATGACCGGCAATGGCATCCCAGGCCTCTTTGATTTCACGTAACAGGTTTGTTACTTCATCTAGTAAGCCTACATCATTTACCCTGTTTGCTTCGAGCAGGCGTCTCTCCATGTAGTCATAAAGATCATCCAGGTTAATCGCAATTTCACCACCCTTCTCCTGATCAAGGCTCATCCGTAACCCTTTGATAATCGCAATCGCACAACCGATTTTCTGGCACTTATCCGAAACCGTATTACGTTGCATATGGCCACGTGCTGAAGCAATTTTATCCAGTGCCCCCTCCATCAGCATCTGGATCAGACGGTGGGGGTTTGCGGATTCAATGCCTGTCACAACCGCATTTTTACTGTATTGGCTTAAAGCTGCTTTTGCGCTTGCTCTACTCAAAATATTTTCCTCGACATAACTGGGTTATGTTCTCTATTTGGTGGTTACTAGTTATTTCTGAATGTCGGTAATGCTGCCAGTTGATTATTTAAAAAATCACTGGTCGCGCCTAAATCGCCCATCAGGGTGTCCAATGCTGAAAACTGACTTCGCAACCGGAGTTCTGTTAAACCCAGCAAATAATCCTTACGCTCTATTTGTCGATCAAGCGAGCCTAATCTTGAGTTGATACTGCTTTTTCTAGTATCAAGTAAGCCATCAATATCCAGCAATCTATCAACACTGGCATTAAGACGAAACAGGTAGCCCTGATCATCATGGGCAAACAACTCAGAAAAACTTGAAAAATCCGTATTGACCGCTTCTTTAAGATCCAGTTTTGACAGGGTCATAGTGCCATCACGCTGTACAGATATACCCACGTCAGTTAAATGATTATAAACCCCGCTCAACCCGGCAGGATCTGTATCGAGAACACTACGAATGCGGCTTTCTACTGTACGTATCGTTCCGTCACGCCCCAGATCACCCTGGCTGAATGTATCCAGCGCCTTATTCAATTCATTAAACGCATCCACAAACGCCTGTACAGATTCTGTCACTCCATCAATATTACGACTGACTGTCAGCTCTTCAGATTGCGTGGTTGTCTCCAACAGGCTAATACTCAGCCCATCAATGGCATCAGTGATGACATTGCTGGATCGAGTCACTGTATACAGACCATCAACAAGTATCTGCGAATCTTCGGCCGCCTGGATCTGGGTAAATCCAAAATCAGCGTCCAGACCACCTGTAAAAGACAGGTTCATATTGTTTTCAACACCGGATTCTATCGACGTCAGCACCAGGTAATGACTGTTATCATTTTCATTGATAATGGTTGCTGTAATACCGGTATTGTCGACATCAGTATTAATCGCATTCCTGATTTCTTCCAGGGTCTTGCCGCCTGCATCCACCGTAAATGACTCGGCATTGACAGTAATAGTCATTTGATCGCCTGCAGATCCTAGCAGGGTTGTATCCGTATCGAGGAATGATACCGAGCCCATCTTGTGAACTTCCGCCAGATTATTAACCTGAATACCAGTTGAACCAATAGACGCCGTAGAGCCTGCTGAAACGGTAAACGCATCTTCATTACTGGATGCCGATGAGTATCGTTTAAAAGAATCAATACTCTTTAATTGCGAGGTAGATTTCTGGAAGGTAGATAATGCAGAATTTAATTGCCCAAATGTGCTTAACTTTGCAGTTAGATCTGTTTTGTCCTGTTCAAGATTATCCAGTGGAATGCGTTCGAGCTCCATTAATTGCTCAACAATACTGTTTGCATCAAGCCCTGAACCGATGCCAAGAGAACTAATCATTCAACTACTCCGTATCAGTTAACGAAAAATAGTACCGAAAAATGATCAAACTTCTTCCTCGATAATATTAAAGCCTTCAAACAAATCTCTCTTTGCAAGAGCCAGTACTTCTTCTGAAGGAATCTGCCGGATTAATTCATCAGTTTCAGAATCAATCACTCTGACAACCACTCGCCCACTTTCCTTGTCGATATTAAACTGTAAATCCCTTTGCAGATTCTGTACGTATTCACTTATCTTGATCACGGCAGTTGCAACCTCATCTGCAACACTGTCTGGATTCACAGATGAAACAAGATCAGGAGAAATTCTTTTCTCAGCCTGCTGTATCGGCGATGCACCATCAGTGCCTGAATTCATTGTATTTGTTCGGGTGGATCCCTGTACCCTGGAAGCATCTATAGTCTGTATAGATAACATAGTACTGTCAATTGACATGACACACCTCGCGTAAAGAGGCCGGGCGGTTAACCGCCCGGTTCTTTATTAGCTTACTGCAGGAGAGACAACGCCGTTTGTGGCAACGCATTAGCCTGTGACAACATAGCCGTACCTGCCTGCTGCAGTATCTGGGCTCGTGTCAGGTTCGCTGTTTCTACCGCGAAGTCGGCATCAATGATACGTCCTCGCGCCGCAGCAGTATTTTCCCGGGCGGTATCCAGTGACCTGATTGCCGTCTCCATTCGACTCTGAGCAGCACCCAGTGTTGCACGTTCACTGTTTACAGTATTAAGCGCAGTATCAATTAGTCCCAGCGCCGTTCGCGAAGTCGCAGCATCTGTTCCGATAGTGTTAGCGCCAGCCGTAGCTGCTGTGATATCCGCATGTGCTGACATATCTGCTGTTGTCACAGTGATTCTATCGTTGGCTGTATCATTTGCACCAACCTGGAAATCCTGGCCTCCAGCATCGCCCGCCAGAACCTTTTTACCGTTAAAATCTGCAGCTGCGACAATACGTGTGATTTCACTCTGCAATTGTGAGAACTCAGCATTAAGACTTGTCCGATCTGATGAAGAGTTAGTCGCATTGGCGGACTGAACGGCCAACTCACGCATACGCTGCAGAGATTCTGTCACAGCACCCAACGCGCCTTCAGCGGTTTGCGCCAGAGAAATACCATCATTAGCATTTCGAATACCCACAGTCAGGCCACGGACCTGTGAATTCATACGCTCTGCAATTGCCAGGCCTGCAGCATCATCTTTTGCACTGTTTACGCGTAAACCTGAAGACAAACGCTGTAATGAAGTACGCAAAGAACTCTGTGAGTTAGTCAGGTTACGCTGTGCGTTCAGAGATGCAACATTAGTATTAACTGTTATAGCCATTATTTTATAACTCCCGATTAGGGCCATGATATTCATCATGGATATTGAACTTAGCGGATATACTCACTCAGGTGGTATTTACCGCTTCCGGTCTCTGTAACGTTCAGGGGGCAATTTTCTTTAGCCATAGTGTTGTGAATAACTTCACAATAATGGCATTCATAATAAATTGTTTTTACTGGATATTATCCTTTATCCGAGATTGCCATTTAACGCTATTTATTCAATCTGAGGAGAAGAAAACCGGCTAACTCTTTATATTGAGAAGATTTTCTCGATAACATCAATTCAGAAACACCTGAATTCAGAATAATGGAATTCTTTAAATATAATTTAGGGTATCTCGACTATCCTTTTACATATGCGCGCATAAAAAAGCCTCCCAAACTCACAGAGTGTGGGAGGCCATCCTTCAGAAAGAACAATCAGTTATGTTATTTACATAATTGAAGCGTTGTTAGGTCAAAGCTTGATAGCATAGCGACCTTTTTCTGACCCAGGAAGACCTGTGCTGCAGCAGGTGATTCCAGATGGAAACAGGATGTTGATCCATTCGGCACTACCAGATCAATACCATCAACACCCGCATTATAGACCCGCATGACATAATCAGACCTTACTGAATTAACCGACCTCAGCGTATCGTGCGCCTCCAGACTGAAAGGATTGATGAGACTGAATCCCGCTGTGGATGTAATATGCCCTTTGTAATTAACGCCGTTGGTACTTCCATTCGTTATTGCCCTGATGAACCAGCTATTGGTATTACAGTTCTTCCAGATAAATATCCCCTGGTCGACTCCTGCTGTGTATTTTGGCTTGCCACATGCATCAATAGATGTAGAGCCACCGCCTGTCCCAGAGCTATCCGTTATTGAAACCTGAACCACCGGTGTATCAATTGTTGCATTGGTAGCATTCTTTAAATTGACGTTAAAGACTTCAGTTGCTTCACTGATACCATCCTTTATGATGGGGATATCAATCACCTTACTCGTAACGCCAGGATTAAAGGTTAAATCTCCACCACGCCATCTGAAATCAGAGCCCTGTATAGCTGTTCCAGATCTTGTGTCGTATCTCAATGTGACTGTTTTAGTACTCGCCGATGAGAGATTGACGACTAACCTTGCACTCCCGGAGTTTTCAGCAACAGTAACCGGATTAGCAGAAATAGTTATGGCGCCACCTGTACCGCCACCTGTACCGCCACCTGTACCGCCACTTCCAACACCAGCCCCTTTTTCTCGAACCAGAATTGCCGCATCCCAGGGTTGAATTGTCACTGAATTGATACGAGACCCATTATTAATAACAGAATCTTGTGTTCCTTTAATCCGCTGTAATGTTCCACCTAAATTCACAGTCTTTGCGCTAGCGGTACCGTTAACAATCACGACACCATTCTCAAAATCACGCCTGAAAACATTTGGATTGCCACGAAACAAATGTACAGAGTCGAGAGAAAAAGAAACATTTTCTCGTCCGCCAAGAAATGAAACCCTCTGACTGCCACTTCCTGTTGCCTTAAAGGCCATGATGTAGCGTCTCCACGTTTTACCAATAATGAATCGCTCACCATGGCCACCAACATTGGCTTTTATTTCCCTTGGCACATCTGACCTTGCAGAAAACACTAATGTATACCAGGCACCTTTATTCAAACTGGCTGATGGTCCTTTTACCTGAGCACTTGGTAACTTGGCTTTAAATCCTCCAGTATGCTTTGATATTTTTAATGCAGCAGCGCCGTCAATTTTATTCCCGGTATCCCGACTCACCTGAACATTGGTACCAGACCAGCCATTGGTATTATTATCGAAGGTTCCATTTGAAATTAATGACTGCCCAGGCTCAAAAGCAGTATTTGAATAGATGCGTTTGTACTTGCCCAATGGCTGTCCCAGCCAACCTCGGTTACGCCTTGTAACAGCTTCGTTGGATGGGTTTGAGCGGATAGCAGTACCATAGTTTGCAGATGCAGGATTTACATCGACAGAGAACTCGTCGTACCAGCGATCAGGATTCAACGGAGAATTTTGTGTTACAAAATAGCCATCCTGCATCAGAGCCGTACCGAACGCAAAACGAAAGGGTTTATTCGTTGTTGCTCCCTTACCATCTGGATAAGTTTTGGTCGGTGTTTTGGTCAATACATGACTGTGTGTAGTTCCTTTATTCACATGGTGCATATAATACCCATATACAGACATTTTGGAATTCAGGTTTTTATATTCAGGTATCAGGCTATGAAAATTATTCGATTGAGGCCAGCCTTCCATCTGCGCGCCATTCACACCTGCGAAGCCGCGCGCCAGTTGATGCCCACCAACAACGTATTTATTCGGGAACTGATTTCGCAAACCGGTATAAAAAGAGTCCATCCCTGTACCCCACCAGTTGATACCAGAACCACTAATTCCATCATCCCTGATTAAATCATTATTCACATCGGCTTTTTTATTCGCAAGAATAAAATTAAAATCAGAGTCAAAAAGAAAACCTGAAACATTGATATTCGCTGTTGTACCACGGTGATCTTTTTTATGATTATTGCGAATAAAATCAACCATCGCCGTATTATATGTCTTGCCACTGGCATCTTTTGGTGACTGGGAACTGATATTGAACGACCAGTTCATCGAACTACCACCCTGGCCAGTCACATGCTGCGCAATAATGCTTCCGGAAGCATGTGTTTTCGCAGTCGATTTATAGCCGCGCTGCAGGTTTACAGTATTAGTACTCGTATTCCGGCCGGTAATTTTTGCATGTTCAGCATTCGCAAATGAGCCTGCTGGTGAATTATATAACACCACATATTGCCCGACTGAAAACCTGCTGGCATCTGCAACCTTAACACTGTTCGCGGTTGCTGAAATTGACTGTTGCGTTTTTGTACCCGCCTGATACAACCAATGACCTGCATACACTTTACAATTTCCAGTAGTCGATGCCGTGCTTTCAAAAGCGACGCCATGGCCTTGTGCACAATGAATATGCTGATCAGTGTATCCAAGGTATTCAGCTGCCTGCAGCTGCCTGAAATACATCAGGTCAGGATATATTGCCTGTAAGCGGGCAACCTTCTTTATTATCCCACCAGTGGCCGCAATAACCTGATATTTTGAATACTTTTCAGCATCGCCCGTCATACTCTGGGTTTCGGCCATCATTATTCGAGGAAACTTATGTCCTGCGATAGAAGGTAAACTGGTACTGCCAGGGGGTTGTCTAGTATCAGCATCATCCATATAGGCTGGTGCAGCGGATACAGGCCCTGTAATAAGGATAGACAAAATACCTGTAAAAACTGCCATTACGTACTTTTTCACAACACACCTCACAATAAATTAGTAGGTACAAACAATCAATTATCTGAACAAGCAAAATTCAGGCCAATCTATTTCAAAGACTGATATGTATGACTTTTCTCGAGGTTGTTTAAAAATTTGAAAGCAACAATGTGTCGAACTGTTGCCAAAAACAGACAGTGTAATAGCGGCATGTTTTTATATCTTATAGTTCAATGACTTATAAGTTGTCGCCTTATGACAATCTGTAAATATATTTTTATTATTTAGTGATTTAGATCACAATATTAACAAATAAACTACATATACCTACTAGATACAATCACAAGCAATTTGCAGTCTTAAACAAACAGGAGTGAATTTGACTAATCCTGTGTTATTGCGTAATTCGATACTGATGCTGGTGGCAAGGTCAACGTTAACAAACCTTCTTTGCTGACAGCGGTTGTCAAGTGGCGTTCCTGCTTTGTCTGATTCGGCGCAATAGTTAAATCATCAGGATCACGTTTCTCTTCTCCCCCCAGATACACATGATGCACATTGACCTTACTGGATGAAAATGGCTTGAAGTTAATTGTTGCAGTTACAGGTTCCGATGCGTAATTTACCAGCCAGAGTCCAAGTGTGTTGCGATCATTGTCACTGAAAGCAACAGCTCTGACATCGTAACCGCCTTTATAGCCACTATGATTCGGGCTGCTAGTCTTTGTTTTCAGCACCAATGGCAAACGGGTTTCCCGCAGCACCCGCAATCCCCAATACACCGGCCTTGGCCGCAAATCCCGGTAATGAACTTTCGCATCGAAAAGCTGCCAGGGGCCCGCATTCAAACCATGCCAGACGGCACCTTTAATCTGTGGAACCTGAGCAATGGCAATCAGATAATCTGCAGTACTCAGCGCACCGCCAAGATTACTGACATATTGTATTGTTAGATCTTTTGCAGGACGCGTACTGCTCATCTGTCGAGCATGTTCCGTAATCCAGATGCTGGGATCTTCTCCACGAATCGACTGATAGGTACGGATACTTCTCTGCATACGTTTGAGCCAGAATGTTAGATCCCTTGAGCGCCCATCCGTGCGCTTGCCATTGTAATAATGATGCAGGGAGTAATCCTTCACTTCGGGCAAACCGTCCATGACAGTTTTCATTAAATCTTCTGGAGGATTAGAGCCTCGGGATTTATCTTCCTTGTAGGTCCAGATAAAATCACGTAAAAAAGCAACAAACTTAGCATTCTTGTCAACAGATTTTATTTCTTTGATGGTTTTTCTCGCCCGTGTCATATATTTTTCAGGCGACCACTCATAAAAATGTCTATCCAGCTCGTTTCCCAGTTGGTAATAATGCACCGTATCGGGATCTTTCTTAACCAGATATTCCGCCAGGCGAAGATTTTTTCTAGCAACCTGACTTTCACTGGCCTCCTGCAGAGGTTGCATCGGTCGGGTTCCGACCAGGTTCAACACATACCAAAAATGGCCATCAACTTGTTTCAGCATGGCAAGATACTCATCAATACCAAAACTGACTCTTGCTGATGGCTGTTTGAAAACAGTCTTCTGAGGTAACCGCCGATTCACAGGTCCAACTGCATTTTTCCAGTCGAATGCATTAGCCACAAGCCCACCAGGATAGCGCAATATAGCACCGGGAAATTCAGCCAGATATGCAATCACATCCTCTTTTACCTGATGTTTATTATTATTCCAGAGCTGCTCCTGAAAAGGGCGATAATTAATATTAAAGCCAAATAGCTGGTCAGGAAAAGAAGAACGTAGCACCACCTTGTCTTTGATATCAATAATCACTTCTGCAGATGATTTGATATCCAGCGAACCCATCACAGCACTGGCTGAACTAACCGTGAGCGACAACAAAATGGTTAACATCAATGAAACTCTGTTTACGGTTCGATAAAACATTATGCGGCTGCCTTCTTTGCTGATTTAAATTGATTTTTCATCAGGAGCTTAAGTTTTTCCTTTTCGTCATCAAACAGTGGCAGCCTGACCAGCATACACAACAGGTAAACCATCACTATGGTCACTGCCGACAATATATAGGATCCAAATGTCTGTAACATCCACCAACCTGCTAGCCCGGCGATAACCGCATACACCATAATCAACAGGGACAGACCCACGTCAACACGATAATGGAAGTCATATTTTTTCAATAGATAAATGATGGCAAAATTTGCGCTTACCGTGCCCACAATATTCACAATCACCAGAGCCCATAAGCCCACGTATTCAAACAGAGGAATAGCCAGAAACAGGGAAACCGATTGAATCAGATTGGTTAATAAAATCTGGTTCTTTTCAACGGCCTGAACCAGTAATTCAAGCATGCTGCGCATACCTTCGACAATCATTAATGCCAGAAATCCAGCTAGAATGGGCGCTGCCATACCGTATTTACCACCGGTCAACCAGTCAAATATTGGCTCCCCGACAACAAATAGCAAAACAATGGGCAAGGCAAGCAGACCTGCATTCAGTCGGTATACCAGATTCGACATTTTCACCAGTTGCCCAAAATCCTGGTTACTGGAGTAGTTCGCCATAAATACCGGCCTGATCATACTGATCAACATTCTTGCTGGCATTAACCGTCTGGCCAGATTGGTAAGACTGTCAGCAAAACCCAGCACTGCCAACTCGGCTGTGCCCAGATAATGTGCGGCAAATAGGCGGTTTGGTGCGCTACCGTACAAGATGCGTGTCTGGTTCAATAAACCACTCCAGGCACCAAAGCGAAACACGCGTGGTTTATTTTCTGACCACCAGTCAAGACTACCCTCCTGGCGTAACTCATCTGAAGAGCGTTGCGTGAACCAGCCATATAACAGGAGTGCCAGAGACAAGCCTTCACTGCATAATTCGATGATCACAATCGCCCACAAATCCATCACCCCAAGTTGCAGTGCAATCAACATGCCGACCAGGCGTGCCATACCACCGATCGCCATACTGTATTGAGCCTGTTTCTGCCACAGCAAAGCTTCCAGCGACTGGGAAAGTGACATAGCCGTTAAACGTAGCAGACCAACCAGCGCATACCAGGGCAACACCCACAGCCACTGCTCTATACTGAAAGTCTCACCCAGCCAGCCTGTGAGTGGCCAGGCCAACAGCATAAACAGGGACACCACAACCACTCTGAGAAACATACCCACAGAGAGCATCCTGTACATAGCGCTGTTATTCCCAGCAGCCCGCAACTCTGGCATATATCTCAGCATAACCTGTTGGATACCTACCGAAGACAACGCTCCGGCAATAGTGACCAATGCCTGTAAGGAAATATAAACAGCATATTGCTTTTGCGGCAGAAAACGTGCTAACAGCACCAGAATAGTCAGTGAAGTAACCAACCGGAAGCCTTTGCCGATAAGAAAAGGCCGTAGACTCCGGCTTATTGCTGAAAATCCATAATGCTTTTTGACAGAACTCATGCTTTATCGCTCAATTGTTATCCATTCATTGCTAATCACTATTTATCGCACGCATTGAATATCAAAACAATCCGGTATTCAATCATTTAACAGAATGACTGATAATTTTTGATTAGAGTCAGGCTGATCAAAATAGTTCGAGAATGCACAATATATCGCCCTGCCAATTGCTTTCTGAAGCCAGTTACTTTTGAAATACAGCAAAACCTGCTGGCAAGCTAATGAAAGACAAAGATAGAGTGAAAAACTCGTCTAACAGGTTGTTGAAAAAGCCTCAGGCGAGCGCAAGACAAGGAAAAATTGGCGAAAAAGCGCAGTGTACACACAAGTAGATGAGCATTTTGAGCTGATTTTTAACGCCGGATTGTGCCGCATGAGGTTTTTCAACAGGCTGTTAATGAAATCTGGTTGATTTACAGAACTGTATACTGACCAACAAGCTGCCACGTATTGCAGATCTTTTTCCCTTGAAAACAAGTCAGGCCGTTAACCCGTTATCTGGTTAACGGCCTGCTCAGCTTTATCGAAGCCCTGAGCTATTGACAGGCACCCAGAGTTTCAAGATCAAAGGGCGCAGTAAAGACGGTCTTTGCTGCACCTACGATCACAGTACCACCACCTTGAGAAGCAGGCAGAACAGTGAAACAGGTATTGGTTCCGTTTGAGGTAGTAAAATCAAAACCATCCGATCCCGTATTTTTCATCTTGAGAGAAAAGTCAACAATCGCAGGGTCTGAATTCGA
Source organism: Gammaproteobacteria bacterium (assembly GCA_036480335.1). Lineage (GTDB taxonomy): Bacteria > Pseudomonadota > Gammaproteobacteria > DSM-19610 > DSM-19610 > JAZGER01. The sequence continues at coordinate 1,082 of JAZGGH010000139.1, read as the reverse complement.
ATCCAGTATGTCATTGACCTCAATGCTAACGGGATTAATATTTGTCAGCGGCTGATCGGATGTAACATCACCCAGATATATGATCTGTGTAGCCGTACCACCTGCCGTTGCCGCCAGATGCCAATTATCCGTACCACAGTCACGCCATAAATAAACGGCCTGATCGATGCTCGGGATAAAACTCGGCTGGCCGCAGGCATTGACTTCATCATCAATGATCGTCGCAATACCAGTTGTATCTGCCAGTGTAGCAGCGGTGGCATTACTCAGCTTAACCGTAAAGTTTTCTACATCTTCAACCAGCATATCCTGCAAGATAGCAATATCGATTGTCTTGCTGGTTTCGCCAGGTGCAAAAGTCAGCGTTATCGGTGTATCCACATGCGTATAATCTGTATCAGCGGTGGCTGTGCCTGCCTGTGTCACATAATCTATTATCACTGCATCATTGCTGACTGCAGATAAACTGACCGTAAAGCTTGCTGTAGCATCAGCCTCGCTGACAGTCACATCATCAATAGAAATGCTCGACATAATAGTACAGGCGCTCAATGTTGACAGATCAAATGCTCCTGTAATTGGGGTACGATTAGCACCCACCAGCACAGGAATACCTGGATTCTGGAGATCAAAACAGGTACCAGCATCAGTTGCAGGAGTAAACTGGTAACCATCCTGGCCTGTTCCCGCTACCTTGAGTACAAAATGAATCCGTTTGGAATCAGTCGTATTATCCAGTGTATCAGCACCTTCCAGGCTAAAACCGCTGATGCTCAGGATGTCCTGACCTGCAACAACGTCACCAACAAAACTAACTGTCGTTGCAGCACCTCCACCTGTAGCTCTGACTGACCATGCACCTGTCTGGCAATCCTTCCACAGTAACATGACCTGCTCATTCGCCTTGTCATAGCTCGGAACACCACAGACACTCGGCTCGTCATCAGTAATCGTAGCCTGCCCTGAGGCATCAATGATGACACCATTCATCACATTACTCAGTGCAACCGAGAAGGTTTCATCCCCTTCCATCAGGCTATCCTGCAAAATGGCAATGTCGATGGTCTTGCTGGTTTCACCCG
>JAZGGH010000138.1:0-4918 GCA_036480335.1 Gammaproteobacteria bacterium | reverse complement strand
ATCTGAAAGAAAAAGGCAGGAAATAGCGCTTAAACAGGCATTGTAAGCAGATTTTTTGAGAGTTTTCCGAATAGGAATCAAAGTGTCTGGGCTGGATCAGAAAACTGTTAATTTATAGAGGTGCCCTTATTTTTATCAGTAATTTATCACCCTTAGCTTCTACCGGCCGGGTGGAAATTTTTATTATTTGAATTATTATATACCAAAGAAAAGAATACGCCTATATTTTTTAATTGTCAGACTAATGCGTATAAATATTGATTAGGTATAATACCCCGATGATTATCACACTCTCTCCCTCCAAAGGTCAGGATTTTGAAACTGACACGCCGATTAAAAAACACACCAAACCTGCTGATCTGAAAGATTCTGAGCGTTTGATTAAAATACTCAAAAAGGTGAAGCCGGATGAGCTGAAAGCGCTGATGGATATCAGTGACAACATTGCCCAATTAAATGTTGGTCGCTATAAAACCTTCACAACCCCGTTTACGACGAAGAATTCGCGTCAGGCGATTTTTGCTTTCAAGGGTGATGTATACAGCGGTTTTGAGCTGGGGAAATACACGACTGAGGATTTTGATTTTGCCCAGAATCATTTACGCATCCTATCTGGGTTGTATGGCTGTTTGCGACCGCTGGATCTGATTCAGCCCTATCGGCTGGAGATGAAAACAAAACTGGAAAATGAACGTGGCAGTAATCTTTATCAGTTCTGGGGGGAACAAATTACCGAGAGCCTCAACAGGGAACTGAAAAAACAGCAGGAACCGGTGCTGGTTAATCTGGCATCGAATGAATATTTCAAATCGGTTAAACCTAAATTACTTAAAGGCGAATTGTTGACAATTAATTTTAAGGAAACCAAACAAGGCAAGACGCGGGTGGTGGCTATTTTTGCTAAACGTGCGCGTGGTATGATGGCGGATTATATTATTCGCAATCAGATTGAGAAGCCAGCAGATATTCGCAAGTTCAAACTGGGTGGATATAAGTTTTCTCGTGAATTATCAGATGATAAGCAGTGGACGTTTGAGCGACCTCAGCCAGCCTAGCTCCTTTTTTAAACTTTAAAACTTAACGAGAAAATCATTAATGAAAAAACAATATCTATTGATTGTCGGGATTATTATTTTCCTGTCAGCCTGTAATTCTTCCACTACGACCACAACAGCTCAGGCTGCTGCCAGCGATCCACTTCCTCAGTCAGGAGGCTATAGTAATATAGAAAATGCAAAGCTGGATGAATTCATTCACACTGGCGTTACTGTGGTAGATATTCGCCGTCAGGAAGAATGGCGACAGACAGGTATTCTCGAAGGCAGTAAAACCATTACTTTTTTTGACAATAATGGGCAGATAAATCCAGATTTTGTGCCACAATTTACTGCGATTACTGACCCAGAAAAACCGGTTATTCTGATTTGTCGCACTGGCAACAGAACAAAGGCAGCCAGTAAGGCTATTGCTCGGCAGCTTGGATATAAGAAAGTATTCAATGTTACGCGCGGTATTACAGGCTGGATTTCCGAAAAAAGGCCTGTTGTACAATATCGCTAGCTCTATTTATTACCACCGAATCCGGAGCTTTGGCTGAGAGATTCTTTTGCAAGTGTCAGCTCCGTTTATCTATAAAGCTTTCAAGCGCCTGCATTTTCATAGGCCCAGGGTTAGCACCGACTAGCTCACCTTCGGGCGTGAATAGTAGATAGGTAGGTGTACCTCGAAAACTTTCCTCAGTGAGTGCCTGGTAATTGAAACCAATCATCGGCAGAGAACCAATATAGTTCGGGTAGCTAAGCGGATTGTCTTGCAAATGTTGTTTTACCCTCGCCTGTTTCTCAAAACCATCAATGGCAATACCAACAACCTTTGCATCGGAATCGCGGTGCTTTTCGTGGAATGCCGAAATAAGCGGTTCCTGTTGACGACAAATATTACAATCTGTCGCCCAGAACATAATCAGAGTCCATTTTCCATCCCCAATAATCGTATCCAGAGAATGGCTTTCTCCTGCCAGTGTTTGCAAACCAAAATCCGGTTTCTCTGTTTCAGCCTGTAAGCCGGGCTGAATAATCAGAAGTATTGTTAACAACAGTGTTTTGAAAGTTTTCATGCTAAGAACCTTTGTCATGTTTCATTCGGCGTCAACACCTTTTTGTCATTCATATACTGGTGTAACACAGCCGGTATGTTGATCGAGCCATCGGCCTGTTGATGATTTTCTAGCAGGGCTACCAGTGTTCGCCCGACTGCCAGACCTGATCCATTCACCGTGTGCAATAATTCCGGTTTTTTCTGCTCCGGGTTACGCCAGCGAGCCTGCATCCTTCGTGCCTGAAAATCTTCAAAGTTACTGCAGGAGGAAATTTCCCGATAACAATCCTGGCTTGGTAGCCAGACTTCCAGATCATAGGTTTTTGCCGCTGAAAAACCGGTATCTCCTGCACACAGGGTTATGACCCGGTAGGGTAATTCAAGTTCCTGCAGAATGGTTTCCGCATGACCGGTGAGGTTTTCAAGTGTCTGATAGGAATCTTCTGCTCTGACCAGTTGTACCATTTCTACTTTTTCAAACTGGTGCTGACGAATCATGCCACGGGTATCTTTGCCATAGGTGCCGGCTTCAGAACGAAAACAGGGCGTATGCGCAACCATTTTGATGGGCAGTTGTTCGGCCTCATGGATAACATCACGCGCCAGATTGGTGAGTGGCACCTCTGCCGTTGGAATCAGGTAGTACTGACTATCGCCCCGCAGGGCAAATAAATCTTCTTCAAACTTTGGCAATTGTCCAGTGCCTTTGAGGCTATCACGGTTCACAATGTAAGGAACATAGGTTTCCTGATAACCGTGTTTTTCGCTGTGCGTGTCCAGCATGAACTGAATCAATGCGCGATGCAGTTTTGCAAGCTGCCCCTGCATAACGACAAAACGTGCGCCGGATAATTTCGCAGCTAGTTCAAAGTCCATTCCGGCAAGCTCGGCACCAAGGTCGACATGATCCTTTACTTCAAAATCATAACTGCCAGGCGTTCCCCAGCGACGAATTTCAACATTATCATCTTCCGATTTTCCATCAGGCACAGATTCATGCAACAGGTTAGGCACGCCCATCACCAGTTCGTTGAGTTTTTCCTGAATCTCGTCGAGATTTTTTTTCTCGGCATCAAGCTGATCCCCCAGCCCGGCAACAGCATCCAGTAGCGGCTTTATGTCTTCGCCTGCAGCCTTAGCCTGGCCAATAGATTTTGATTGACGGTTGCGTTCTGCCTGTAACTCTTCAGTTTTTACCTGCACTTCCTTGCGATTATCTTCAAGGCTTTTAATAGCATTAACATCCAGGGTAAAGCCCCGGCGCGCAAGTTGTTGAGCCAGGTTTTCAAGGTCGTTACGAAACAGTTTCGGGTCCAGCATGGGTAATCTCTCGGTTATGTCTATGAAACAGGATTTTAAGAAAGGTGTCTGGCAGTAACCAGGCCAACAGTGACAGCAGCAACACAGAGAACAACACTCAGGGCAGCATTCACAAATGCCTTACCCGCCTCCCCTGCTTCGATCAGATGAAAGGTTTCAATCGAAAAAGTGGAGAATGTTGTATAAGCACCAAGCAGACCCACCAGCGCAAAGGCTCGCAGCGCAGGACCGGCGTTGATGCGTTCAATCAGCCACAGGCTCAGAAAACCCATCAGAAAACTGCCAACAACATTTACCACCAGCGTACCGTAGGGAAAACTTCTACCGTAAGCCGTATAGATAGTACTGGCTGTCAGATAGCGTAACACCGCGCCGATAGCGCCTCCGGCAGCAATTGAAAAGAGGATTTTTATCATTTACGGAGTTTATCAAAAGGCTGGGCACAAAACGAACCGGAAGAATACTCGATGAACACTGACAACGTACTGCACTGCCAGCGTTCAACTGAATTTTTTGTTAGCTTTTTTTACTAAGTTTAGTACGGATCCATTTAGGATTTTTTCGCTCTGGTAATACTGCAATTACGTATGTGGTATTATCATTTAAATCGTAATAAATTGAATATGGAAACCTCTTTGAGGGCATTCGGTAATAACCATATACTTTGGAATGGACTCCAGCGTGTATGATTAAAGACTCTATGTCCGATAAAAGAGAACCCCAAAAATATCCACCAACACCTTGTTCCTGACTTTCATAGAAACACCTCCCATCTTCAAGGTCAGCTTCTGCCTCTGATAATATCTGAATATGCCTGAGATTCATTTTTCATGCTTTGATTTTAATTCTTCTAGCGATATAAAATCAGCATTACCACTTTGTATTGTTTCTTTTCTATCAGAGAGTATTCCTTCATGCCATTTAGGCGATTTAATGCCAATAGGCTCGTGAGTGAGTGAATCCCACAATGCTTCCATTGCTTGAAGTCTTTCATGCACGCTCATTTTTGAAATTTCAGCAATAGTCATTTGTATTTCCTCGCAACTATAGAGTGTATGTTAACAGAATTTGGCCAGCTTTTCTTCCAGATCGGGTGTCATATCAGGATGCCCCCAGAGAATGTTGATAAATGCCTTGTACGACTGCGATCGCTTTTGCCGTTTTGCCCTGACCGTACGCTGTAATACGATAATAAGACGGGTCAATAGCTCCTCCCCATGAGACAGATTCATTCGTCAGGTCGTCGACTGCTGGTAATAGCTCTATCAGATAACTCGGCCGCCTGGAGAGATTGCCAGCACCCCCCAGGTCTTTACCGTATTCAGCGGATGTTGATGCGCTGATTAGATTATCTAATGTCTGTGTAAATAGGCTCAAAGGGTGTCGCTACCTCGTGATTGATTTTGAACATCCCTGTCCAAAATCGACTCGCCTACGCGACAGCTATTGATGCCCCGGCCGCCCTGCGTCCATGCCACTTCGCCAACACTTCGTAAACTCG
>JAZGGH010000137.1:0-44024 GCA_036480335.1 Gammaproteobacteria bacterium | reverse complement strand
TCTGACACACTCAGGTCAACACCCGATACATGCCAGGGACTCTTGATACCCAGTATCTGGGCGTATAAGTCTTTGTCTCTCATCCTCTATACAGTAAACTACCCACTCGATCAGGGGAAGAGCCCTTTTTTATGATCCAACCCCACCCTGGCTAACATTTGTGTAATGAGTACATCCTGTCGCAATGAGGAGATTTGCGTTGTTTTATCTGCAAGTCCAGCACAATCATTGATTGCAGCCATCTGCCGCTTAAAGCGACCGGTCACTTTTTCACCAAAAAATATTGCTATATCCTGACCATCACCCACAGGATAAACGCGACTAATGCAGTCCCGGTTCCCCTGACAATCACAAACAGATTGTTGCAGAGCGGACAGGGCCTGGCCTTTATCTATCCCGGGTTGCTGGATGTATTTAAGGCCGACACGGACAGAAACCACTATAATTGCCGCCAGACAAGCGAGCAGGAGATATTCGCCTGTTTTAGTCATGATCATGATAAGGTCGCTGTTTTAGATTTTCACCGTCGATCAATGCTTCGCACTGGCACTGTGGGCAATCGCATGCTTCTCCTGGCCATTCCAGGCTTTCATTTGCCTCAGAATCCCGCTCGGATGACACTGAGGTCATGATAGATTGCGGCACCCACGGGCCACTGATCGGCATGTCTGCTGCCACCGAGGACGCAGACATCAGGTCTCCTGCCAATGCTACGCATAGCGCGTATCTCTGATTATTCATGTGCTTGATACCAGGCGGGAAATATCGCGAATACCGTCGTACCGGCCGCTTCGGCGATGGCTTTTTCAACGAAGTCTGAGCGTGAAACGCCATCAATGACCTGGTGTATCATTGATCGAGTCACACCAATTTCCCGTGCCAAATCGCTTTGTGTTTGCCCGGCAAAACGCAATAAATCTTTAATTGCAGCGGGGTCTCCCCCGTGTAATGCATTGCCCGAATAATCCGGTGTGTAAATATCTCGATTCATCGTATTCTCCTCCATGATTGCCGTCCTTGTTTGTAACCACCTTTGGCGGCCAGCGCACTGACCGTCCCGTTGTCACCTGGTGCACTGATGAAATCAAAATCCGGGTTGGTGGTGTGTGAAACCTCACCCAGTAAACCCTCAAAGCCCACCACAGAGATCGATCCATCGGTGCCGTCAATCTGCACATCATCGCCACTATTAATGACATGATCGCCGTTGATATCAAAGATGCTCTGCGTCGGGTTTGCCCCGGTCTGCGCATCCAGTGAGTAGATCCAGCTGCTACCGCCCGCCGTACAATTTGACGCAGGCTCCGGAATAATGGATGAAAACTCAATCCGCCCTTTGCGTAAATGCGGTGTCGTGATGACCCGCTCCCCATCCGCTGCCTCACCAACCACATTCAAATCCAGATACCAGCCAACTTTATTGCTGTAGTTCACACTGTTGGTCGATATCAATCGCACGGGACGCGTCCCACCCGTTGCCTGATTCGTTAAATATTGAGGCTGTAGATCGCTACGCTCATTATTCAAGTTGACCGAATCAGCCGTATCCATGACGAGGACGTTATCCCGGATACCATAGAATGTCTGAATATCCGGTGAGGCGGGCAAGGTACTGTCAGTTTTTTCAAAGTATTTACCGGTGCCAAAATAGACCAGGATGCCACCATCGGCATGCGCCCCAAGCTCCACCTGCGTTGTGATAGGCTGCTCATTGCTCGTGGTAGGAGCTGTGGCGGTAAATAACTTATCCGCAGTTAATGCCGCCATATTGCGCACATCAAAACGCCACAAATTGCCGCGATAATCCCCGCCGTAAAGCAAATCAACCACCTGATCACCATCCAGATCGACCGCCGATGCAGAAGACAGGCCATTTGGGTTACTGCTTGACCCATTGTTCGTCGGGATTTTTGTGATGCTGCCATCGGCCAGGTCAATCAATAACAGCATGGCGGTTTTGTTATCGCTGTAATAGCCGTTAGCCACGGCGGCATACCATTTGCCGTCGCTTAATCGGACCACACTGTGTTTGCCGAGCATATAGCCGATATCCGCATCGGTGACCTCCCAGAGCACGTCGCTGGCGCTAAACGACTGCGGTGCGCTCACATCCAGGGCAAACACGGAACGCCCGCCTGCACCCGGTGATCCCACCAACACCGATGTCCAGGCGCCACCAATGTAAGCGGGAAAGGTGGTCATCCTGCCGTCCACATAATATTGATGATTGTCGAGATAATTTGCTGCGGCGAGCGCCGGCAGTTTGGGATAAATGGCATTGGGTACATACGCAAACAGTTCGGTACCTGTGTCCGCACGAAAAGCGTGCAACATGCCATCATTTGCCCCGGCATAAAGCACAGCGGGCCTGTTCGCAAACGCCGTTGTGTTGATATAGTCTCGGTAACGGGAACCTTCGTCGCCAATAAACTTCCCAAAAGGCAGGTGTTGTTTACCGGCGTAATACGGTGGCGAATTGACAATATCGCCGAGGATAGAATCGCGCACCCGAAAATGCTGGTTGTGGTCATCCGTGGTTACGGTACTGCCCCGTAACCAGTCAATCAGCTCCTCACCGTAATCGGCATTATCACTGCCACCGGGCCCACCGGTCAGTAAGGCTGCGATCATCGCGGGTCCAAACTCTGTACCGGTTGGGTTCGTGTGATCAGATGGCCAGGCGAAAACAACACCGTGCCCTGTGTTGCTGTTATGCTCCGGATCATAGGTGAAAATACGGCGTGTCCCTTCAGCCGGGATGCGATTGCTGGCAGACCAGCTCGCATTGCTGGATGGCTCACCCGTCGCAGGATCAATCGCGTAGGCTTTTAAATCCCCTGTCCAGTTTTCGCTGCTGTAACTCGATTGAAAAAGTTTTGTGTCACCAAAGAGCTTAAAACTGCTCGTGGCCACGGGAGCGGCCGTGTTCGATGTTTTGTTTTTGACATCATTAATGGCCGATTGTAATGCTGCTCGTAACTGATTGCCGTTATTGGCTGAGTAATAAGCGCCATGCCCGTATTCTGCCGCATCACGTAACATTTGCACATTCAGCGAAAAGCCTACCGTATACGTTTCAAGGTTCTGCTTAGGAAAATCGAGGTCATTAAAGCTCTCGCCCTCCTCATCGTTGCCTGTTTTGCGCATATCAATATCGTAAGCAAATTTGGCCATATCATCGAGATAAAGCGTTTCCGCTTCGCGGCCACCAAAGCCTGCACCGTGACCGTCCGAATACTGGGGATAAATTTGAGTAATGACATCGGCGGTTGCCGGCGCGAGTCCATCCCAGTTGGGTAGCAAACCGTTCGGATCATCCTGATCGTTAGCTGGAAACTGCTGATCACGTGTTGGCAGACCGTCTGTTAAGACAATCGCAAAGTTCTTCTGACAGCGATACTCAATCGGGCTTTGATAGGTCGTATTCGTATGATAGTAGCTACTCATGCCCCGAAAATAGCGGGTAATCTCATAAAAGGCTTCGGCGAGCGGTGTATTGTTGTCCGGCGCGTAGGTATCGATTTTATCGATGACGAGGCTTTTATTGTTGGTACACCCCTGGCTGATCGTCCCGCCTCGCCCGCTGTTATCGTCATCGTCATAGCCCGCAAAAAAACGAGACACGCCAAAACGGACACCGTTGGTCTCGTTGACAATGTCTTTTGATACATCGATAGCCACATCCATGCGCAAATCATTTGGGATAACCGTGCTCAGATCGTCATCATCATCGTAGGTTGTAAACAGATAATTGAGATAATTGCGGATATAGATTGTTTTTTCATCGCCCACCGGATCCGGCAGTTTGATGCATTTTCCAATGCCGTTGCGCACGCCATAAAAATAATTATTGGTACTGCATTCGCTCAGCATATACAGGCGGATATTACTCAGACGCGCATTTTTGTGCGTCGTTGTGTTGTACGGTGGACTGTAATTTGAATACTCACTGGTAAAATCTAACCAGTTGTCGTAAGTCGTTGTCGGGTCATAGTCTTCATGCCAAATCACATTGTGCATACTGCCGGACGTATCAATTAGCAGCATCACATTGGGATCGACCGAGGCCTGCACAGACAGCGGCAGTTCAGCCATCGGGTTTTGATCATCCCCGATAACCTGGACTTCGGCCAGTGACAGGAAATTATTGCTGCCCTTATGATGAATGCGCACATAACGCCCTGTCCGATTAATGGGAAAATCAAGTTGCGCAGGTGCTGTGCCTGAATACAACGTTGACTGGACGCCCGATTGATCACGCACATGGTCATGATTGGTATCGACGAATGGGACATCAGATACAAACACGTAGAAATTCTTCAGTCGATGAGAACAACAGCCATCTGTCCGATTGTAGATTTTGATCGTATCGATATTAACGATACTGCCTAAATCCAGATCCCAGTAGGGTTTACTTTCCTGACTTGTATGTGTAACAGATCCGTCTGAGTACACCCCGGACGTATTGCCATCAATGGCCCGTTCAGGGGCGCCAGAGAAAGCGGTCGATGATTGAGTGGCGGTACCGGTTAATGCCAGATTGGTGCTGGCGAATCCATTGCCACTCACCAGAATCACAACCAGAAATAACGGTAGGTCGACCTGTATCAAACACAATAATTTTCGCACTAAAGCTCCCTGTCAGTAATATCATGACTGTATATATACAGTTTGTTCAGCTACTGCTTTATCGTCGCTTTATTTCGTTTCTTAACTTGTATTTATGCAATAACTATAGTTATTGCATAACTTTTTTGTAGTTATTGTATAGATACTAACGATAAACAAAAAATATGTCGTGGATGGGCTTATGATCACAATTTTTTGCGCCCTTAGAAAGCGATTATTCAATTAAATAACAGCCATCCTTGATTGCTGAATTAACGCAAAATGTGGCCTGTATTTCGATCGACCAATACTTTCATTATACGAACGTAGTTTAGTACTATCGCCAAGTTCTGCTGAAACTGCCCCGCTTACTTGATAAATGCCCCGATCAGTTTTTACCGTTGATTTGGATCTCAATAGTATTACCTGCGGACCTGAACTCAACTTCTTTCGGGTTTCTTTCTGTGTAAAAAAACGCGAATGTAAAAAATGGAAATCGCCGTGAATAACACTAAAATATTCAGCAGCGGTATAATAGTGACTAGCATGAAACCAGATTGCATCGTCGGTTCTTTTTAAATCTGAACAGGTGAAAATAATTTACCTGTCTTAAGGCGATACTCCACGATCGCCGTATCACGAACAACTTGCTTTTTCGTGGCTTCATCGGCTTTTGCGCATGCCCACATATGAACCTCTAAGCGCAGATGACAGGCGTAATCTCCAAAAAATGCCTGACTACGTTCAGCGTACTCCATCGCTGTCTGCCGATTACTGATTTTTGCACAAGACTGATCGTCAGTGACTGCCTGAGTGTTTGGGTTGATATATACCTGATCATAGTCACTCAAACCGATCTGATACCAGACATATAGATCCGGGGATTGGCTGCTTATACGACGACCCAATTTCCATACTTTATTCACATTACCGTCCACCTGCCAGGTTACCTACTATTGACCTGTGCTTAATCTGGTAGCGCATCATCATTTTTACCTGTGACATCTCTATATCATTCATAAATACAATTTTTTATTCTCTTCAATATTATTTATGTAAAATACATCCTAGAAATATATCCTGGATAATCATATTGTTATATCTACTTATTAGAAACTCTGACAAAACAATAATTGAACTATTTCACAACCAGAACCCACCATGCCAAACTGCAATAAGTAAAATATTTGCATCTATGAATTACAACGAGCGAGAATGGTATGTCTGAGTGGGCGATTGGTAATGGGGATATTGAGGAAAGAACGGCATACGAATACCGTGAACTCTCTCTTGACCAAAATATCAAATTTAAGGTTTTTCTGTGTCCGTTCTGTGATATTCCTTTGATACCAGTAAACTTGTACAAAATTGAGGAGCTCGCGCGAAGCCCGCATTTCAGGATTAGCAAAGAAGCACACCGCTACGGATGCGATGGATCCCCTAAGCGAACACGAATAAAAGAGGTAAAACCTGCCAAGCGTCATGTCGAGAAACGTGAGTTTCACCTTCCCGAAGCACTCATCCCAAGGCGAACCACAGTAGTAAGTATTCGGGTCGACAATCTTCAAGAAAAACGAAGGAAACCAAACGAAAATGAAATAGACCAGCGCAGGCAAGAGGCAGCAAACCGACTCGGACCGGCGATATACAAAACATCCCTGATACGCTCTATCGCAACTGCATTTCTTGATGTATTTAAGGAATCGTATAAACAACAGAAGGCGAACAAATGGAGCGAAGAAGAGCGTCGAAAGTGGGCGACTACTCTGCTCAAAACAAGCCATCTCACTCTGTATGAAAGTTACACCCTCACATACCACAGCGCCATCCGAAACATGCGGTTTCCACCACCATCTAAACCTCGAATATTTCATGGATGGGGCCAGGTAACCTGTAACAGATACACGCCCAACTATGCAGAATACCAGATTATACCGAACACCATGATCGAGCATACGATAAATGAAAAAACACAGTACTACCCAGTAGAAATAACGATCCGTATCACATTGAATGATGAACCAATTGGATCCCAACGCCTTCTGATTAAGCAGCTGGAAAAAGCGACTACCCAAACCTTGGAGGTTCGCTGGTTCGCTTATGGGACCATATCCCTCTGCAATGATGGCGTTTATCGTACACACCTGTCGCAGACTGATCATCTTTACCTGCATAAGCTAAGAAAACCAATCGCCTGACTCAGAACTCAGTGGGAGCGACCGCACGCGCACATCTTCGCATTGGAAAAACACACACGCAATAGAGACAAACCGAAAGACAGAACGTAAGGATGGAAGGCCGCAGACGAAAATCGACGCACTCGACGACTCTGACTCATTCTGCAAAATGAGTCGATCACACACCTCAAGCGAAAATTCAGCCAAACGCTCACCAGAAGACTTTTCTGCACACAGCCAAACTCTGTTGTGTTCGAAATCAGGGTCGTCGTCATAGATATTGAGCCATAAACAACTCACCGTTCCGCTGGCCGTGCTAGCCATAGACCGGAGATAAAGAATGATATCGCGAGGGGCCGCCAATATCTCACCCCCTCCAATCAGCCCAACAATTCCAGATTCTCCATCGGGATACACTGAAACAGTGATCTCGCAGACCTCGATCTCACCGCAATCAGGATCCAATAAATCACGCACAAATGTATAGAGCCCAGGGCCACGCGCTGCATGGTGAACCACATTCATGACATCCTCACGACACTGAGGCATCGACTCCAGCAGCAGGAACGACCCATCAGGTCTTACAAATTTAAATGAGTCGCTCATGTCCAGTGCTTATTCTGGTAGCCCATCATTACCTTTACCTATATCGGGCAGCGAAAGCGGTTTAGCGTGGGTAACGAATATTGTAGCGTTATTATTATGACGCCCATAAATATCAAAGCCAAAATATACACCGCTCGATAGGACAAAGACAATATAGATTAAGAGCAGCATCGTGGCTGTTTTATCTGTGACATCCGATATGGGTACAACGGAGTGGACAGGTGATTGGCATTCAGATATCGGGGGTATGGGTATATCAGTTTCGGTTGTATACTTATCATTACATGTCACTACCTGCATCATGCCTGTATCTGTATCAGCAAAAACAGTTTGCATGTCCGTTAAATGCTGGCTAATGATCTTTTCAACACTGCCTCCATTGACCAATAATATTGATGTTAACAATAAGCCGAACAACGCACCTGGATAAACAATAGCAATTTTAAAAAAACCACTGAGTGTAACGAAAACTAACGACATGTAGGAATTCACTTGCCTGCCCCCTGCTTTGCTCATAACCCCTCCCCTGCGCGCTTAGTGGGCTCTGTATAAACCATCGCTCGGATTTTTTGATAATCTTTCGATAGTCTCTTAAACTGACGATCCATCATTAAAAACTTCATAGCAAACAAACCCATTATGAATCCAAAGATATAGAGCAGAAGAAAGGTTCTAATTGCATTATTGCGGTTATTATTAAACTCTAATGAAATATCCATTTTGTCGTCAGAAACATCCTTGATAAGGGAAACACATTTATAATCACTCATCATAAGTGTATCATCCGGTGACTCACAAAATAGATATTCAACCACCATTGTTATTGATCTGGCGCTCGTCCCTAATAACGAGCTATTCGTATTATTCTTCACAATATGATTTTGCATAACAACGGCAAAACCCGTAGCTGCTACCATAGTGACTAATGAAAAAATGAATGCAAAGAATATGACTTTAGCTGATTCGTCTTGAAATGCCTCATATTGACTATCTATTTCAATCACCTTTCAGTGCCTTAATCACACGGGTTTTAAAGTTGCTCTCAAATTCTGCCGGTTTAGCAACATTCGTCGTGTTCGCAAACGCTTTAATTGCTGTATTTTTTTTGCCTTTACGCTCTAGTTTGAAGGTAACAATGGCTTCACGCTCTGGCCAACCTAAATCACGTATAAAATACGATGTGCCAGGCAGCGTTACATGCCGGAAACGCCCTATCTTGCCATCTTTAAGCATTCCAGTTTGAAAGGTGGACCCTGCTTCTGCCCGGAGAATTTCTTCAAGATTACGCATGCCAAATTCAACCTTTAATCGTTTATACGCGGTATCGACATCAACGGGGTATTCCATTTCAAAATCGATAACACGCCTTTTTTGTGCCGTTTTCGTCGTTGTTTGGTTTGGCGTTGTTTTTGTGGTGGTTGTTTTTCTTGGCCACGTTTTACCTGTTCCTGATTTGATGGTGACAAAATCACTCCAGTGACAACCTGACACCAGAGACACCGCAGCGATCCATACCACCGGCATGAGTAATCGGGCACATCGTTTACCTGTATTCATCTCAACTCCTCGCGCTTTCATATTTTCAAAACCTTTATTGTGTAGTCAGTGACAACTCACGATTGACTCAATCATTGCCCCATTACGGGTTAGCATCGGTGTTTGGCAAAACGGCATTCTCTATCCCATCAATCAACTCAACAGAGTCAGGTATGTTGTCCATCGCGGTATTTCGACACCCAGACCGATGAAGTATTTCTTCGTTGGTCGGTGGGTTCGTGGTATCGAACACCACCCCACCATCCGAATAGACCGTTAACCAACCCCAGACAAGGTCCTCATCGGTCTGTCCGGGTTCAGGTGGTTTCTCCCACCAGGGCTCTTTGCTGGATACTTCTCTCGCCATCACTTTCCTCTCGTTCAATACAATATGGTTGACAGTTCAATGAACCAAGACTTTTGCACGGCATTAAATCGTCCACACTGCAATGACAAGCATCACAATACAAACCGTCATATCCTGATTTGATGAGATACGTTAAAACAATCTCTTTACCGTCTATCATAGAGTCGCCTGGCTCTTTTGTAGTCTTTCAAACCAAAAAACCTCTTTGGGAATATCGAGCGATACCCCGAGCGTGTCCAGATAGACCAGTTGACTTGAGGTAAATCGCACACCATCACGCTTTTCAAGTGCCTGCATTTCAATATGCTGACGGTACTCTTCGAGCGATCGACCACCGCGTGTTGCATGACAAGATCGACAGCAATGCATCACTGGACTGTGATGATCAACCTGAGTTAACACCAATTGTGAGAAAAAGGTCAAACTCGTTCCGCAATACGCACATCGCCCCTGCGTATACACCCACGCTATGCCGCCCACAGAGCGCGCATGAGGCTTTACGACAGGTTTTACAGCCTCACGCCCTTCCCTGCCGTAAGGAACGCCTCTTTGCACCACATACTGCCCATCACCGCACAAACGAATCAACCCGTGCATCAACAACGGCTCACGTGTTCTTGCACCCGCCTCAGAGGCCAATGTCGCTAAAACAGGGGCTCTTTGTAAACTGTTACTGTCATAAAGCTGTACAAAGGCTTTAAACGACCGCCAGGGGACTTCGACCACATCAGAACTAATACTCGGTTTCAAAGGTCGTCCTTCATCAACATCAAAAACACTAATCAACTGGCACTAAAGGCCGCGTAAGCGGCCATCAGGCTCCTTGTTATCCATCATCATTTTGTAAGAACCGCTCAGATAGATCTTGAGCACGCTTGCGCGATTCGCCATTTTCACGCCCCTGAACCTGTTGGTTTCAGGGGCGCACGGATTTGACTGATCATGCCGTTTTTGCTCTGTTGACAGCAGCGAGCAAGCGGTTCGTTGGGGCAACGTATGCCATCACTGCAAATACCCTCTCGAATCACGCCGCCTGGTCATCGGCATCGGATGAGGGATCGGCTTTACCTTTACGCGGCTGATACGTCAATGCGTCCAGATAAGGTAAGTAGGGCAGTGCCAACCGTGCATCCACTTTCAACGCATTCGCGTCTTCATCTTTTTTATCATCATGCCACCGGTCTGTTCCCATTTCACCGACCAGGTAGATACAATCCCCAACGGAAAAAAGTTTCGATGCCGCCTCTGCACAGGAACCCCAGAGAGAGACATTAATCCACTCACCCCGATCAATACGTTCCTCACCTTTCGTCTTGCTATTAATCATATACGCCCGAAATTGTGCCACGGGGCGTTTGTCATCTCCGATATATTTCAATTCAATCACGGACCCGATATTTGCTAATGTTTGTATTTGTGCCATCACTATTCCTCAATCATTTTTGATAAGTATTTATCACTCAGGCATGAAAACAAGATTCAATATGAATAACAGCTATAAATCTAAATCCCATTGCATCAGATTAAAACTAGATAACAATCAATTTATACCCTATCTAGCACATTAACTCAAGACTGAAAACGCATACACGTCTAGTTTCAAAACCTATTCGCCTCCAGGTCTATGAACTCGCTTATACCGACACCTTAAATTTAGCCACCACTGCTGTCAGGCAACCCGTAATTGGCTCGATAGGTCTGATGCTCATCACAATCAGCAACGAGGCCCATCGAATCCAGCATACTTCGTTCCCAGGAGCCCGGCCGGCGGCTACCGCTGACAACATTCGACAATATGTATGCGATGAGATCCGGTACGTTATCGATTGTTATGGGTGCGCCATATTGCTGGTGTAGAGAGATCATGTACTCGCACTCCTTGAGCACGCCTGGATCAATATTGATTTGCATTTTTAAACACTCCTTCAGTGGTCATCGCCAGACTCAAACACCTGGCTTGATGGTTTGTTGTTTTTTGTAGTAGAAGCATTATTTTCTTCAGCGTTATTTCGGACGATCGCCTGCATGTATTCATGCGGCGCTACATTCGATGTGTTTCCCATCGTAACTCCGCCCTGGATATGCCAATCATACGCTAGCTTTTCATTGACTTGATAAATGAGAGATTGGCGACTCGGCGACACCAAAATATCGTAAGTCACTGGCTTTAACGTCTTTGGTTCTTTTTTCAGATCTTCTTTCAGTTCTTTTCCCAAAAAAACGGTAAACGCTATCGCGGTCGCTTCATCTTCGATCAGCGCGATGTTCTTACCCTGGTTTTTAATCAGGTATCGGCCGGTGTTATCGTCACGTATCAACTCAATTTTCATTATTCGTTTTCCAATATCCGATTGAAATGGGGTGTTGGGACTCCCAACACTTGCCGCAACTTATCCTCCAATGCCTGCCTGCTGTCCATCCTGCATACAGTCTCGCTATACATCCGGCGCTTCATCTTCAGCCTGAAGCCAGATACGTTATGACAATTCGCTTGTACATGCTTTTTTGATTGCCCAATCCGGTCCTAAATGATTCGTCATTAAATCAGCATATCGACGATTAATAGCTGCATCTCTTTCTCTACAATCACCAAAAGCTTCAAAATCATCCTTAATCCTACTGTCCAGATCGAATATTTTTGACATCAAATCTTTAGAGTTCATTTCACCCGATACAAAAATCGAAAATATATATCCTATCTTTTCGCACTCATTTTTAGTCATAGGTATCTCGATACTAAAATATCGTACTCTGTTAATTGATTGGATTTTGTTTGTTCAACAATGTAGCAAAGGTTATCGTCGTGGATTCATCTTCAACCAGCGCAATATGATGGCCATTGCTTCGGATAAAATATTTACCCGACCTATCACTTTTCACTACATCAATCATAACCCGATCACTTTTAACTCAGCGGCTTCATAATCCGTTAAGAACGCTTTCGCTTTGTTCCATTGAAAATACGCAATCGACATCCGGTAATTCATATCCAGCCGCTTGAATTCAAAATCCTCCAGGGCCTGCTGCATACCTGCTGGCATCCGCGCCATCAACTTAATACCCACTTCGGAAGTAAAGAGTCGTGTGTACCGTTGAGTACCCATGACGGCTTTGGAAGCCCGCCAGTTCAAACGCGAGTAGTACGTCTTGTGCCACATGTGTTTACCCCGTGAGCTGTACTGATTGACTAATGTCACCGCACGCGCCGTCTTCACGCTCGGACGATGAAACGCCAACTCGTATTCCTTAATGAGTTGTGCCATCTCCAGTTCAATACTGATCATTGCTGCATACGCCGCATCACGCGCTGCAATGATCTCCCCCTTACCCTTAAAAGGCCTTTTAAAAGGAAGATTCTTTTTCATGTAATAACTACTCCTGAGTATTTCTGCAATAACTATGTTCTGGCGCAAACTCCAAACTTAGAACAGACCCTGATTTCAATTGCTTCACGTGGAACGTGGCGCCCACAAAGGTCGACGCTTCCCTGACAACACCTCTGCAGGCAGCTCACCAAACTTATCCAGCGCGCGCCGGGCGTTCGCATTATTTGCTGCAAAGTCGTCTCGCTTGGCGCCACTGAACCGGTAGCCACCTGATAGAAAAAAAGCATGGCGCATGTGTCGACTGGTTGTGCCAATCACTCTGTTCCAGTCGTCCTGAAAGAAGCGCCCGACATGCTGGGCTGCCAGTGCTGAGTTGACCAGTTCATCGTACAGACCCAGTAAATCTGCGGCCCGGAATCCATAGGTATGCTGAAAACTCAAGCGGAAGGTGGCGGGTGCAACCGACCCCAGCGACTTCACCACGACGCGCCGCTCTTCACTGGGATGCAGCAATGTCTGAATATCCTCAAGCTCTTCTTTCATGCTGTGATCAAGCTTATCCATGGCTGCCTCAATTTTAAGCAGCTGCGCATCTGCGTACGGATCATCCTGCCTGCTGGTCTCACACATCGCATTCGTATTTGAAACAAAGCGCACCAGGCCAATGATCGGCTCGACATTCTCTGCTCTGCGTCGCCCATAAAACAACCGATGCGCCAATCTCGTATGCAGGGTGATTTCGGCTTCCGTCACGGTATGACCAGGCCGTTTCACCACGTTGGAATACGGAACAATCGGGTCTGCGCCATCGACCTCCTTATCGCCGGTCCGTCGAGACGAGACAGGGGTATCCTCCTCAAAGTCGGCATCAAATTCGCTATCCCGAAAATCCACCCTTTTTTCAACTGTCGTGTTGTCACGGATCCTAACTGGCCCAGCCGTCCTGGGTGTGTTTGTTTTGCTCGTCATATTACTCTCCTGGTGCTGTCATGATGAATTACTTAACGGATCCAGTACCGCGCCTTGCATCGGTATCGTTGTACCAGAGCCAGACAGATCCGAGCGATACGCCCGATTGCTTACCAATCGCAATATACCGATCAAGCGGATCATCATAGGCCGTCAAGATATCCGTCAAAAGCCCATTCACACAATGCTCTTCATCAGGGGTTAATTGTCTGGGACGTCCGGTTGTGCCATGCGTCTTACCGATGCGCTTGAGATACATCTGATACTCCGGGCGTGATACATTGGCCAGTGATTCAAGCATAGTCATCGTTGCGCCGTACCGAATAAGCTGCATGAGCTTTTCTTCTTTTTCCGACTCTGCTTCTATGTGTGGTAGAAAATACTCCAATCGCTGTGTCGCTAATTTAAAATCAATCAGGCTGCCCCGAAAACCGACCAACGCGCCGAGTTGGCGCATTTCCAATGATGCGAAATATTCTGCTTGCTCCACACTCACGCCCATTTTAACCAACTCATCAAGTTTTCCATTTTCGTAACAACACACAATCACTTGTATGACGGCACGGTTCATGGGCTCATATATATTCGACTTCATCATAATCCCCTTGCTTTCTGTACTGCGTAAAATCCAGCAGGATGGCAGACGTTTCAGTTGCGCCATGCTCTGCGGGTTGTTCTTGTTGTTCAGATGGGTCCACGTCATTCACAGGGGCGGGCACAGGCTGTCTGTGTGGGTAAACAAAATGCAACCCGGTGCGTCGTGCCCAGGCCTCCATAGACCGTTGCGAATAAAAATATCGCACCGGCATGGCATGCTCCTCCCACTGCCACTCAAACAAGGCAGCCTCCCATTGCTCGTAACGTAATCCCCAGCCCTGTACTTCTCGTCTTGTCAGCCGCTTCATTGTCATCTCCTCGTTGCCACAATTATCGTTTTTCTCAATCACAAAACCCGTATTAGTGCAATCTGTTACTGGTTGTCACAATCCGGTATAAACATGGGTGGGGAGCGTAGAACCACTGCGAGTTGGAGGTTGATGAGTACCACCCATTGACGATTCACCCAAGCTCATCTCCTTTTGGCCCGTGGCCACGGGCCGGCCGCACCTTCAGAGCGGTTCTGAAGACTTCCCACAGCGGCCGCTGTGGGCGTTTGCCCTGGCGCCACAGGGTGGTGAATCGCTCGCAATACACACATCTACGCTCCCCATAACTCTTTCATTTCAATCTATTTGTTCATTCACTGTTGCCACTGGCACATCTGATACAATTAGCCTGAGATAGCCGCCAGGTAGGGAGCGTAGAACCACTGCGAGTTGGAGGTTGATGAGTACCACCCATTGACGATTCACCCAAGCTCATCTCCTTTTGGCCCACGCGCGGGGGCCGGCCGCACCTTCGGAGCGGTTCTGAAGACTTCCACAGAGGCCTCTGTGGACGCCGCCTGACGCTT
Source organism: Gammaproteobacteria bacterium (assembly GCA_036480335.1). Classification (GTDB taxonomy): domain Bacteria; phylum Pseudomonadota; class Gammaproteobacteria; order DSM-19610; family DSM-19610; genus JAZGER01. The sequence continues at coordinate 28,982 of JAZGGH010000137.1, read as the reverse complement.
CATGGTGGTGAATCGCTCGCATAAATCTACGCTCCCTACCTGGCGGCTATCTCGACGCTCTCGCACCCAGATCAGCCCTGATTCATTTGTCTTGCTCATGTAAAACACCCGCATTCCCTAATCGTTTAATTAATCCTGGATAGGCTCCTGCTTCAAGTTCAACAACGTAAATTTTCACTTGCCGCATCCTCTGCACATTGACCCAAAGTGGTGGCACTGCCACCACTTGCCGCACCCACCACCGGTTGACTCAGGGTGGTGGGACTCCCACCACTTGCCGCACCCACCACCGGTTGGCTCAGGGTGGTGCGACTCGCACCACTTGCCGCATCCTCTGCACGTTGACCCAGGGTGATGGGACTCCCATCACTTGCCGCACCCACCACCGGTTGGCTCAGGGTGGTGCGACTCGCACCACTTGCCGCATCCTCTGCACATTGACTCAGGGTGGTGCGACTCGCACCACTTGCCGCATCCTCTGCACATTGACTCAGGGTGGTGCGACTCGCATCACTTGCCGCATCAGTCATCACAGGACGTTCTCCCACGTGCGGCATCACGCAAACGCGAGCAATTGGCGTCAACGCTGCTACGCGATGTCGGTGTTTTTGGCTTTTCAGTTTTTTCGGGTGGCTTTGCGGCCTTTTGCGCGGCTAACTGGGTCTGGATTTGGGTTTGACGCTCACGGCGGCGCTTCTCCTGTCTCGCCAGTTCCGTGATTTCCCCATTGTTCGCCATGATCCGCTTGCAGGTCCCTCGGAAATATCGCGCCGGGCTGTTGATCGGATCATGGCCACCCTGACGCGATCGCATGCAGCCAACCACCTCGTCGATAATTTCCTGGGGATTGTCGGGTTTGAGTTGCAACACCGTGTTGGCAATACTGAGTTTTGTGCCTTCATCAAAAAATTCTGGCTCTGGCCAGCCCAATGTTGCCACCAGGTTATCGACATCGACGAATGAAGGAGGGGTTTGGGGTGGTAGTAGTAGTTTTTTACTACTACTACCACTACTACGTAGTAGTAGTATATTATGGTCGGGGTTTACAGGGTCTAAATCGACCGAGTGTAAATCGTACACTCGGTCATTTTTGACTGATTCAACCTCAGAATCGCTGCTTTGTTCTTCCTCTAAATCGACCGAGTGTAAATCGTACACTCGGTCGATTTTATTCCGTTCTAAATTCGCTTCTATTTTTATACGTCCCAGCACTTTTGTACATTCTGTCTCTGGCTCCAGAGGGTTATCACGTTGGATCAGTATTTCCAAATCATTCAGAACAGTCTGTGCCAAAAGACGGATTTTCTCGCGCTTGTCCGTTAACAGATACCGGACAAAACGTACATAACCTGGATCAATGGAAAGGGTGTCCTGAATGGAGAGTGGCTCAGCGTTAAGAATGTGTGTTTTGACATTAAAGCGCCCAGTAGGTGGTGTCTGTTTTGTCTGTTCCGGGTGGCTGGCATCGGTACCAGGTTGCGCTGGTGCCTGGACAGGATCCGGTTTATTTAATTTCTGATCGTAGAGCGTTAGCCAACGACTTAATCGTAAGATAATAATGGCCTTGGCCACGCGGTTACGTGACTTAATGTTTGTGAGCCGCTGGATGGTTGTGTAATCCGGCATCTTGCCGCCGGTGCGACCACCAACGCGTTTTAATAAGGCCCAGAGCGCACCAAAAACAGCGCGTTCGTACGGATCAAGAATGGGGTCTACAAAAAGATTCATGGGCGCGGCTTCGACCCAGGGGCCCGCCATGATCATGGCATCCTGATCCTGACAATCAAGCTGGTTAATCAGGTCATCCAGGATTGACAGTGATGTGTGTGTGTCATTGGTTGTCATCGTCTAAAATCCCTGTCTGCTATGATGAGCGGTTTTTCTGAGACTGGTGGATGATGGGGACTTCAGAACCATCAAACAAACATGCGTATCGCTCAAGAAGCTGATCACGTACCTCGGGCCACATGGCAGCCTGCAGGGTTTGTAATTCGTTCATCGCGTCAAGTACGCTGGGCGGGGCATACGCAGAGATTAGATCCATCATAATGGGAATAATTCTGCAGTATTGATTGTAAATATCTTTCATGTCCTCACCGTCTGCCGGCATGGGGCGTCCATCCTTGTCTGGCTCATCTGAAGGCGGCAGTTTTTGCAACAGTTCATAGATATGCGAGTTCTGTGGCACGTATTCCGCTATGTAAGTACAACGTAGCTGTGCCGATAATCCGCATAACAGGTTCCATATATGTGTCCGCATAAACGGGTCTATGGGTACTTGCGTTCGATATAAATCTGAGAGACAGTGTTGATACTCCATGACATCATCCGGACGTGGTATATCAACAACAAAACCATAAAACCGCGTGATCGGTAACACCTTTAAATGCATATCCCAGGGTTTGGCAATCTGATAGGCCAGTTCATAGCAACGCCGTTGCTGAGACGCTAACCCCTCCGGTACGGGCATCGCGGGTGAAGTTTTAGCCGCTGCTGCAAGCGGTGGGCTGGTGGGAGTCTTCGGTTGTGATGCAGCAGGCGCCGGTCTTTGTGGGGACGAAAGGGGCGGTTGCGCCTTGCCAACCGCTGCAGGTTGACCATCTGTGACAGGCGAGACAGATGATGGAGGATTGGTTGCAGCATTCGTGGTAACGCCTGGCACGTCATCCGCGCCCAGGGTGCCGTCACTGCCGCTATCGATATCTGTTGTAACCTGCTGTTCAGGATGGCCAGAGAGGCGAGTATCGCCACTTCGACCATTGCTCAATGCATCGCATTCCACCGCGACTGTTTGATAATCGATATCAAGTGCTTCACTCACAGCAATATCAAGCGCCTGCTGGATACCGTCATAATCCAGCGTTTCGTCATCATGGGCTGCTAACACGTCATCAAATAGCGCCACAAAAGCCTCTTCATCGCCTGAATGTTTACACCAGTATTGAGCATAAGCAGTATCGAGTTTTCGCAGGCGTTTAACAGCCGGCTCTCCAGCACCCGCCCAAAAAGCCGTGGGCAGCGAGGGGAGCAGGCGGTTGGTGGCGTATTCAAAACGGGTCAGGTGTGTCTGGCTTAATGTCCAGCCGGTCTGGGTAATTTGTTTCGCCAGCTCACGACCGGAAATAGCCTCACCGGTTTTTTCTTCGATCAGCTCACGCATCCGAACAGCCGCCAGCGATTTTTCAACGAACAACAAATCGCCGCGTTGTTCGTTTTCGACCATATGACCGGCCAGCGCATCGATCTCATCCACCCAGGGCTGAAAGTCAACCGACAGGCGACTAAAACGCTCTTCGCCGGTTTCTTCAAATAACTCTTGAAGAATCTGCAGGCGGGTATTACCGCCGTCCAGAATCATGTATTTGTCATCATCCGGATGGCGTCGAGTCACTTTCGGCGGATGATCCAGTCCGCGCTGGTGAATCGATGCTTTAATTTCGTCATATTTTGGATTGCGCGATTGCCGGGGATTGCCGTCATACGGCATTAATTGATCTATCGTGACATCGATGTGCGCTTTGCACAGCGGATCCGGGAGCCTGCCGTTATCGGTAGCCCCGTAGGTTGGCGGGTTGAGTAAATCGATTACATCTTGTTCGCTGCGTTGCTTAGCCATTGGATGCCTCCTTGCTGGATCGTGTTGCTTTTATCGCCGGGGTGATATCGGATAGATGGGGGAGTAATTCGTGGACCAGGCTAAGCATCGTGTCGTGCGCGGAAAGGGTTTTACTGCTGCCGTACCGTTTGGTTTCATGTCGGTGGACCGGCACCTGTTGGCCTGCCGCCTGGTTATAAGCCGCGACACTGGGTACTACCGTATTTAAAATGGATATTTTGCCAGCAGACTGATCATAAAAAGCTTTGCGTAGATTTTGCGCCACTTGCGCGGTATCGGAGGTGCGATCCAGACCATAGATCAGGCCCATCATGGGTGGGATCGGTAATCCGCCGGGGATGCCCGGTGGCGGCTCCAGACGTTGTAGCATCGTCACCGTATTGCGCATGAACTCTTTGGTACTGACCCACTCAGGGGTGATCGGTGAGATCAGCTGGTCACTGGCTCGAATCGCCATTTCCTGCAACTCGCCGGTTCCGTCGGTGCCTTTGGTGTCAATGATGACGTAGTCATAACCCTCAAGATTGCTGAGAGCAGCGAGCAGGTATTGATAATGACTGGATGACTGGCGCAACCAGTCATTGAGGGATTTATTGGGGTCGTCTGATAGGACAATATCGAGTCCGGCTATCTGAGTAGTAGAAATACAGCCGGTTGCATTCGCGGTCGTGATCAGCTGGCGCAGGCCAGAGGACGAAATAGAATCCAGTTTGTAATAATTTGTTAGAGATTGCTGATGATCGGCATCAATCAACAACACTCTTTGTCCCATGTCAGCAAGAATACCGCCGAAATTGGCAGTCAGGGTGGTTTTGCCAACACCACCCTTGGTCGATACAATCGCAAAAATTCTAGCCACGTCAGCCTCCGAATAAACGTTATAAACGTTATTCGCAGCGCATGTGGCCCATTAATATCGATTAATTTGGCTCCCCTGCCCGGGCTCGAACCAGGGACCTAATGATTAACAGTCATCCGCTCTACCAACTGAGCTACAGGGGAATTTATCCTGAATCAGGATGGCGAAATAATACGTAACTCGTACTCACGGGTCAACTATTTTTCTTTGTTTCCACGTTTTCAGTATGAATAAATCCCCAGGTTGTAGCCAATCCATCATCTATCAGGATAAATTGGAACAATCAACGGGTTCCTAGCCAACTTTCTTACGTAACGATGCAACCTTGTTAGCTTCTTTTTGCATGAACTTGTGCAGGTAAGCCTCAAAATCCGCGCCCAGCATTTCATGCCGTAAAGCATATTCTACGGTCGCTTGCAGATATCCGAGCTTGCTGCCACAATCATAACGCACGCCATCAAACTGATAACCGAGTACCTGCTCTTCATGTAACAGCGCTTCAATCGCATCGGTCAACTGAATTTCGTTTCCAGCGCCACGAGGGGTATTTTCCAGCAACTCAAAAATTCTTGGCGTCAGGATATATCTACCCACAACAGCAAGATTGGACGGTGCATCTTGTGGCGCAGGTTTTTCGACAATGCCTTTAACGCCACAGAGTTTCTTATTCAATTCATCCGGGCTAATAACGCCGTATTTTTGCGTCTCTTCTATGGGCACCGGCTCAACACCTAGCACACTGCAACGATTATACTCAAACTGATTGACCATTTGCGCCATACAGGAAACCCGACCGCCATCAATCAAATCATCCGCAAGAATCACAGCAAAAGGGTTATCACCGACAACGGGTCTGGCGCATAAAACAGCATGGCCAAGACCCAGGGCTTCAGGCTGGCGCACAAACACACAACTAACACCTTTCGGGATAATATTTTTTGTTAGTTCGAGTAAATCATGCTTCTGCTTTTTCTCAAGCTCGGATTCCAGCTCATAATTTTTATCAAAATGATCTTCTATGGCTCGCTTGCTGCTGCTGGTTACAAAAATCAGCTCCTCAATACCGGCAGCTACGGCTTCTTCTGTTGCATATTGTATGAGTGGCTTATCGACAATCGGTAACATTTCCTTGGCAACCGCCTTGGTAGCTGGAAGGAATCGGGTTCCGAGACCCGCAACAGGGAAAACAGCCTTTTTTACTTTATTCTGAGACTTCATATCCACCACCTTTCTCCATTTAACTAAACACCACAAATAAATACATTTGTTATTTTTTTCAAAATCAATTAATTTAGAATATTAACATATTAATACATGCAGGCTAAACAAATTACAAAATTTGACAAGCACATTATTCTAATAATTATTATTCAGACTTATTCTGGTATGAGTGTACTATAACATGAACAGGATATCAAATATTACGACCGGACTTTTGCATACCATTCCGTGAGTATATCGTCATATTCTTTCAACACCTTGTCCCAGGTAAACTCCCGCTCATGCTGACTTCTGCTAGCATTACGCATATTATCCAGTTCTGCCTCATCATCAAGAATACGATCAAACTCTATACTGCATCCAGCCTCATCCGCAAAGAAATGTGCGCCCTCACCTGCCACCCAGCGATTAAATTTATTATCGTGAGCCAGTACCGGCGCCCCGGCTCCCAGCATTTCAACCAGAGAAGGGTTGGTACCACCAACCTGATGGCCATGAAGATACAGACGCGTATAAAATCGCAGAGTATTGACGATGGTATGATCGTAAATCGCGCCGACAAACTTCACATTGTCATTTGCAGCATCCAGGACTTCCTTGTGATAAGGCGTTGTATCCGGATCATAATTCCCCAGCACAACCAGTTTATAATCCCGTGGCTTGCTGGAAAAAGCCGCAACAATTTCACGAATGGAATTCTCTGGCTCAGGCCGCGCAATCACCAGTGCATACTTGTTTGGTTCGACATCATATTGTTCAAGAATGGTAGCATCAGCAGCCAGCAACAAATCAGAGCCATACGGAATGGTGGTGATTTTGTCCCGACTGACACGAGTCGCCAGATGGTTACAAATCTCCGGATGATCGGCCAACAAATGATCGCCCAGCCAACAACCGAAACGTTCATTGATATAAAACCACGCCCGAATGGGTTTTGACCATTTCTGCCGCTTCCATTCAATACCGTCCATATTGATCAGGTTTTTTTTGCCTTTCAAGCGCAGATACGTTGAAAAAATGGCCGTATTGTATCCCAACGTCAGGTTGAGACCTTGCTTGCGCGTCGCGTCCTTTACCGACAACCAGTCGAACAGGATCGATCCCTTGGTACCGTCACTGGAAACAGGAATATGAATCAACTCAACGCCGTTCCATTCATCGGTATAAGGAGCGCCATTGCCTAATTCCTGGCAATACACCGTCACATCCCAGCCATTCTGAACCAGATACGGGGCCAGAAATTCTGCAAAGGTCTCGAAACCACCATGGCTGGCAGGAATACCGCGAATACCATGGATGAATAATTTCTTTTTTTCACTCACAGGAAGATTTCCTTTTCACAATGAAATGATCTGATCATCGAAAGATCAGCCTGTCACGCTAACTGCTTGTTCGTCCAGCTGAATCGAGCCAGCACCCAGAGATGCATACAGCTCTGCCATTGATTGGTAATAACGTTGCGCCGTAAATTTATTCGCCACATAGTCCCTGGCAGCCTGTCCCATGTCGATAATTTCGCTGTCAGACTGAGCAAACACTTTCTCGATTATGCCACTTAACTGATCCATATTACCGCTCTCAAACAGGTAACCGGTATTACCTTCTTCAATCATTTCCGGGATACCACCAATATCAGCACCGATAACAATTTTACCCAGTGCATAGGCCTCAAGCACACTCATAGGTGCATTTTCATACCATTCAGATGGCAACACAACGGCTCTGGCATTATTCAACATCGGCAAAAACTCTTCTTTCTTGCAGAAACCATGAAAGGTTGCATCGCATTTCAGTTCTTTTGCCAGTGCCTGCAATTCATCTTCTACTGGTCCTGTTCCGGCCAGGTGTAATTTCATTCCTGTTTTAGCGACAGCCCTGAGCAATGTTCCGACACCTTTTTCCGGCGCAAGCCGACCAAAGTAAAACAGGTAGTCACCCGCCTGGTGCTGGGGTTCATAATGGCTAACATCAATATTATTAGGGATATACACAAGCTTATCAGCAGGCCAGCCCCATTCAATCAGTTTATTTTCAAAAAATCGACTCGGCACAACTATTTTGTCGAGATTTTTTCGGTACATACCGAACAGTTTATGCACAGCAGATTCCACCATCACCAATGTACTGACCATCAGTGATCCGTGTAAACAGCGATTTTTGACCACATGTAACAGATTACCACCTTTGCATTTTTCACAAATGCCATTGCTGTTAAGCATTTTATATGCGGGACAGGCCAGCTTCAGATCATGTGCCGTCATGACTGTTGGGATACCTCTTTCTTTCAGCGCCGCCAGTGCTGAAGGAGACAGGTGGTGATAAATACAATGTGCATGTGCAATATCCGGTCGCCAGTCATCAATCAATTGATTGATTTTTTTCTTCGCTTCCAGCGAATAGATCACCTTGCCAGCCATAGATAACTTGTCCATCAGGCCATATTCTGAACCGAATTCCAGCTCATCAATAAAATATTTACTCCACTCCGATGGATCATTATTCGGATGGTGCATGGAAAAAAACCCGGTATCCCAGCCATGCTCGCGGAACATTTGATCGTGTTCAAAATACACGGCATCTGAACCACCACGCCGATAATGATAGGAATTCAGGGATAGTAATCTTGGTTTGGTCATAAGTTAATTATCTAAATTAAGGCTATTGAGCTGCCACTCTTTAACGACAGTGTTTATCAAAAATTTACACATTCTGGCCAGCATTGGTGGCAGATGCTTTCCAGGCTGACAGATCTCTGTTGAGCATTTTTTCCAGTTTTTCAATATCCTCTCTAAATGCCAAAGCCAGTTGTTGCTTTGTCACTTCCGAAGTGGGTGGAATAACCGATTCACTGGGCTTCTTATTGAGGCTGGCATAGAGCTTTTGCAAGCCTGCTTTCTGCAGAAATGTCCAGACACTATCAAGCCCCAGTTTGCTCATTGTCTGGCGCAATGAACGTCTGAATGACTCCAGTCCACGGAATTTATTCACATAACTTGGATTCGACTGGCTATTAAGCGCAGCCGGAGAATGGTTCTCAGCAATTCCCAGAAAATTGAAAATTTGTTTTGCGGCCACTTGCTTGTCACCGATGATATCTTCGAATAATAGCACCAGAATCTGTTCTCTGGGAAACACCTCAAACCATCGCTGTAGATGTTTCGCATACAGCCCCTGATCTATATAAGTAGAGTTGTTGGCCAATCCAAATTCTAGACTCAAATCATCACCGCTCAAATGGCCTACGCGGATTTCGTGTTTATGGTTGGAAATAGCACGTTTTACCGGATCACGCAGAGCAACCAGAATCTTAGCATCCGGATACTGGGCAAGGATGCGTTCGGGCACCGCGGGCTCATGAAAATAGGAAGGTGAGATTTCACCTGCGGCGATAAAAGACCGGTTATTCGCAGCAAAACTGGATTCGTACCACTGGCGCCCATGGTCATAGTGATAGGAGAAGTAATCAACCTCTTTTTTCTCACTCAAAATGACATCGGGATGATCCGCCAATATGTCGTAAATCCATGTTGACGCACATTTTTGTGCGCCGATTCCTATAAACGTGGGCTTCGCCATCGTTGGCCGTCTCCATGATCCATTATTTACTTGTTAATTAATGCTTTACAGTATCGGCATTCAGACCGTAATATCAAGTAAAAACTTGTTAAGAACCACAGATTATTCACTGATTATTTTCTACGCTAATGCAACGCTGCCACATCGCGATGATAAAAATCCCGCTGAAAATGCATTTCATTATTCGTCACCCAGGCAGTCAGATAAACGATATAGATAGGAATCGTATTTTTCAAACGTAACGATTTCGTCCTGTCAGATTGTAAAAATGATAATATCTGCATAGACGACAAACTTGCTTCCTGCTGCAATAGACGTTTAGCCAGTAATGTCGGCTTTTCCAATCGTATACAACCCGAACTGAAGGCACGCCTCTCTAACTGAAACAGGCGTTTGACTGGAGTATCGTGCAAATAAATCTCAAAAGGATTATCAAACAGGAATTTGAAACGCCCCAGGCTGTTGGTTTTTCCCGCTGATTGCCGCAGTTGGTAAGGAAAATAATCACTGCTCAGCTTTGACCAGTCGATAGTATTCGTAGCAACTTCTGTTTGCACACCCGCCCAGCCGCTAAGTACGCGAATCTGCTTGCTGCCAAGAAACTCGGGATCCAGTTGTTGCATCGGCAGTAAATCTTCTACAGCCAGTCGTCTGGGAACCACCCATTCAGGATTCACCACAATGGTTTTCAGCACACTCGTGATGGTCGGTGTCGAACGCTGCGGTCGCCCTATCACCACCCGCATCGTCAATGCTTCTTTGTTTTCTTCAAACAGAGTCAGAGTAGAAGCCGCAAGGTTCACCCACAGATAGTGGTCACCCAGATTTGCAGGTAATTGTCGTAACCTTTCAAGTGAAAGCCTGATCTGTTCTATACGCCTTGCAGGAGATACAGACATTTCCTGGCGTGTGGTAAAACCCACCACTCCGTCAACCACCAGATGATGACGATGCTGAAACGACTTTACTGCTCGTTCAAGCGCCTGCGAAAAATAGTAGGGGTCCGCCTGCATTTCTGCCGAAAAATCACCCAATAACCGCAATAGATTGCGCAGATTGATTACCTGATAATGCCGAACCCCCTGCTTCAATGATGGGCCCGCGTCAAGCATTTTCCACTCGCCCCGTTGCTGTCGTTGTTGGAAAACAGCGAGTTCCTTTTGCAAGCCCCGGTAAGCCGCATTCTCAGGAATGAACACATCCAGCAAATGTTCAAAGTCAGCTAACGAAGTGATATTTATCAGGCCCAGAAGTGGAGAAAAAATGGCCTTACGAACATAATTCACATCGGGGCGCTGTGGTACAGACGCCTGGCCTGAATACATATTTTCACTGAAACGCAGAAAAGCGTCTGACAACAATAGCTCCAGCGTGAGCAAATTATCCGGGGAGGTGTGCAGACTATTCTCTATTTCCGACAGGGAGTAGGTTTCTGGATCCAGCCCATGAACGCCAGCTTTTCGCAAAATAATCAGCCAGGCGTGGCCGATGGTATTCAACCCTTGTTCATGAGTCCAAAGCGGTCGGGACTGCCGAGCAACATACAGAGGGATCAGTAGCTCACGGTTAAGCCTAATACTCGGGTCAGGATTTCTCGACGTATCCGTCAAACATGCGAGGAGTGAAAGCTTATGACAGAAAACCGGGCGGTTAAGCTGTACTGGCTCATTGGCCTCAGTAGCCAGAGCCAGACTGTATCCAGTCAGGAAACAGACCACCAGGAAAAAACTATGCATCTGCATAGTTTTCAAAGCTTTATTCCCTACAAAAAATAATCCCTGCATAAGCAGGGATCATAATTAGACTGCATTGCTAACGCAATGCAATTATTCAGTTCACGCTGGATTACTTACGACGAAAATTCAGCGAACCCAATAAACCAAGCCCGCTGAGCATCAACCAGGCAGCAGCAGGAACAGGAACGGCTGTTACTAGAACTTCTGCTCCAATCAATGTGGGTGCGAAACCATTGCTACCACTTGGGGAATCTGAATAAGAAAAACTGCCCTGAGAGTTTTTATCCGTAAGGAAAAAGTCTGCCCAGCCAGTTGCATTCGCAGTAAAAGTGAAAGAACCCAGAGTGGTATCCGATATTTCATGATCAAATAGATCAATGGTCAGCAGACCAGGAGTAGAAGTAACAGAACCTAAAGTAGTTGAATCAAAAGTCACATTATTAGAGTAGTCCAGTTTCAGTATTCCTGAAATAAATGAACCGGCAGGAAGTGAAGGCGCATCATTATTGAAGACTAAATCCACTGTATATGAGCTATTTTCTACAATACTTCCAGTACTCGGACTCAGTGATAAACTCGCTGCAAAACTGCTCGTCGAAACCAGCAACAAGCCAGACAATAGAATTTTTCCAAAACCTTTCATGACACACTCCTCTCCTAAAAAATTAAATCATGCATGACAAAACATGATGACTACGTCTAACTATAATTTAAAATATTTATAGCTGCAAACCCTAATTGCACTTTCAACGCCCAGATACTGAATTTTCATGCAATAATCCAACATCTTTTACATTTGTGAGCAGCCCACTCTCATCCAGAGTAACATCCACTGCATGCGCTATGGCCTGGTCGTTCTCTTCGCCCAGCACCACTCCCTGCACATAACTATTTTCCTGAACATTATCAGTAAACAGCGCAGGATCGGAAACCAGATCAACACCGTTCACTGAGCCGCCAGCACCAAAACGGTATCCAGGATTTACCCATTCGCTTGTCCAGATGGGTTGCGAACCAAAATCCACCGTCATATTGACTGTTGTCGTCTGATCAATCGCCATCGCTCCAGAAAAACTGACGCTGATCCCCTGGCCGCTATTTAGCCTGTCTAGCGTGTTCTGAGATGTTGCAATGCCCCAGGCATATTCACCTGAATGACCATCCACGAAAGTGGTTTCTCCATCAGAGATAATATCTGAATGCTTCCAGATATCGCCAGACTTGAGAATATTACCGTCCTCATCGCGATAAACCCTGACACGTAACAATTTAGATTCAGTAATTCCCTGCTGTACTTCAGATAACATCAGCTCCTGACCGTTACGGTCCACAACATAGCTAACTACCATGTCATCATTAGAAATGATTTCATTCTCACCACCCGGATCAACAACAAACTGACTACCATCCTGCTCAAGATGAAAGCGTACCACCTGAGTTGCATCTGCTTCGCCAGGTCTGGCCGTCGAACCATCAAACACCGTTGCAAAACCGCATGACTGGCCTGCCTGGCAGGAACCCAGAGGCAGACTATCTGTATCTGTTGTAGCAGCGGCTACATTTGGACGGTCTTCAGGACGCGGTAGCCCTTTCAGGTTATCCGCAAAAGGCAGGCTTGCTACCACTGCGCCCGCAGCAGGTGCTAGACTACTCCAGGAACCCCAGCAATGTACTGAACTTGCACTGCCAGGGCTGGCACAGGGATCTTCCGTGCTACTCAGAGCCGGTAAATCATTTTCATCCGAAAGCGCCTTTTTAGACGGATCACTGCCATTACCACCGGCAGCAGGCTCAATCAATGGCACAGCAGCGCCTGCCGGATTAACACCACCTGCTGCCAGCAGATTGCGGCAGTGGTCAACCAGATGAGCCGGTACAGATGCCGGATCGGCGGCCCAACGATCGAGTAATTCAGTACAGTCTTTTTCTGAAAGCACCGGACCACCGGCAAATGGTGCGCCGCTAACTATGAGCATGCCTGTTGCGAGTAGTGATTGTATATATCTCATAGCATTAAACCTCTTGATTGTGGATTTCTTTGTCCATCAATTATATTGCAAAGATATGCAAGAATAATTCCAAACTAATAAAAAAACGTTATTTCAATGAGTTGCCTTAATATTTACTCTTAATTCATTGAAAGCATGTAAAGAATACCGTCAAAGCATTCACCATACATAAAGCCGCATATCCCTATAAATTGCATACCATTCAATACTTTAAAAACCTCTATTCAACCGAAGCACTCTGTAGCAAGTCGTCAGAAATTCCGACAATACTTCGTTAGAAACTCCTCGACAATCCCAGATTGTATTGATCGCGAGTGTAGTCATAAATGGGCAAGTTCGATTCATTATCCGTCCGTGACCAACTGCCTGAAAGTGTCCATTTGTTCAGGGCGCCGGATTTGATATTGTGTCTGAAGCCCACCGTTAAACGTGTTTCTTCATCATCGCGGGATTCAGTAGCTAATGGCTCACGTCCATCAAATTCGTAAGACTGGAAACCGGCTCGCGCATAAAGGGAACCATTAGTCCAGACCTGCACCACGCCACTAACAAAGACTTCCCAGCCATCATTGGTAAAACGATCCGAATCCGCATCAAAATCAAATGCTCGCCCACCAAGCCGAACAGCCATTTTGCGATCATTCATATATTGCCCAACTGAAGCGCCCAAAGACCGGTATAGTCCATCACGCGAACTGTCTGAAGACTTATGGTAATCGCGATCGGTCAGTGTGCCATTCAGTGCCAGCTCAGTATTGTCTCCCAACTGCCAGGTGATATTCGGACTCAATGAAGTAAATAATGCCAGCGGACTACCACCGAACCAGATACGGTCAGCAGCCACACCAATACCGGCACGCCAGTGGCGTGGCACCACCCAGGCTGGCCCCGTACTCAACCCCAGCACCGTGACATTGGATTCATCTTCATCAAAATATTCACGGTGGTAAAGACTCGCCTGGCTCTGCCAGAGAAAATACCCACTATGCTCACCAAACTGAAAACGCTTATCCGGGTTAAAGGTATGCGTTACCGAAGGCGTAATCACGAAGGCAGTATCATCTTTTTCTAGCGCAGCATCATTCAATGTCCCCGCAAAATCAACTACCTCATTCTCTGGCCCAAGCGTCACATTAGTATCATGCATAAAACCCAGATAAATCGATGGCGTAAACTTATGTCTGACCTGCCGACTTTGCTCATCTTTATCAATCTGGGCCATGAAAGCCAGTACAGTAGCCTGTACCGAGGCAGGTGTATTCGGATCATCGAGCACTTTCTGCGCCTGTTCGCGCGCCTGTTCATAATCCATCGACATGTAATAGGCCCGTGCCAGCTCAAGACGTGCACGATGCAAACCAGGGCTGCCACTGAGAATGCTGAGAAATGTTTCACGTGCAGTTTTCAGATTATCCTTATCCAGTGCTTGCAGGCCTTTGGAAAACTCTGTTTGCAATTCATCTGCGGACAATGCTGTCTGTACACCGACTGATAACAACATGGCACTCGATATAAACTGGATAAATAATTTTGCTTGATTCACTTTTTTCCCCGATCAATACTTGGCAACAGAAGAGATCACTGCCAAACTCTGCAGGAATTTTATAGGACAGTCTGCCATTACACAAATGTCTCCACAAATTCTCTATATAACCCTCATTCTACTGCTGCCGTCACAGGCAAACGCCAAATTTCCGTCGGATCTGTTTGGCTTTCAGCAGGCGCGCCAGAAGACGATTACCGCCTTTGATCAGTGGGTGCGTGTCCTCGAACACCACTTGACCATGGATGTCCCGGAAGGCGACTGCACTGAGAAAATACTCAACCGTTGTCACCTTGCCAATTGGCAGGCATTTCTCGACAGTATTCGTTCACTGCCAGGCAGACAACAAATAGAAAAAGTTAACCAGTACGCCAATAAAAAAACGTACATTCTCGACATGGATAATTATGGGGTCAGTGATTACTGGGCAGTCGCAAAAGAGTTCTTATATAATGGCGGGGATTGTGAAGACTATGCCATCGTTAAACTGTTTTCCCTGCGCTGGCTAGATTATCCAGTCGAAACCACCCGCATCGTTGTTTTACAGGATACAAATTTACGTGTCGCACATGCCATTCTTGTCGTGGCACAACAGGATGATATTCTGATTCTTGACAATCAAATTGACCAGGTTGTTTCTCATCGGGAGATTGTTCACTATTCGCCCGTCTATTCGATTAATGAAAAACACTGGTGGCTCCATCTGCCAGGTCACTAAGGAACTCTTTTGAAGGATCTTCAGCGTTGACCAATACAACATCAAAACAAATCGCCACCGGCATTGTGCTACTGCTGTTGATTCTGTCGCTGGGTGCATTTGCCATTCATTGGTATATCGATCAGGAACGCCAGCGTGACATGCAGCGCTGGGAATCTCGCATGGGCCTGGTTGCTGATACTCGAGTAACAACGATCGAGCAATGGATGCAGCAACAGTTTACATCGCTGGAACAGCTTGCCAGCAACGCCTCTTTACAACTCTATCTGTGGCAACTCAGCCAGAAAGATACAAACCAAACAGCAAAAACACCGGGCGCCCAGCGAGGCTACCTGCGTAATTTATTACTCGCCACTGCCCAGCGGGATAATTTTACTTCCAGCACCATACAAACCATCCCTGCCAATATTAAACAGACACAAACAACCGGGCTCGCTCTCTACGATGCCCACTTAAAACTGATGACGGCGACGGGTGGTCTGGCCGAAGCTGACACCGAAGACAGGGCACTCCTGCAAAAAGTGCTTACTGAAGACAAACCCCTCACCGGAGTGATCAGACTCACCCCTGATAATGAAAGCATTATCAGCTTTGCTGTGCCTGTTCATGCGGTACTAGGCGCAAACTCGGAGACTATCGGTGTCATTCTTGGTATCAGAAATGCCGACTCCGACCTGTTCCCGCTATTGCATCAGGGGGCTTCCTTTGCCGAAGGCAATGAAACGCTATTGTTAAGTCTCAAAGACGACCAGATAACGTATCTTTCGCCAACCAGGGACGGTACAGCTGCCACGCGGCGCAGATTGCCACGCACACGCCAGAACCTGGCAGCAGCAACGGCCTTCAAAGATTCGCAAACATTAACCATCAACACAAATTACCGCGGTGACCAGGTACTGGCTGTTTCCAGACCACTCACATCAACTCCCTGGGTTATCCAGCAACAGGTCAATGCCCGTCAGGCGATGCAAGAATCCAACAACCACAGAAATTTTCTGCTCACCACTTTGTCATTATTGTTGTTATCTATTGCGGCACTGGCGATCGCTGCCTGGCGACATGGCAGCAGCGTAAAAGCGATGCAGCAAAATGCTGAACTGCGCCATAAAACCATCAAACTGCAGAAACAAACAACGCTACTGCATGCAATTACCGATAATATCGACACACACACCCTCCTGCTCAGTAATAACGACAAAATTCTGTTTGCCAACCAGTCGTTTGCCCATGCACTGAAACGCCCGCTGCAGGAAATTCCAGGCACACATTTCAATGCCCTGTTCGATACTGAAACTCGCAGCCTGATCAAAGGCAGCAATGAAGTCATCACGCTCAATCTGGGTGAGCATGAAAAGATTTACCAGAACACACACATCCCGATAAAGAAACTCGGTAAATATACAGACACCTTGCTGATTGTTTTACACGACATTACTGCGCTGCAAAAAACACAGCGCAACCACCAGAAACTGTTGCGTAATCTTATATCAACCCTGGTACATACTGTTGATCTGCACGACCCCTATTCGGCCTATCACTCAATACACATGGCGGAAGTCGCCAATGCCATCGGACAGACTCTGAAACTGAATGACACTGACAGAGAAGCCCTGGATCTAGCAGCCACTCTGGCCAATATCGGTAAAATTATGATCCCCAGAGAAGTACTGACCAAAACAGACCCACTCACCCAGGCCGAGCAGGAGCTGCTGCAAAAACATGTGCAATATGGACTAGAACTGCTCGACAACCTGCAATTTGAAGGCCCTGTCCTGAAAACCATTGCCCAGAAACAAGAACACATAGATGGCAGCGGTTACCCGCATGGCCTGACCGAATCAGAAATGACACTGACAGGCAAAATCCTGTCAGTCTCCAATGCCTTTGTTGCCCTCGTTAGCCCGAGAGCCTACCGAGACAAACTCGACATCAATGCAGCACTGGATAAGTTAATGGCAATGGCTGATAGCCATTATGATCGCCACGTTGTCGCTGCACTTTTTCATATCGTGGAAAATCAGGAAGACTGGTCGCAGTGGGATGAACCTGGAGCTTGATATACCTCAGTAGCAATTACCGTAAAACACTGCTATCCCACTCACCTATTCCGATAATGTTAATGACATTGCCACCAATAAACGTTGTTTTATTGGTGGCAACCCGAATACTAATTCTTTTTACGAAGCGATACACCAGCCAACCCCAGAAAGCCAGCACCCAGAAGCCAGATGGCAGCGGGAAGCGGTACCACGGCGGTACGCTGGATACTATCTACACTTCCGTCTAACAAAAAATCTGCAAACAGGGTCTCGAATTCATCTTCATGACTCGCGTGCCAATTAGAAATATTTGAGATTCGACCTCAATGGAATAACCCAGATAAATTAATCGAAGAAATGCAGGCAAAAACAACTTATGTGAAAAAATCAAAAACATGGAAAGTTTATGGGCAACGTGCGGATTTAACTGGCACAGTTGCCAACCAGTGCCAGAGGTTGGCACTCTGGAATAATTCTTAGCCCTGATAGATAATGATGAATATCATTGTTTTAAAGGCTGAAATTATAACGCTACAACTTCAGCTCACGCAGTGCCGCAATTCTCTCTTCCAGTGGTGGATGCGTCATAGTCAGTTTTTTCAGGCCGAATGCCCCCAACAACCCCCCATTAATACCCAGAGCCTGCATTTGTGCAGGTAGCTGTGCTGGTCGCTGTAAATCTTGCAGACGCTCTAATGCATGAATCATCTTTTCTCTACCAGCAAGTCGTGCGCCACCTGCATCAGCGTGAAACTCACGCCAGCGACTAAACCAGCGGACGATGAAGGTAGCGAGAAATCCGAATACCATCTGGCTGATAGTATAAGTAAACCGATAGCCCATACCGCGACCGAAACCATACCCTGTCGAGTTGTAATTATTACCCCGCCGTCTGTCCATCAGCGATGAAACCAGCTGGGATAAAATGATTACAAACGTGTTGACGACACCTTGCAACAGAGAAAGCGTTACCATATCGCCATTCGCCACATGACTGACTTCATGCGCCAGCACCGCTTCAATCTCCTCTCTATCCATAGCATCAAGCAAGCCCGTACTCACGGCCACCAGCGCATTATCCTTATTCGCTCCTGTCGCAAATGCATTCGGTGCAGGGGATTCAAAGATCGCTACTTCTGGCAAACCAATCCCTGCTGAGCGCGCCTGGTTATGAACGGTCGCCAGCAGCCAGCTTTCGGTATCATTGACGGGTGACTCGATAACTTGTGCTCCAACAGATCGTCTGGCAACAGATTTGGACATCAGCAGGGAAATGAATGAACCCGCCATCCCCATAACTCCAGCCATGATGATTAAGGGCGTCCAGCTCATTCCGGGTTGATTCAAACCCAGAATATTAAAAACAAAGGTGATTACAAACAGGACGGCAAGGTTCGTGCCTAAAAATAGTGCAATTCTCATCATCAATTATACTCCTTTGTTTTTGATCGCTTTTTCGAGCCTGGCATTCACTTGTGACAAGTATTTTTTTCCTACTGTCGGACAGGGATAAATCTATCTATATATTAGTTAAACAATCTACTTCATTTAGAAATTAATCAGAGCCTCTTAAATTATCGCCGCCAGCGCAAATAATACCGATACATCGCTGTTACCGGACCTGAGAGCGCATAGGCAATAAAAAGCATAAAAAGAACAGAGGGAGGGTCAGAAGAGATAACCACAAACGACATAACCACAACCAGGACAGCAACAAACGGAACTTTATTTCTGAAGTCCACTTCTTTGAAACTGTAGTAGCGGAAATTACTCACCATCAGACCACCCATCACGGCAGATAGAAAGGCGGCAAAAAGCCAGACATCTTCGCCTCTTATTTGTTGATCCGCACAAAACCAGACAAAGCCAGCAAGTACGGCAGCAGCGGATGGACTGGGTAAGCCAATAAAATACCGCTTGTCAGCATCTCCCACATGGGTATTGAAACGTGCAAGCCTTAACGCTGCACCGGCGGTGTACATAAAAGCAGCCAGCCATGCAATTCTGTACCAGATCCAGCTTTTATCCATGACGCCGCCAATCGACCAGGCAAATATAACCAGTGATGGTGCTAGACCAAAGCCGACCATGTCTGAGAGACTATCGTATTCAACACCAAAATCACTTTGTGTATTGGTTAAACGTGCAACGCGTCCATCAATACCGTCCATAATCATAGCGATGAAAATGGCCACAGCAGCGGCCTCATAATGGCCACTCATAGCAGCAACGATGGCATAAAAACCGGAAAACAGGCCCGCAGTCGTAAACAGGTTTGGCAGGAGATAAATTCCCTTGCGGCGTTTTTTTACATGAGGCTGTTTTTCTTCGGAATGGTCATCAGTCATTAATAGTAACCTCTCGCCCTGGTTGGCAGGCATAAAGTTATATTGTGTTGCAAAATAGCCCCACAAGGTGGATCAGTGGAGCTGATCCACCTACTATAAGGTTGTGTAGGGACTTTAACTTTTAATTAACTTTCTTGTCCACGATTTTGTTTTCAGAAATCCAGGACATCATGCTGCGTAGCTGATCACCGACTTTTTCGATCGGATGTTCACGACCGAGTCGACGTTTAGCTTTTAATGTAGCTGCACCTGCTTTATTTTCAAGAATGAATTCACGTGCAAACTCTCCATTCTGGATTTCTGTCAGGATACGTTTCATTTCCTGCTTGGTTTCTTCGGTTATTATACGTGGGCCACGTGTCAGGTCTCCATATTCTGCTGTATTGGAAATCGAGTAACGCATATTTGCAATACCGCCTTCATACATCAGATCGACAATCAGTTTGAGCTCATGTAAACATTCAAAATAAGCCATTTCTGGTGCATATCCTGCTTCGGTCAATGTCTCAAAACCGGCCTGAACCAGTGCTGTGGCACCGCCACACAAAACGGCCTGCTCACCAAACAAATCGGTTTCAGTTTCTTCCTGGAAGCTGGTTTCAATGATGCCTGCACGACCACCACCATTTGCTGAAGCATAGGCAAGCGAAATCTCTTTTGCCTTGCCGCTGGCATCCTGGAAAATAGCAATCAGGGAAGGCACGCCTGCGCCCTGTGTATAGGTTGAACGCACCAGATGACCCGGACCTTTTGGTGCAATCATAATGACATCAAGATCTGCACGTGGCTCAATCTGTTCGTAATGAATATTAAAGCCGTGGGCAAAAGCCAGCGCAGCGCCTTTTTTGATATTCGGTTCAATCACATCTCTGTAAATGTCTGCCTGATGTTCATCTGGCACCAGCAGCATAACAACATCTGTTGCTTTAACTGCTTCAGCGACAGACATAACAGTCAAACCGGCATTTTTTGCCTTTGCTTCTGAAATAGAACCGGCGCGTAATCCCACGATCACCTCAACACCCGAGTCTTTCAGATTGTTCGCATGTGCATGTCCCTGCGAACCATAACCGATAATGCTGACTTTTTTACCCCGAATAATGGAAAGGTCAGCATCCTTGTCATAATAAATATTCATTGTCATATCAATAACTCCGTTAAGCTTTAAATTTAATTATTTCAGGCGTGTAAAATCCGATCGCCACGGGCAATCCCCAAAACGCCGGAACGCACAATCTCGTCAATATTTTTTGCTGGCAGCGCTTCCAGGAAGGCATCAAGTTTGGCACTGGTACCTGTGACTTCAACAGTGTAGTGCTTGTCAGTCACATCAATAACCCGACAGCGAAAAATATCCACCAGGCGCTTCACCTCAGCACGATCACCTTCTTTTGTGCGCACTTTTACCAACATCATTTCACGTTCAAGGTGTGGCCCTTCATGCATATCCATGAGCTTGACCACATCAAGCAGTTTATTCAGCTGCTTGGTAATCTGTTCGATCACTTCATCAGTACCTCTCGTCACCAGCGTCATCCGCGATAGCGAAGGATCTTCTGTCGGTGCCACTGTCAGTGATTCAATGTTGTAACCCCGCGCTGAAAACAGTCCCGCAACACGAGACAACGCACCCGCTTCATTTTCCATCAGTAAAGAGATTATATGTCGCATTGTTACACCAGTATCATTTCATTCTGACCGGCACCTGCAGGCACCATCGGATAAACATTTTCTTTCTGGTCGGTGATAAAGTCCATAAAGACCAGTCGATCTTTTAACGCAATCGCTTCACGAATTGCCGGTTCAACATCTTCCGGTTTGGTGATCTGCATACCTACATGACCATAGCTTTCTGCCAGCTTGACAAAATCGGGCAATGATTCCATATAGGACATAGCATAGCGCCCCTGGAAGAAAAACTCCTGCCACTGGCGCACCATTCCCAGACATCGGTTATTCAGGTTTAAGATTTTGATTGGCAAACCGAATTGCTTGCAGGTCGACATCTCCTGAATACACATCTGAATACTGCCCTCACCGGTTATACAGGCAACGGTGTCATCCGGATGCGCCATCTGCACACCCATTGCCGCCGGAAAACCAAAACCCATGGTACCCAGACCACCACTGTTAATCCATTGGTTCGGCCGATCAAACTTGTAGTACTGTGCGGCCCACATCTGGTGCTGACCCACATCCGAAGTCACATAGCTTTTGCCTTCAGTGGCCCGATACAGGGCTTCTATTACTGCCTGTGGCTTAATGATATCACTACCGGTATCGTATTTAAGACAATCAACAGCACGCCATTCATCGATCTGTTTCCACCAGCTTTGCATATCTGCAGCATCCAGCCTGTCAGCACTGTGCTGATCAAGATGCTTCTGCATCTCTTTCAGCACATGCCCGACTGATCCAACAATTGGCACATCCACCTTAACCGTCTTTGAAATACTGGCTGGATCAATATCAATATGAATAATTTTTGCATTCGGGCAAAATTTTTCGATATTGCCGACCACCCGGTCATCAAAGCGAGAACCAATCGCAATCAATACATCGCAACTGTGCATGGCCATATTGGCTTCATAAGTACCGTGCATACCCAGCATCCCAAGAAACTGTCGGTCAGTTGCAGGGTATGCGCCCAACCCCATTAAGGTACTGGTAATTGGCAGGCCAAGTTCACGTACAAAATTGACCAGATCCTTACTGGCACCATCAAGCACAACCCCGCCACCGGTATAGGCAATCGGGCGTTGCGCCGATAACATCAATTCCATAGCCTTACGGATCTGTCCCGAATGGCCTTTGCTGGTAGGATTATATGAGCGAATTTTCACCTGTTTCGGATACTCAAACTCCGTCATGGCAACACTCACATCCTTTGGAATATCAACCACAACAGGACCAGGACGCCCCGTTGTTGCCACATAAAAAGCCTTTTTAATGGTTATAGCCAGGTCTTCAACCTTGCTGACCATAAAATTGTGTTTAACACAGGGGCGAGTAATACCCACATTATCCACTTCCTGAAAAGCATCATTGCCAATCATGGCTGTCGGTACCTGGCCGGTGAACACCACCATAGGAATAGAATCCATATAAGCAGTAGCAATACCGGTTACTGCATTCGTCGCACCCGGCCCGGAGGTCACAATGACAACACCCGGCCTGCCGGTTGAACGTGCATAACCATCAGCCGCATGTGTTGCTGCCTGCTCATGCCTCACAAGGATATGCTCTACCTTATCCTGCTGGTATAAAGCATCATAAATTGGCAATACTGCCCCGCCAGGGTAACCGAATATATAGTCAACCCCTTCCTCGGCCAGGCAACGAACAAATATGTCAGAACCGGATAACTCCACCGTCTGTAACTCCCGGAAAATGATTAAGGCCCCATACAAAGACCCGTTAAAAACCTTAAAATTGTCTGTATTTCACCTATTTGAGAAATACAGAGCCAGAACCTTCGAATATTGCCATTGATAGCACACAGAATCCAGCAGGAAAGACTAAAGAAGTGCATAAAATGGCCGTTTTCAACGCT
This sequence comes from Gammaproteobacteria bacterium, assembly GCA_036480335.1. Taxonomy (GTDB): domain Bacteria; phylum Pseudomonadota; class Gammaproteobacteria; order DSM-19610; family DSM-19610; genus JAZGER01. The sequence goes on along the minus strand of JAZGGH010000137.1, from coordinate 5,764 downwards.
AGATGAACGGTTATTTTTCTAAATCCAGCAGAAAATCAAACGAAGATATAACAAAATGCTCAAAACACTCATTTCAGCAGGCCTGATTTTTCTTCTCATACCACTCGCCCATGCAGCCACTATTTATCAATGGACTGAGAATGGAAAGACAGTCTATGGCGGCGTGCCACCGTTAGGTATCCAGGCAAAAGAGATCAGATTGGAACGGCCTCACAGTCAACCAGACAACGGCACATCAGCCACCGAACGCTGGCAACAGTCCATGGAAAGAAAAGCAAACCAGAAAAAACGGGATAAAGTAAAAACTGATGATGAAAAGTACTCACAGGCCAGGGCACTCAATTGCAATAAAGCCCGCCATAATCTAAATGTTCTGCAGATAGGGGGCCGAAAGCGCGTGAGACTATCTGATGGCAGCGTTAAGTACCTGGATGAAGCAGAAACCAGCCAGCGAATCAGAAAAGCCACAGCAGACGTTGACGCCTACTGTGACTCTGCCGATAGTAACAGCTAAGAAATTACCCGGATATTGCACTCGATCACGGGTTACTTATTGGCCTCGGTAATAACCCTTTACCATAGCTTTTATTTCCTGACCGCTCATTTCTCGCCCGGTAACCACAATGCGAGATTTGTGATCACCGATAACAGCTTGCTGAGCCAGTGTGCAGGAAGCAAACTGACCGGGCAATAACAAACCAATCTCACAGATTTCTGCCCAGTCACTTTCAACAGGATTTTTAACTTTTACACGCAGGCGCACATTCTCAATGTCTGTATCCCCTGAATTCGAGACAATATATAACCAGCTAACACGAGCCGCTGGTACCACCGGGAGACTCGGCTGATCAGAAGCCTGACCATTAACTAAGACAGATAATCCCAAATTTGGAGAAAAAACCAGATTATCCTGAAGGTTGCCTAGAGAAGATGAGCCCTTAACACCTTGGTAAAAAGCCTGATGTAGTACTTCGATCGAGTTGAGCGAGTCGAAATATGCGCGTGCAACTACTAGAGCTTTATAGGCACCTGATACAGTCGCACTCGAACCAACACAACTGCGACTATTTCCAGGCTGAATTGAGCTAATTTCACAAATAGTTATCCAGTCACCCAGCACAGGAAGTTTCTGGCGTTCACCTATTTCTACATTATTGAGAACCGATGCACCATTATTAACTACTGTGTATTTCCAGAAAATATCGGCTGAGTCATCAAGCACAGGACCCGGTTTCACTGTCGACTGCTGATTAGCCTCAACACTGAGGGAAAATGCTTGTGGCGGTTGCGGTTGCGGTTGCGCACCCACAATCGAGGTAGATCCATTCTGCCCTAAACGATAGATTCTGTTAGTGGGCATTGCCGGATAATTTGTACGCTGGCCATCATCCCAGACCACAGAAATATCAACCGTGTCAATATTCTCGCCCAGACCAAAATGCAGCCGCTGGGAATTCTGGCCAAAACGACGCGCGCCACCGTCCTGGAGTTTTCTGAAACGCCTGCTGCCTGTTTCCACGTAAACCGTAGCACCCACGCCATGCGGTGTCAGCCCGTCAAGATCCAGCTCAATCCAGTTATTCGTCGTATTACAATCCCCAGCAAGCAATTGAACAGGTCCGGCACTGTTAGGTTTTACACCATGACCGTTAACGACAACGATATCCAGACAGCCATCCATATCATAATCGGCAACCGTCAGATTTTCGCCCGAACCTGTCCCAACAGCCGGCAGGGTCTGCTTCAGGGTGAATGTTCCGTTTCCATTATTGGTATAAAGACGATCAGGATAATCATCTGGAGCATTACTTAGCACCAAATATAGATCAATATCTCCGTCGTTATCAAAATCGCCACCTTCAGCCGCAAGGATATCCAGTTTGCTGGTAAAGCCAGCTAATGTCGCATGGTTTACAAAACCACTTCCAGTATTCATCAGTAAAACCGGTTTCATAGTGACCCGATGGTTCGCAAAACCAATCACTAAATCGGATAAAGGCTGCGCCGAAACAAAATGGCCGGCAAACTCCTGCCTGTCTTTTGATGTCAGGCGAACATGCCATTTCTGCCCATCAAAACCAATATACAAACCCTCCTGTGTCGATACAGAATCCACTCCCATAAAACGCGGATCTTTTGGGTCTAATGTAACGCTTTGAATACTTGACCAGGGACGCTTAAAACGATGGTCAGTCGTTTTCGCTGTGCCATAGAAAATCTGTCTGTTTAACTCAAGGTAGGACGCTCCAAAAGTCAACGTAACTGGCTGGTCTTTAGCGGCTGCAAAGTTAAAAGTCTTGCTGGCATTTTTGACGATCAGAGTTGCCCTGACTTTACCGTTTTTTAGCGCGGCATTCGAAGGTTGACTTTGTCTCCTGGCAATAAAAATATCCTGTTTGCCATCATTATCAAAATCAGCTACAACAACATCTTTAACCGCGCCATATTTCTTTTCAGAACTCAGCTGACCCCAGATATCAGTAAAATGCTGACCGGGTGCATTCCGATTAATTTCAAATAAACCATTTGGCATAGAACCGCCGATACAGGCAATTTCTGCTGCATGATCACCATCCATATCAAGCAATCTGCCAAATAGAATAATCGGATCGGTGCAGTTATTCGTCAACTTGTCCGGCATCAGACCAAACTGATTAGTGTTAGGCAAAAACTGGTAACTAGCGGAAGCAGGTGGCGCCTGATCAAGTTTTCTTTGTGCAGATTCAAAAATATCAAGACGGTGATCACCGTCAAAATCTGCTATTAATAACGAACGCCCTGAATGGTTTTTTATACGGAAATTTATACTGGCAGCAATATCAATATAGCGACCTGCCTGTTCATCAAATCTGAAAAATTTCCGGTACTGACGAACATTTGAATGTCTCCCACCGGCAGCTACAGCAATCTCCAGATACTTATCATCCGGAAAAAAATCTGCACAGACAATACCGTGTTCATCAGTGTCTCTTACCGGATTGGATAACAGGCCGCTTCTGTCAGCAAATGTACCATCACCATTGTTCATGTAGAGCGACATTGGATCCCGGTGGTTATTCAACACCAGGTCAAGATGGCCGTCCTTGTTCCAGTCACAGGAAACAGCGCCCCAGGACTCCTTGATAAGAAGATTTCCATTACTGTTTGTCAGGCCACTTGCTCTTGTCAGATCAGTAAAGTCTGCATGTGCTAAATTAAAGTGTAATATAGGAATCAGAAGTAAGATTCTGATTATATTCAATTTATGGTGCACTTTCCGCATAATACCGACCTCAATACAACAAACAATCAGGCTATACTAACACAAGCTCTGGAGCCTATTTTAAACAAAATAAAGAGCATTACCCCATCTATCTCTCATAATTATTTAGTATCAATAACATAGCAATAATAATCAAAGTATTTTCTTAATATAATTGAACTACATGATTGAAATCGATAACATCCTCGCACTGAGTAAACGGAGACCTCAATGCCATTATTGCTGATTGAATCGAACCAGAGTGTAGATGACCTGCAGTTATTATTAACCAGAATGTCTGCTACCGTCTCGAAGGCTCTTGGCAAGCCAGAGAGTTATGTCATGGTGAAATATCTACACAACTCGGCAATGCTGTTTGCCGGAACAAATGATCCGCTCGCTTACCTGGAACTGAAAAGCATTGGCCTGCCGGAAACTGAAACCGGCCCTCTATCAAAACAGTTAACGACTCTGGTTAGCGAACTTCTGAATATACCTTCAGACAGGGTTTATATCGAATTTACTGGTGTCGCGCGGCATCTATGGGGATGGAAAGGCAGCACTTTCTAGTAGCACTGTCTAAGTAGTACAATCCATGCCCCATAAACAGGTAGGCTCAACATGAAAACATCCCAGTTCCCGCTATCCACGGTCAAGGAAGTACCCGCCGATGCAGAAATCATCAGCCATCAGTTAATGATCCGGGCCGGGCTGATCCGCAAGATCGCCACCGGCGTCTATAGCTGGTTACCGCTGGGCCTGCGCGTTCTTCGCAAAGTGGAAGCAATTATCCGTGAAGAAATGAATCGTGCCGGCGCACTGGAATTACTCATGCCCACTGTACAGCCTGCCGAACTGTGGCAGGAATCCGGTCGCTGGGAACAATATGGCCCTGAACTGTTGCGTTTTCATGACCGACATCAACGTGAATTCTGTTATGGACCAACGCATGAAGAAATCATTACCGATATCGCCCGGCGGGAAATTCGCAGCTATAAACAATTACCCCTGAACTATTACCAGATACAGAGCAAATTCCGCGATGAAATCCGCCCCCGCTTTGGTGTTATGCGGTCACGCGAATTCATAATGAAGGATGCCTATTCCTTCCATGTTGATAAAGCCTCTCTGGATGCCACCTATCAGATCATGCATGATTGCTACTCACGCATATTTAGCCGCCTGGGTTTAAATTTCCGAGCCGTCAATGCAGACAGTGGTTCGATTGGCGGCAGCCTGTCACACGAATTCCATGTATTAGCTGATTCAGGCGAAGACGCGATTGTTTTTTCTACGCAAAGTGATTATGCCGCCAATCTTGAGCTGGCGCCTCAGCTTGCAGAATCAATGCCCTCACCCACAGGCAATGCCACTAAACAGGAAGTCGCCACCCCGAATACTGCCAGCATCGAAGATGTCTGCAAATTGCTTTCGGTGAACCCTGACCAATGCATAAAAACCCTGCTGGTTCAGGGAACAGATAGCCCGGTTGTTGCTCTGTGTCTGCGTGGCGATCATCAGCTCAATGACATCAAGGTGGAAAAACTGGAGCAGGTCGCAAGCCCACTGGTCTTTGCCGATGCAGAGCAGATCCAACAGGCTGTTGATTGCTCAGCCGGCTCTATTGGCCCTGCTGGGCTTAAAATACCTGTCATTGTCGATTTTACAGCGGCATCAGTCAGCGATTTCATCTGTGGCGCTAACCGCGATAATTTCCATTTAACGGGAGTTAACTGGAGCCAGGACTGTCCTGAATTCACCACAGCCGACCTGAGAAATCTGGTGGAAGGCGACCCCAGTCCGGATGGAAAAGGCGAAGTTCGCATCGCTCGCGGCATCGAAGTTGGCCATATTTTCCAACTCGGTGATAAATACAGCAAAGCAATGAACGCCACGGTGCTGGATAAAAATGGCAAATCTATCGCTATGATGATGGGCTGCTATGGCATCGGTGTCACCCGTGTTGTTGCTGCCGCTATTGAGCAACACCATGATAGTAAAGGCATTTGCTGGCCAGATACACTCGCGCCTTTCCAGGTCGCAGTACTTGGCATGAATCGAAAAAAATCCCAACGGGTCCGCGAAACCTGCGATCAGGTCTATCAATCGCTGCTGGATGTTGGCATTAATGCCATTCTCGACGACAGAGAGGTAAGGCCTGGGGTCATGTTTGCCGATATGGAACTCATTGGTATCCCACACAGGATTGTTATTGGTGAAAAAAATCTGGACAAAGGTAATGTTGAATACAAGGCACGCACGGATGACGATAATCAGGATATTGCGCTGGATGACATTCTCGGTTTTCTGCAACAGCAGCTATCTCGCTAGCATGTTGTTGAAAAAGTCTCAGGCGAGCGCAAGACAAGGCAAAAATTGGCGAAAAAGCGCAGTGTACACGCAGTACATGAGCATTTTGAGCCGATTTTTAACGCAGGATTGTGCCGCATGAGACTTTTTCTACAGCCTGCTAGAAAGTCTGTCAGACACTCTCTCCTGACAGGCCTGAGTCTACTTTTTTTT
>JAZGGH010000136.1:0-28336 GCA_036480335.1 Gammaproteobacteria bacterium | reverse complement strand
AAAAGTCTCAGGCGAGCGCAAGACAAGGCAAAAATTGGCGAAAAAGCGCAGTGTACACGCAGTACATGAGCATTTTGAGCCGATTTTTAACGCAGGATTGTGCCGCATAAGGGTTTTTTCAACAGCCTGCCAGGCAACATCCAGTCACTCACGACTGGCACTTACGGCCGCCGAAACCGAATCCGCAAACCGCAAAGCATGTGGCTTGTCCACTTCGACTTCCGCATACTGAATATCGGCATTCTGCATAACCAGCTCGAGGATATCAGATGCCAGCTTCTCCAGTAACAGAAACTGATTCCCCTCAACAAAAGCAATAATACTTTTTGTGATGGTCTTGTAATTTACGGCATAGGTAACATCATCCGTATCTGCAGCCTTTTCAGCGGCATAATCAAAGCGTACATTGATCGCCAGATCCTGACGTTTTTCACGTTCGTCTTCATTGAAACCGATATAGGTTCGCAGGCGTAAATTCTTGATGCGGACAGTGAGCACTTTAACGCCCAATCAGTTTTAGAAATTCAGTTCTTGTTCGGTAATTCTCCCGAAAAGTCCCGGTCATCATGGATGTCACCGTTTCCGAATTCTGTTTCTCAACACCTCGCATCATCATACAAAGATGCGATGCCTCAATCACAACACCGACACCCGCAGCATCGGTTACATCATGAATCGCTGTTGCAATTTGTGTGGTTAATTGCTCCTGAATCTGTAAACGCCGAGCATACATATCAACAATGCGTGCTATTTTTGAAAGGCCAATCACCTTACCCTGTGGCAGGTAAGCCACGTGCGCCTTGCCGATAAAAGGCAACAGATGATGTTCGCACAGAGAATACATCTCAATATCCTTGACAATCACCATCTGGTCATTATCAGACGGAAACACCGCACCATTCAATACCACATCAAGATCCTGATTATAACCACGTGTCAGAAATTCCATAGCCTTTGCAGCGCGCTCAGGGGTTTTCAACAAACCTTCCCGCTCCGGATCTTCACCCACACTCTTGATAATATTCAGATAGCTGTCAGCAATAGTCTTCGTCATTGTCAGATTTCCTGTTGGTTATTTTGAGTATACACAGATCAGATTGTGAATCGGCAATAAATCCCATTCATTTTAATAGATGCATATTCCTCGGGACAGGTTTCATCTATCCATGCATAACTGCATGGATAGACAGTCATCGAACAAGCTATTTTTTCAGAATCGCTTTAATCCCTTTAGTTTCATCACATCTTCCTTGTAAGACAGTAGCTCTTCCTTGGAAATATAAGCATCTAATTTTTTCATTGCTTGCTGATAGAAGTCGCTGATAACCTCGCCTAATACTTTATCAGTATTATCTATAAGTTCTGTTGGCTTTTTCTTGGTCGCTTCATATGCTGCCCCAATTGCCGACCCAATCAAACCAAAACTCTTTCCTCCCGAAGTATTTGCCGCCCATTGCCTAGTGTATGCCTTTCTTGGATTAAGACCACTCAATGACACACGTCTCGTAAGGAATATCTGCCCAGTTAATGGTTCGATGATTTTGTAAGTAAATTCTCCGGTTACATTAAGATAACCTTCTTCCCAGCAATACCCTGTGCCACACTTTTTAGAAACACTTTCTTTTACAAAATTTATATCCACATATGGAATACTGGCAAGGTAAATACTCTTCTTTTCAAGATAGGGTAGTCCGTCAAAATCAGTGAAAGGCCCTTTAGTTTTGAATCCTTTAGCTGAGAACAACTCCCAAAATCCTGTTGAGAGGGCTTTAGCCAATTTTTGCTTATACCTTGTCGCAAAATTATTATAAAATGATACGCCGTTGTTTCCTTTTACGTTATTTGGAGCAGAAAATGTTGGTTCCATAATTGCTATCACTTCATCAACCATTCCCCCCTTTTTTTCTATAGTATATTGCAAGTTTAGTGATGCTGACTCCTTCCTTACGGGTATCGATGAAGAACATCCAGCTAGAACAGCAACAACCAGCAAAATAACGCTGTTTTTTACAACAATCATATTTGACTCCTTAAGGTCTTTAAAATTAGTGTTTATACTATATGAGTACAACATAAAAATTATACAAAATACAAATTATAATTCAACCATAGAACGAATAAATCTGCCTGCTCACTCAATGTCACTGTGACAAAGTTTAAATGCTCCGGCCTGGAATTCAGGCCAGAAGTCTATTGATTACTGATTCACATCACCCTTGAAATTGTTACTAAAGGTATTATTTGTTTGCGTAAGATGGCAATTGAAAGCTTCTTTCCTGTATATACCCCAGCCTCCACTATCCTTCAGCGTGCTATTTGTAATACTTATAAAGGCAGCTCTTGTGGAAAGAAAACAGTCCATAGTAATATTCCCAGATGTATTATTGTTTCCTAGCTGCGTATTAGTAGAACCGCCATATTCAATAACCACATGATCAAATTGATTGTTAACATTATTTGACCGGCTAATATGAATCCCTGCCCAGTAACCAGGTATATCCTCCAGTCCGGTAAAAACAATGGGTTCACTTGCCGTGCCTCTCGCATTCAGAAATCCGTTTGAATCCACAGTCCATCTGGATTTTGCATTAAATATTAGAGTCACACCTGGTTGTATGGTTACAAATGAACCAATCGTATAAAATGTATTTTCTTTACTGAAAAAGTAAGGAACATCCAGCTTGGCCCAAATTTGGTGGGTTGTTATTGCTCGTTGCGCCTTATTCACTATATGGATCTGGTCATCCGTATTTCCAACAAACGTACTATCAGGATTCAGAATACCCACCAGGAAATCCTGTATCTCGACAGGAACCCGGTTTCCAGTAACCGTTAGATTTTCAAATTTAGAATCCTCGTGAAGATAATTTGCTTCGGCCACATCAAATTGAATACCATGTACGGCTGCATTTTGTAGCGTGGTATTTTTAACACTGATTCTGGCAATACCTAAAGGATGCCCTGTAATTTTAAGGTTATTCTGAGCATACTCAATCGTTACATAATCCAGTTGGTTATCAACATTATTTGAACGAAGAAACTCAACCCCATTCCAATAGCCCCTTGATTGAGTGCTGCCTGTGAAAATAATATTGTCACTGGGGGTACCAATAGCTTTTAACGAACCGTTATTCTCAATCCTCAGCCCAGACCCTGAATTGAACTCAAGTATTCCACCCCGCTCAATTGACAAGGAATCTGTTACTGTATAGATAGTATCTTGTGTCGCCATAAAATAAGGTACGTCAAGTTTCTTCCAGGCTTGTTGAATTTTAATTCCCTCTTTAAGTACATAGATTCTATCATCAGTATTCCCTGAATAATGGCTATCAGAACCAAGCACACCTATCATATTATCTGGTAATTCAGCAGGCAGTCCATTTCCCGTAATGGTTACATTTTTAAATTCTGCAACAGTTACAGATTGAGAAGCTGGGCTAGCCTTGATATACAAACCCCTATCACTGCCATTACGCAACGTTACTTCTTTTAATGATACGCCTGCAGAACCGAAGCTAGCAATTTCTATTGACAGATTCGTTTGCCCGTATTCGACGGTGGTGAATTCCAGATGACTCGCACCACGATTGAATTGGCTGAACAGAATACCTTTCCAGAAGCCTGGCGTAGGATTACTACCACCTATAACAATTGGCGCAAGAACTGTACCCACAGCATTCAAACTACCCCTATCATCTATACGCAACTCCTGACCAGCTGCAAACTGCAACTGCACACCCGGGTTGATGGTCAATCTAGCCGAGTTATTGACACTAAGGCCATTAGGCGCCTGATAGCAGGGTTGATCCAAAACGGTGTCTGTATCGATATTGCTTTCCGATAGAATAATACTGTTAGCTGCAGTACAGGCTACTGCCGTTGAATCCGTAATCGTCAACGTGGCAACAGTTGTCCCAAGCGTCACATTGACAGGATTCAGCAATGTAACCTGCACCGTTTCATTACCTTCAGTCTCACTGTCAGAAAGAATCTGCACGATAATAGTTTTAGGTGATGCATCTGTAGCCGCCCAGTTCAGTGTACCGGTGCTGGCGTTGAAATCCTGACCATCTGCAGCAGTACCTGCCTCCACTTTATAATCAACACTGGCAGGCTGTGACAGATCGCCACTGCGATTAACGACAATGTCGATACTGCCAGCGGCTTCATTCACTGCGAAGGTATCGGCAGATAATGACAGACTGGATGCGGTAGTCACACCTGCGGTTGTCGCACAGGTTTCATTGCTCTTTGGTGAACGGTTATCTGCGGCATCATAGGCTTCGATTTGATAGCAGAATTCAGTCGCTGCTGCCAGATTGGCATCTGTATAGTCGGTGGTGGTGACATTCGCCACTTCTGTCGAGACGTTCCCTGCAGCACCTCTGAAGACCCGATAACCAGCGACATCGTTATCGGCAGGTGCCGTCCAGCTCAGCGTAATGCTCTGATCGGTCGCCACTGCACTAGCACCGGTGGGTGCTGCTGGTGCCGTAGTATCTACATTGCCGACAGAAACAGGTGTTGAAGCAACGGATTTAGCTGAAACATGTTGCCTGCTATCGATCGCTTCCACTTCATAACTGTATTGTGTCCCTGCCACCAGTCCAGTATCGATGAAAGAAAGATGCGGTGTCGTCGCTGCCAGATTACCATCCCGATAGACATTGTATCCGGCTACGCCTTTATCATCGGTTGATGCTTCCCAGCTAACTCTGAGTTCGGTATCACTGACAGCTGCGGCAGTGACATTTTGCGGTACGGTGGGTGGTGTATCTTCCGTCACGGTGAAATCCGTATTCAGGGCAACATTGTTGATAATCGTGTTCTGTACATTGGTGACCGGTTCGATAAAAACAATCGTTATCTGGTTATTGATTATGGTCACCGGTGACTGATCCAGGAAGGCGTCAAAACCGGAGTTGTTGGCAACAAACGGAGTGCTCAATAAATCCGAACCCGTAACACTGTTTCGTTCCAGGATCTGAGCAACAATACCCTGGATTTCATTCTTGATCTGATCAATTTGCGCCTGGGTCGGTATCGAATTTATCGGTGTCGTCCCGGCAAAGGCCGTCTCGATATTCTGCCCTTCGCGTGCATACCAGTTTCTGACAATCAGATCGGTATAGGGATGAATATTGCGGGTAATCAAATTATCCGCTCCCTTGTGGGCAATACTGTAGAGATATTCATTATTGCCTTTTGCTGCGCGCAACAAATACGGCCCGGTGCCCTGCAGCTTGTTAATCTCGAATTCCCCATTGGCACCCGTCGTCCCTGTTTTTACTTCGCCTGTTTTCGATTTCACGGTAATTTCCGCATTCGCCAGAGCCGTCCCTACCGCCGCTGTTCCACGAATACCGGTGCCAATGATATCGCCCGGACCGGTGGCGCTAGTCCCTCCACCTCCGCAGGCCTGTAACATAACGGCAAATACAAGCACACAGGTTTTTAGAAACCCTGTCCTGCTGTTTATGATTTTACTCTTCATTTTTCTCTCTCCTTTTGCTGAATGGCATCTTCAAAATAATAAATTCCGACACCGACACGACTAAGCCGCTGAGTTTCGGAGGTACTCCCGTCTACTCTTTTTGTGACCCAATGATTCAGGTCTTTCAATAATGCGAAGGATTTTTTCTGGCTGTAGGCTTTGAACTCTCTGGCCAGATCTTCGGGTATGTCTTTATGAATTAACTGCCGCTGAAAATACGGGTCTTCGCTGTCCAGATTGTGCACTGCTGTTTCCAGCAAATCGGATACACAAACCGATAACACGTCAATCTGTTCCGGTTCACTGTAACGGGGAATAAAGCCCTGCTGTAATAACCGAACCTGCTGGCTGGCAAAATCAAACCGGGCAATGCCGACTCGCTCCAGTTCGTCGAGGACAGCGCGTGCGGTAATATCACCGCTGTAGCGCATCACCAGCGTCTCAAAACTTTTATCAACATCTTTCAGGGGTAGATCTTCTGGCTGACCATCGGCATCCTGAAAATCGGCATCCTGTAACCAGCCAGAAACGACGCGCATTGCCCGATTCGTAGTGCCTTTTCTCGGTTGCACTTCTTCCATGGCCTGTTTTGTCAGGCGTACAACTTCCTTGCGATTAAGCCCGGTAAGCACGGCGACTCTGGAATAGGTGGTTTTACGATTGGGGATGGAGAAATGCTCGTAGGCGACATCTATATAAGCCCGCTTGGTATATTCAGCGAACTCACCGTGAGATATATCATTATTAATCAACACCTTAACTAACGGCTTCAATATCCGTATCACGGCTTTTGCCAGGACTGTCTTGATCTGCTCCATCATAAAGCGGGATATTAATCCCGTTTTATGATGGAGTCAATCGAATATTTAATACCAGATAATTTTCTTTCCGGGGATAAGCCCAATGTTTGTTTTTAATTAGAACCAACCTGTCAGAAAGGTTCCGAATATTTCGCTACAATTGACTTCCTGAATATATTGGCATAGGCTTTGGCATATACAGTTATTCGGAGTCTTCACTTGTCACAAAATGAACGACATATTCGCTTATTTCGCAATGGGCGAAATCAGGCTCTACGTATTCCACGCGAGTTTGAATTAGAGGGCGATGAGGCAATCATCCGTAAGGAAGGCAACTGCCTGATTGTAGAGCCAGTAAGAAAGGGCAAGTTACTTTCGATATTAGCCACGCTCCCGCCACTTGATGAACCATTCCCAAATGTGGATGAAGACCTGCCCCAATTGGATGACCTGGATCTTTGACCTCTCCACTGCGTTATTTACTCGATACAAACATCCTTTCTGATCTGGTAAAACAGCCACAAGGCTGCGTAGCAAGCCGAATTGCTACAGAGGGTGAAGCATCCGTTTGCACCAGTATTATTGTGTCTGCAGAACTTCGCTATGGTGCTGAGAAATCTGGCTCTGAAAAACTGATCAATCGTATTGATTTAATTCTTTCTACATTAGAAATCTTGCCGTTGGACGTACCCACCGACCGAGAATATGGAAAGTTGCGCCATTTCCTTACCCGACAGGGGACGGTTATTGGCCCGAATGATATGCTCATTGCTGCACATGCCCTTAAAGCCGACCTGACCGTTATCACTGCCAATACTGGAGAGTTCACTCGCGTACCTGGCTTACGTGTTGAAAACTGGTTAATTGAATAGCTGTAAAACAGAAATTTAACGCTCGCAAGAGCTACGATCATTTTCATGCAAAATGCTGTTACAAAAATAACATTTTTTTGCTGGCATCCTGATATCAAAAAATGACAGGCCCCTGAATACCTGCCTTTTACCGCATATCCAGCACTGGATGGACAGCGCATAAAAAATGACTGTACAACCATATATGAGACCAAACCAGTAAAACTCCTCTACAGGCCACAGGCTATACGCGATAAAAAGCAGCAAATAACCCGCTAATAAAATCGCTAATCTTTTTGTATATGTACCTGACTTCGCTGAAAACATGTCTCTGCTCACTCTTACAGATAGTTTGCCTGTCTGATCTGATGGAGGTAGATGGTATCTACTTAAGCGCATCAATAATCTTATTCAGTGTTTGGCTCGGACGCATCACAGCAGTAACGCTATCTCTGTCTGGTCGATAGTAGCCTCCATATTCAACGGGCTTGCCTTGCACTGCATTTAATTCTGCAACGATAGTTTGTTCGTTATCTGCCAGTTGTTTTGCCACCGATGCAAATTTCGTTTGCAGGTTTTTATCTTCGTTCTGTTCTGCCAGCGCCAGCGCCCAGTACAACGCCAGGTAATAGTGACTGCCGCGAGTATCAAGCTCACCCACCTTACGCGATGGTGATTTGTTGGTCGTCAGAAACTGGCTGTTGGCTTTGTCCAGCGCGGTTGCCAGCGCCTTGATCGATTGGCTGCCGGTTTTATCGGCCAGTTCTTCCAGCGATACAGCCAGTGCCAGAAACTCACCCAGAGAATCCCAGCGCAGATGATTTTCAGCCTGTAGCTGTTGAACATGTTTGGGCGCAGAACCACCAGCACCGGTTTCAAATAAACCGCCGCCAGCAAGCAATGGCACAATCGATAGCATCTTCGCACTGGTGCCCAGCTCCAGAATCGGGAACAGGTCAGTCAGGTAATCACGCAATACGTTGCCGGTAACTGAAATAGTATTCTCGCCAGCTTTGACTCGTTGCAGGGTGTATTGAATAGCTTCGATAGGCGATTTGATAAGTATTTCCAGTTCATCTGTATCATGATCCTGCAAATAGACATGCACCTTTTTAATAAGAGCCGCATCATGCGCGCGTTTTTCATCCAGCCAGAAGACTGCAGGTTGTCCTGTCATCCTGGCACGTTTAACAGCCAGCTTTACCCAGTCGCGGATGGGCAAGTCTTTGGTCTGGCACATGCGCCAGATATCGCCCTGTTCAACCCGCTGTTCGAGTAAACTTTTACCTGCCGCATCGACAACACGCACCGTACCGCTTGCTGAGATTTCAAAGGTCTTATCATGCGAACCATATTCTTCAGCCTTTTGCGCCATCAGACCAACATTGCTGACGTTACCCATAGTCGTTACGTCAAAGGCACCATTGCGCTTGCAGAACTCGATCACTGCCTGATAAATACCGGCATAATTGCGATCAGGAATCATTGCCAGGGTATCGTGCAACTTGCCATCTGGCCCCCACATTTTTCCAGAGGAACGGATCGCCGCAGGCATGGAAGCATCAATGATCACATCGCTGGGCACATGCAGATTGGTAATACCTTCGTCCGAGTTCACCATTGCCAGCCTGGGGCGTGAGGAATAAACTGCCTGAATATCCGCTTCAATCGCTACCCGTTCAGTTTCAGGTAATGTAGCTATCTTTGCATACACATCACCCAGACCATTGCGGATATCAACGCCCAGCTTTTCAAAAGTGGCGGCATGTTTTTCGAATACGTGCCGATAATACACTTGTACCGCATGACCAAAAATAATCGGATCGGAGACTTTCATCATGGTTGCTTTCATATGCAGTGATAGCAATACGTTGGCGGTGCTGGCATCTTGCATTGCACGCTCAAAGAATTCACGCAGAGCCTTCTTGCTCATGACAGAAGCATCAATCACTTCCCCTGCCAGCACAGGTGTTTTTTCTTTCAACACCACAAACGAGCCATCATCGACTTGCAATTCTATTTTCACATCACCCGCTGTTCCTGTCACTGCAGATTTTTCACTGCCATAAAAATCACCCGCCTGCATGGAAGCAACCTGCGTTTTAGAATTCGCCGACCACTCACCCATCGAATGCGGATGCTGTTGTGCATAGGCTTTGACCGGATCGGCAACGCGCCGATCCGAATTGCCTTCGCGCAGCACCGGATTGACCGCACTGCCCAGAACCCTGGCATACTTCAGCGGCTCTTCCGAATAATCCGGAAGCGTATATCCAGCTGACTGCAATTCCGCAATGGCCGCCTTCAACTGTGGTACTGAGGCGCTGATGTTAGGCAGCTTAATAATATTGGCATCCGGTTTTTTCACTAGCTCGCCCAACTCTGCCAACGCATCAGCCTGTTGTTGCTCTGCAGTCAGCTTATCCGGAAATACAGCAAGGATACGGCCCGCCAGTGAAATATCCCGCGTCTCCACACTAACCCCGGCCGCCCGGGAAAAGCCCTTTACGATGGGTAATAAAGAATGGGTTGCAAGGGCTGGCGCTTCGTCGGTTTCGGTATAAATGATTGTTGCTGTGGACATACTGGGATTCTCGGGCTGTGTAATTTCAATAATCATTATTATATTTCATTCTGTTGCGCTTTTGCATTTTCCAGACAAACCCTGAATACTGCCCCGATGAACAACTCACCCCATCCTTATGAGCAATTAACCCCCGACACCATTCTGGATGCCATTGAATCCCAGGGATATGAAACAAATGGTCATCTGCTGGCTCTGAACAGCTATGAAAACCGTGTCTACCAGATTGGTATTAATGAACGGGATTTCATCATCGCTAAATTTTACCGACCGGATCGCTGGAGTCATGCTGCCATTCTGGAAGAACATCAGTTTGCACTGGAGCTGGCCCGACAGGAAATCCCGGTGATTGCTCCGTTGGAGAATCAGCAGCAACAAACACTGCATGAAGCGGGTGGCTTCCGTTTTTCGCTATTTCCTCGCGTCGGGGGTCATTGGCCTGATCTGACCACGACCGCGCAACGCGAACAGATGGGGCGCCTGCTGGGACGCATGCATGCAGTGGGTGCCTGTCAGGCTTTCCAGCATCGCCAGCATTTCACGCTCGACATTGCCCGCAATGCGGTAGCATTCCTCAGTGATGAGCAACAGATTCCTGACTATCTGATACCGGCATACAGTAGCCTCAGCGAGGAACTGTTAGCCACCATGGAAAGTATTTTTGACCGGGTAGGTCAGCTTGCTTCGATTCGTCTGCATGGTGATTGTCATCCCGGCAACATTCTCTGGTCCGAACATGATGGCCCACAATTTGTTGATCTGGATGACACCTGCAGCGGACCCGCCATTCAGGATTTGTGGATGCTGCTTTCTGGCACACCGGATGAAATGCAAGGACAACTACAGGATCTGCTGAACGGCTATACCCAGTTCCATGATTTCAGCTACGGTAGCCTTGCGCTGATTGAAACCTTACGCACCATTCGCATTATGCATTATGCCGCCTGGCTGGCCAGACGCTGGCAGGATCCGGCCTTTCCTGTCGCCTTTCCCTGGTTTGAATCGACGCGTTACTGGGAAGAACATATTCTGAGCCTGCGCGAACAGGCTGCGGCACTGCAAGTACCGAGTCTGAATGTTATTTAAAATGCTGCATCAACAATGACCCTCCGATTATTCATGCTGGCCATTGTTGCCATTGCCAGTATTTTTACAGGCCTGACACAGGGCAGCGTCAGCATTCCATTCAGTCAGTTTTTCACAGCCGAGACACTGCACTATCAGATTATCTGGGAGTTACGTTTCCCACGCGTTATCAGCGCCTTTATCGTCGGTGGCTCACTGGCAATTGCCGGCGCACTGATGCAGATACTGTTACGCAATCCACTCGCTGACCCCTATATTCTCGGCATTTCTGGCGGCGCTGGTGTGGGCGCATTAACCGCTCTGATGCTCGGTCTGGGCACAGTTTTCGTGCAGTCGCTGGCATTTTCCGGCGCCATGCTAACAACCCTGCTAGTATTCGTGCTGGCGCGCGAACATGGCCGACAGGATTCGACGCGCCTGTTACTGACAGGCGTGGTGCTGGCGGCTGGCTGGGGTGCAATCATTAGCCTGTTACTGACTCTCAGTCCGGATAGCCAGGTAAAAGGTTTGTTGTTCTGGCTGATGGGTGATCTGGGTGCAGCGACACCCTCATGGTGGAGTCTACTGGCTTTGTTTGCGGGACTTATTGCCGCTCTACTGGTTAGTCGTTCTCTTAACTTGCTAGCCGCAGGCGAAGCCCAGGCGGCAGTCCTCGGTGTAGAGGTGCCAGCAGTACGCCTGATCATTTATCTGTCTGCTGCCCTGCTAACCGCCAGCGCAGTCACCCAGGCGGGGCCAATTGGTTTTGTCGGGCTGATTATTCCACATTTATTACGCCTGTCAGGTTTCCATGATCATCGACTATTACTGCCTGCCTGCCTGTTTGCCGGTGGCAGCCTGCTGGTCATTGCAGACACACTGGCGAGAACAGTTATTGCCCCTGGCGAACTGCCGGTCGGTGTGTTGACGGCTTTCCTCGGTGTACCGTTATTTCTTTATCTGCTAGGCAAACAGAATCGAGCAACGTATGACTAACCCCATCTATCAGATCCGTTCGCTGAATATTCAGCGCGGCGATACGTTGCTCATAAAAGATCTGCAGCTGGATGTTTTTCCGGGTGAGCGCTGGTGCATTCTTGGCAAAAATGGTAGTGGAAAAACATCCCTGCTAGCAACGTTAGCAGGGCTCACAGCACCAGAAAAAAGCACACTGGCATTCATGCAGCAGCCTCTTTCCACATTCCGGCGCAAACAACTGAGCCAACATATCGGCTACCTGTTTCAGGAATACCCGGACAGTTTTCCGATAACAGTACGCAATGCCGTTCTCGCTGGTCGCTTCCCGCATCTACGTTCCTGGCAATCCCTGGCAGCGACAGATCAGACTATTGCAGAAAACGCACTGGCATTTGTACAGATGTCAGATTTCGCCAGGCGAGAATTGTCTACTCTGTCTGGAGGTGAACGTCGCCGGGTTGCCCTGGCAACCATTCTTGCCCAGCAACCGGATCTGTTTTTACTCGATGAACCCGTCAATCATCTCGATCTGCACTTCCAGGCATCTCTCCTGCCAGAACTCTGTCAGCATTTAACCCGGCAGGGAAAAACTCTGATCATGTCCCTGCATGACATCAACCTTGCTACCCGGCTGTGCGATAAATGCCTGTTACTGTCGGGCGATGGTAGTTACATTGCCGGGGAAACGCATCAGGTGATCAACCAACAGGCACTTGAAAACCTCTACCAAACACCATTTGAACAAATACAGGCCAGAAATGGCCCTGTCTGGTTACCCGTTATCCCGGACTGAATACTCCAAACCATGTAAAACCGTCGAATAATTTTACAGTTACTCTAATACATTCACTCCTCAGCCTATCTTATTGTCTCTAAAATGTATTAAATCTCTATACCCTGCCAAATCGGTGAATTGGCTGTCGAAATGTCTTACAGCCTTAAAAAAGGTATGTTGTTAACTCTCTGAAAATCCAGTAAGAACGCTTTCGGCACGGGAATTGCTCTTATAAATTAGAAAATCAAAGAGGTCGCTAATGCCAATAAAAACAAAAACAGCGATACTGGAAGGGGTGCAGGAAAGACGCTCCGACACAGATCGTAGACGACACAGCCTGAAAACACTGACATATTGTGGGCTTTCGCGGCGCGGACGCAGAGAACACACGCGTCGACACAAAGACAACTATTATCTGGATAAATACAGTACCGGACTGCTATTCATGAGCGTTCTACTACTCAGCCTTAGCTGTCTCGACGCTTTTTTTACCCTGCAGTTACTCAGCCAGGGCGCCTATGAGGCAAATCCTGTGATGGCCTATCTGCTGAATAAAGACATCACTCTATTTGTGGCCTGCAAGGTAGCAGTGACAACAATTGGCACACTGATTCTTGCCATGCATGCCTACTTTCACGTTTTTCGTTTTCTTAATGGGAAACAGCTTATGGGGTTGATGATCGGCGTCTACAGCAGCCTGATTGCCTACGAAATTTTCTTACTCAGGGGATAATAACAATGAAAAACATTAACTGGAAAACAGTCGCTGCCACCAACGACGCCGGTTCCCCGGCAGAGGCCCTGCTGCTTGCAGATCGACTGGCCTTAATCTGGAAAGAATCCAGCCGGGTAGCGGCGGATTATCGCTATACCCGCAAGACACACCCAGGTTATTCGGATCGAATATTTTCACAAAAGATGGCGCGTTAAAACTGTCTGTATAGACCACACCACAATAGTCTTCTTCGTGTTCTTTGCGAAGGAGGCTATCCACTTCACTTAGAAATCGATCAAGATCATCAGCAGAAACAACCTCATCAGGCGGCGGTGCACCAATCGCATACACATACCAGCTATCAAGCTTCTGCTGGTTGCGAATAACTTCCCAGAGTTCATCCAGTTGATGCCAGCGCAGAACACCTGAAAAACTTCCCCTGAATGCCTGGCGAAAGCTGTTTTCCCAATCGTTGTCCATAAAGACTCCTGAATATTAATAAGCCTGCTTATTAATGAATCCTTTATAGGCCGTCAGGAAAAGAATCTTGATATCCAGAAAGATCGACCAGTGGCGAATATAGTCAATATCGTACAACACACGTCCTTCCATCTTGTCCAGCGTTTCCGTCTCGCCACGGAAACCGTTAATCTGGGCCCAGCCAGTAATACCCGGCTTGATTTTATGGCGCAGCATATAGCTGTTGATTAGCTGTCTGTATTCTTCATTATGCGCAACTGCATGCGGTCGTGGGCCAACTAGCGACATACTGCCAAACAAAACGTTAAACAGTTGTGGCAACTCATCCAGTGATGTCTTACGTAAAATACCGCCGAAGAAAGTGATACGCGGATCATTCTTGGTTGCCTGCTTGACCACACCGCCATCATCCATCACGCGCATGGAACGGAACTTCAAAACCTTAATGGACTTGCCATCCAGACCGTAGCGTTGCTGCTGAAAAAAGACAGGCCCCTTTGATGTCAATTTTACACCCATAGCTATCAGGAGCATGGGTATAGCAAAAAGCAGCAGGATAATACTGACCAGCACAATATCTTCAAAGCGTTTAAGTACGCCTCTCAGACCACGCGTGGGGTTTTCGTAAATACTGACCGCAGGCATACCGTTAATGTCGACCAGATGCGTGTAATGCGTTTCTATCGAATAGAAATCGGGAACAATGTAGGTCGCAACAGTTGACGCTGAAAGCTCGCGGGTAATCGCCTGGATTTTATTCTCGGCGCGCATGGGTAAAGCTACGAAGACGATATCAATTTCATTATTCATGGCAATTTTGAACAGGTCTTCAAAATTGCCATCAACATCAGGATTTTCACCGATACCCTCGATACTTTCCCGCTTACGCATACTGGCAGCATTATCAGATTCACTGCCAGGAATGCGATCATCGTATACACCTTCCATGGTGTACTCTATCCAGGCATTGCCTTTTAATTTCTTCATGACATATGCGGCGAGTGGGCCCGCACCGGCAATCGCTACCCGACGAGTATTGTGTCCATGACCGCGTAACCAGGTAATGCCTATTTTTACGGCAAGCCGACTCAAGGCAAGCAGAATCGCCGTAACAATGACCCAATTAATCGCTACAGAGAAATTCAGGTCATAAAACGGCCGCTCAAATAAAATCGCCGTCAGGCCGAGAAATATACAGGCAGTTATCCAGTTTGCAGCCACCACACCCATCTGCACCAGGGTATTGTCCAGGCGCCAGTTCCGATAGGTAGATAAAAACTCCGCAACTATCTGCATCATGATAATGCCTACCAGGACATAAATAGTGTGGGTTCTCGACCATTGGCTGTTGAGCAGCCAGCCATTCAGGACTAATGAAAAACCGATGACGAAGGAGTCCATCACCCGAACCAGCAGTGTTACCAGCGGCTGCTGGGTATGAATCAGTTTTGTATCAGATATTTGTGGCATTATCTATTTGGGCTGCGATATATCGCACCAACATTTCCATAATTGTTAAAATCCATTACCATCCACTACTGAATTGTAAGACACACCGGGATGGATATGTTTCATATCGGACAAAAGCATCCGAGCTTAAGATAAATCACTAAAAACAATAAAAAATTATTCGTAAAGGCCGCAGTGTTGCGAATTAACAACATAACATATGATCCATGTATTATTGCTTATTTTTATCCAAAGCTCTACCTAATATACTGATTCATTTAATATGGTAAGCAATAGTTAACAAACAACGGGTAAGTACTCTATGGGCAACAGACTCAGCAAGATTTACACACGCACCGGTGACGAAGGAATGACTGGGCTAGGCGATGGCAGCCGAGTTGCAAAAAATGATGCGCGAATCAGAACACTAGGCGCCATCGACGAAACAAACAGCCTGATTGGCATTCTGATCAACCAGTCTGACAACAAAGAAATAGACGATATGCTGACAAAAATTCAACATCGACTCTTCGACCTGGGGGGAGAATTATCGATACCCGATCGCATTGCCATCACAGAAAAACATGTCAACGAGCTTGAGGAATGGCTAGACAATTGCAACGCCGATCTTGCTCCACTGAAAAATTTTATTTTGCCAGGGGGAAGTCAGTCGGCAGCCTTTTGCCATCTGGCCAGAAGCGTCTGTCGGCGAGCCGAAAGCGAAGCTGTGAATCTTAATCAGCAGAATTCACAGACAATAAACCCGCAAAGCCTGAAATATCTGAACAGGTTATCCGATCTGTTATTTGTCCTGTCCCGCACATTTAATCGACAGGCGAAACAGCCGGATGTCCTCTGGCAGCCGGGACTCTAGCCCGGATATTGCACCATCTTGCTAGTATATCAGCAAATAGTTAATCAACAGGCTGTTAAAATAAAGCTTACATGATTTGATTATGGTCAGGTGCAATATCCGCTCTAGCAGGTTGTTGAAAAAGTCTCAGGCGAGCGCAAGACAAGGCAAAAATTGGCGAAAAAAGCGCAGTGTACACGCAGCACATGAGCATTTTGAGCCGATTTTTAACGCAGGATTGTGCCGCATGAGGGTTTTTCAACAGCCTGCTAGTGCTCTTGCAACGCCTGCCGTGCTTCGTCCAGCCGCTGACACAAGGTATCAACACTGTCTATCACACGGGGTACCTGACGATTCAGCACCGAAGTATCCAGCGTCAGCAAATTTCCAGACAATACCGCTACCATCTGTGACCACTTACTCCAGATCCCATGCAGACCGTCTGGCGTTGCTGTGTATCGGCCTGCGATAATCACATCCGGATCAGCCACTACAACAGACTCCAGACTGACTGCGGGTGCCAGCATTGACAGCTCAGAAAAAATATTACTGGCGCCACACACTTCGAGCCATTCGCTAATCACATGTCTGCCATTCACTGTCATCAGGGGTTGATCCCAGATCTGGTAGAAAACACGAAGTGCGGAACGCTGCTGATACCGCTGGCGCAAGCGCTCAACCTGTTTCCTGAAACGCCTTGATGCAGCATTTGCTACCTGAGTAGACGCTGCGAGGCGGCCCAATCTTTCCAAAGTAGTCGCAATGGCATCGATGCTGGCAGGTTCAGAATAAAAAACGGGGATCCCCAAGTCAATCAATTGTTGGACACGGGCATTCGGATTACCACTCTTCCAGGCAACCACCAGATCAGGCCTGTATGACACGATCCGTTCAATATTCAGGCCACGCCCACCACCAACCTTTGGCAGCGTCAAAGCCTGTCGGGGATAATCGCTATAAGCTGAAACAGCAATAACCCGATCACCGGCACCTGCAGCAAACAGCAACTCGGTCAAATGTGGTGACAGGCTGATAATGCGTTGCGCAGGAGCCGACAGGGACACTGTCCTCCCCATATCATCAACAACGTTAATACTGGCACCAACAGGAAAAACAGCACAGGAAAACAACAGTGCAAGGCGAACAATCAGGCTCAACAAGTTTTATGCATCCGATTGTGCAAGTAACCGGCTCAACTGCAACCAGTTAAATGCTGGCCCAGGATCCGTTTTACGGCCGGGTGCTATATCGCTGTGGCCGACAAGCGCATTTTCCTCGATTGCTGGAAACTGCTGACGTAGATGAGACACGGTTTCTGCCAGTACCTGATACTGGCGATCGGTATAAGCCTGATCATCCTGACCTTCAAGCTCAATGCCAATCGAAAAGTCATTGCATGCGTCACAACCCTGATAACAGGATACACCTGCATGCCAGGCACGTTTAGCAAACGGAACATACTGTACCAGCGCACCATCACGACGGATCAGCAAGTGACTGGAAACCTGCATCGCGCAAATCTCTCTGAAATAGGGATGCGCATCCGGATCCAGTGAATTGGTGAAAAATGCATCAATATGATTACCCTCATATTCACCTGGCGGCAAACTGATGCCATGCACAACAATCAGCGAAACCGTTTCACCTTCAGGCCGGTCATCAAAATTGGGTGAAATAACCCGATGGGCATTGTCCAGCCAGTCATCAGACAGATGTCTGCTCATATTTTTCCTTCATCTCATCATCTTACAATGTAGAATATTACGTTATTTCAATGATCCGCTACAATAACCTGCAGTGACGAGTTAACAACAGACGAGTATTTGATGACCATTAAAAAACCTGAGCCAGTGATAATCCAACGTCTTCTCATTCTACTCTTTTGCTTAACAGGCCATGCCAGTTATGCAGAAACCCTGTACGTCAGCGACAAACTTGATATCGTCATGCGCACTGGCAAGGGCAACGAGTTTCGCATCAAACGCAGCCTCGTGAGTGGCACCGCCCTTGAAGTACTGGAAACAACCAGCGATGGCTACACACTGGTAACCACCAGAAAAGGCACTGAAGGCTGGGTAATCAGTCGTTATCTGATGAAACAGCCTGCAGCTCGCAATCGTCTCGACAATGTTGAACAACAACTGACCCGACTGCAAAAAGAAAACAACGAGCTGAAAAAATCACTGTCTGAGATTCGTCAGCAAAAAGGCGGTATTGACGAGGAGCGCAGCAATCTTAACCAGCTAAACACACAACTTGGCAAGGAGCTGGAAGACCTCAAACGCACGGCCGGCAATGCTGTGAATCTGGACCAGGAAAACAAACATCTGCAGACGAATATGGTGTCTTACGAACGCCAGATCCAGACATTGCAACAGGAAAATGTGGGTTTACGAGACAGAACCGGGCGCGACTGGTTCATGGTGGGTGCAGGCGTCATCATTCTGGGTATTATTATCGGACTGATTATCCCGAGGATACGTTGGCGCAAACGCTCAAGCTGGGACACGCTTTAACAGCCTGCTAGGCGCAAACCCCCTCTTTCTGCAGGCAAGATTGATCCAGAAGACTTGCTGGCCACGGACATGCCTTCAGAAAGGCCATCACTTTATCCGCTGGCAAAGGGCGACTGATGTAATAACCCTGGGCACTATCACAGCCCATTTGCCTGAGCTTCTCCAGTGTTTCAGCATCTTCAATACCTTCAGCAACCGTAGTCAAACCCAGGTTATGTGCCAGATCAATGGTTGATTTAACAATCGCCGAATTATTCTCATCTGTGGTCATATCACCCACAAAGGTTCGATCAATTTTCAACTGGTGAACTGACAATCGCTGCAAATATCCCAGTGAGGAATAGCCGGTACCAAAATCATCGATACTCAACTGGATACCCATGCTTTCAAACTCGGACAACACCTGCATGGCTCTATCCGTATTTTTCATGATTGCCGATTCTGTTATCTCCAGCGTCAACATATGCCGCTTGACCCGATAGCGGCCCATCAACTCGGCAATCTGCTCTGTTAGCAGCGGATCAAGCATATTATGTGTGGACAGGTTAACCGCCACATCCAGCTTATATCCCAACGAACGTAACCGCAGGCATTCCTTGAGTGCTTTAGCGAGTATCTGCAGGGTAAATGGCTTGATCTGATGCGTGCTTTCGATCAGGGGAATAAAAACATCGGGCGGAATAAAACCCTTTTCAGGATGGAACCAGCGCGCTAATGCTTCAAATCCGGTGATCTGACCCGTGTGGAAATCCAGTTTCGGTTGAAAAAACACATCAAAGGCGTCGTTTTCAACGGCCTTGCTCAAATCACTCAGCAGAGCCAGCTTTTCCGGGTCATGCTGGTCAAGTGACGGATGGTAAAATACATAATCTTCATGGTTCTGTTTGGCACTGTACATCGCAATATCTGCCCGCTTCATCAGAGACTGTGGCGTTGAAGCATGCCCGGGAAAAAGCGCAATACCCATACTGGCAGCCATCGCAAAATGTTGTTCATCAATCCGTACCGGTGCAGTCAGTGCCGCCTGCAACTTCATGGCAATCAGCTCGGCCTGCTTTTTTCCGGCATCACTAACCACAATCGCAAATTCGTCACCACCCAGCCGACCAATCATATCAATATCTCGGATAGCGTTAGCAAAACGCTGGCTAATAGCCTTTAACAAACGGTCTCCCGTTTCATGGCCAAGCGTGTCATTCACATTTTTGAAGTGATCGAGATCAACAATCAACAGGGCAAAATGGAGATGATCACAACTGGCCTTCTGCAAACACTGTTGCAGCCGCTGAATAATCAGTGATCGATTGGGTAGCCCTGTTAACGGGTCATAATGCGCCATGTGTGTCAGGGCATCATTTGCCTTGACAAGTTGACGGTTGGATTTTTCCAGCTTCAGGCGTATTGCGTGTTCATTGGCATTGGCACGATTCAGATCATCAACAAACAACGCATTATCCAGCGCAAAGCTGGCCTGACTGGCAAACAGGGTGAGCAATTCAAAATCGCGGCGACTGAACTCAACTTTATTGCGCTTGTTGATGCAAGCGATGCCGCCAAGCAGCTTTCGCTTACCCGCCATCGGCACAATGATAACCGCTCCCTCGGCATCATCCAGTGCTCGCTCGCAGGTATTCAGCTCTTCATGCATTCCACGCCACCAGGGGCGTATGTTTTGCATAACCCAGCCGCAAATACCAATACTGGTAGACAGGGTTTCACCTCGAAGTTCATCCGCATTGACGCCTGAAGCTGCTACATAGGTATATTCCTGCCTGTTTTGATCAAGCACCGGAATCAGTACGGTTTCTGCATCTATGATTTCACGAATCAGGTCGGCAACCCGGTTATAGATTGTATGCAGTTCGTAACCGGAGCCAATTAATTCCGCAGCTTCGCGCAATACCGTAGTCTCAAGCTGGCGTTGCGCCAGCTCCATTTCAAGGTTCCGAATCCTTGAGTGCATTTCCTTTTCTTCCATACAGGTACCTGCTCTGTCAATCGCCATCCATTTACTGTCAGACATTTACCTGTATTTTCGGCAAGTTAGGCAAAAAATTTACCTGAAAATCGTTAATTCACTGGACTCTTATCAATATTTAACAAAATATATTCATTGCCTGATTATTCATCGGTCACACAGCCTTCAGATGCGCTTTTAACATTGCGGATGTACTTGAACAGAGTACCGCGTTTTGCCTGATAGGCAGGCATTATCCATGATTGGCGACGCCGCTCCATTTCCTCAGCAGAAATATCCACACTCAAAATTTTGCTCTCCGCGTCAATGGTAATACTATCGCCATCCCTGAGCAGAGCAATCGCTCCACCTTCCTGCGCTTCGGGCACCACATGACCAATAATGAAACCATGCGACCCGCCTGAAAAACGTCCATCAGTAATCAAAGCCACATCATTGCCGAGACCGGCACCCATGATAGCCGACGTAGGCGTCAGCATCTCCGGCATTCCTGGCCCGCCTTTCGGACCTTCATAACGAATAACAACGACATCGCCTTTTCTGATTTCACCCTTTTCCAGCCCCGCAAGCATGGCTTCTTCTCGATCATAGACTCTCGCAGGCCCATTGAAATGCAGGCCTTCCTTACCGGTAATCTTGGCAACCGATCCACCCGGTGCCAGATTACCTTTGAGAATCTGGATATGTCCGGACGCCTTAATCGGTTTATCCACCGACATGAATACATCCTGGCCTGCGGTTAAACCGGGCACCTCTGCAAGATTATCCGCCAGGGTTTTTCCTGTGACGGTCATACAGTCTCCCTGCAACAAATCCTGCTCCAGCAGATATTTCATCACCGCCGGGATACCGCCAACATTATGCAGATCTTCCATGACATAGCGGCCACTGGGTTTCAGGTCAGCCAGGAAAGGGATACGGTCACTCACTGCCTGGAAGTCATCAATGGTCAAATCCACATCCACTGCTCTGGCCATGGCAATGAGATGCAAAACAGCATTCGTCGACCCCCCTAGCGCCATGAGAATGACCATGGCATTCTCGAAAGCCGTCCTGGTCATGATGTCGCGCGGCTTGATGTCATTTTCAAGCAAATGTCGAATAGCCGCGCCAGCACGCAAACATTCATCCAGCTTACCGGCATCCATAGCAGGCACGGAAGAACTGTAGGGCAGGCTCATGCCCATCGCCTCGATCGCAGACGCCATAGTATTCGCGGTATACATACCGCCACAGGCACCCGCTCCGGGACAGGCATGCTGCACAATACCCTGACGCTCCTCTTCAGAAATTTTTTCTGCAATATACTCACCGTAACTCTGGAATGCTGAAACAATATCCAGTGGCTGATCATGCCAATGTCCGGGTTTAATCGTGCCGCCATAGACCATCAGTGATGGCCGATTAATACGCCCCATCGCAATCATCACACCCGGCATGTTCTTGTCACAACCGGGAATCGATATATTGGCGTCATACCATTGGGCATTCATTACCGTTTCAACCGAGTCGGCAATAATGTCGCGAGATTGCAGCGAATAGCTCATGCCATCGGTACCCATCGAAATACCATCACTGACACCAATGGTATTGAAACGCATGCCGACCATACCGGCGGCCACCACACCTTCCTTGACCTTTGC
This sequence comes from Gammaproteobacteria bacterium, assembly GCA_036480335.1. GTDB lineage: Bacteria > Pseudomonadota > Gammaproteobacteria > DSM-19610 > DSM-19610 > JAZGER01. Next base: position 6,155 of record JAZGGH010000136.1, on the reverse strand, counting down.
CGCCAGATCATTGAGGTGCATATTGCAGGTATTGCCTTCCCACCAGACACTGGAAATACCCACTTCAGCTTTTGCCATGTCGTCAGGTTTCAGCCCGGTACCATAAAGCATGGCCTGAGAAGCCCCCTGAGATTTTGGGAGAGTGATACGGGAACTGTATTTGTTGAGATCGTTAGCCATCAGCCTGAGACTCCGGGGTATTAGATAGAAAAACGGGTATTCTACGGCTTTTAAACGGGATTTTTCACCCTAATCGAGGATTTGATTGAAAGTTTCGGGAGTATGTATTTAGTCGATCCTGAAAAGAATATTTCAGGATCGACTAAATACTGTATAATTGGTGCCGCTGGAGGGGTTCGGACCCTCACGGACGCTTGGCCCACAGAATTCCAAATTCTGCCCATATACCAATCCACACAGCGGCATAATAGTCCACATCTAGGTCAGTAGTAGAGAATGCCTACCACGAGCTCACTCTACTGCTGCTTGGTCTGGGCTGCTAGATCAGCCTTGCGCTCTTCTCATAAACAACACCTTTATTAGTAGTTCAATTACCATCTTGAATGCCGTAATAGTTATCCAACATAAACTTTGCCATCTTTACTGCTAATTTTGACTGGTCTTCATCCATGCCGGCGGGGAAGTAAATATACCCATCACCTAAACTAGGCAACGAAATTGTTATTTTTTCCATGTTTTCATGTAATGGAGGGACACTGTCTTGATCAGAAAGTGGGTTGTTTTGTGTTTTGCTAACAATATTTTTTTTCTTGGAACTAGCAGAGGCTGAACGTTGAATTTTGGGGGCCTTGATGTGCTGCGAAACTTTAATGTCAGCCGCTTTGGATGCAGCCAAGAAGAAAGAAATGCACTTAGTCAATGTGCTACCAGAAACATTAACACTACGGAATTTTTCTTCTACTTTTTTGGAAGTTGTATTTTCAATATTGATTGAGCCATCAAACAAGAAGCTGTAAGTTGATTTTACTAACTTATTCAATGTTGTGTTAAAATCACCGTCAGAACCATTTACTAAAGATTCAAGATCAGGCAGCGGCTCTAATTCTGCATTAACAAGCCGGAGTGCTTTCAATGTAGCAATCATTGCAGACTGACCAGAGCCAGACATGGTTTCCATAATACTCCTATCTATATGACTAGGGATCCCTGTTTTACTTAAGCCATTGATAAAACTAATGAAAGTTGTATATGGAACATAAGGTGGCGTACTATATTTGTTAGATTCTGTTAGCATGAGCGAAGCCTCTTGTCTCTGACGAACATAATCTAACATAGACTTCTATGTTATTGCAACATAACAACACATAAATTTATGTTATTTTCAGAGGAGATTATGGGTAAAAAATTAAGAGGCACAAAAGTTATAGTGAGAGACTTTTTAGACAGGCCATTTGTAAGAGTTTTATGGGCTATTGGTGATAAATGTATATATATATGTTCTGATGACCAATTTGCTGACTTATTAGATGGAGACACATCTGCACCAGCAATAGGCTTCCCAAAAAAAGACGTTTTCATTTGGGATGATTCAATTGAATCCACGCTTAGTAGCGAGCCTTTTGATTGGAGAAAATTAAATAGGTTTGATGTTGCGTGACTAAAAATAAGCGGAGAAGACCGGCTCAATACTAGACTTTATCTAAATTAATAAGGGTTGGAGGAAGCACCTGCTAGAGCTGGCCGAAGACTGAGAAAAACCAAGAAGTCAAGAGGATTTTTTAGGGGCTCCTACCATCCAACTGCTCGGTGAGTAGCTCAGATATAAGCGCGTGAAGAATACTGAGATCAAGCGCTCCCGCATTAAGCGATTGGTCGGCTTCTTGTAGCGCCTTTACATAAGCCTCTCGCTCACGGCGAATTAATTCAGGTAAAATTGTTGTGCCTGGCAACCATTGGCCTGATTTAATGCACAATACAAAGTAACATGCAGCGCGCGCTGTACGTCCATTCCCATTTATAAAAGGGTGGATATAATTCAGCTTCCAAAGAACAAATGCTGCCAAAGCAACTGGATCTGAACTTTCCCAATTCCTATTGACCTCATTAACAAAATCGTCCATGAGGGCAGGGACGCGATAATGCTCTGGTGGATTATGATTCCCAACTGTCACTGGACATGGCCGAAATTCACCAGGATTTGTATGCAGGCAAGTAATAGCCTGAAAATTTAACGCCTTCAGTACATGAGTTGATAGGAAAGGTTTTTGGATTGCTATCGAGGCAATAACGATTGAGCGAAGAAAATCATATTGGCGATTAACATTCGATATTTCTAAATCTTGGTAAACTTGATGTCGCTCACTCCCTGTAAGCTCATATAGAATCATTCAATATCGATACCTTCTTGCTCAGCTATCACCTGTTTGATGTGATGACGAGTAACGTCACTATCAGAATCCATTGACCCAAAAACAAAAGAAACACGCTGTTCAAGCATTTCTGCGGATGTCAGCTTTATAGACGCGGCTTTTTCAAGCGCGCCTAGCAGTTCTTTGCTGGACTTAAGCTCGGAAATATTGTTTCCCATTGGATCCTCCTTAATATTCTTAATCTAGGATTTCGGCATATCGGAGAAATCCTAGATAGTTATTTGCTAATTAATAATTACCCATCAAAAATAAGCAATAACTAACTGATTTAACATGAACCCACCTTCGACGGTGGTTCGTGGAGTGTAAAGCAGACCAACAATCTGTCAAGTCTTATAAACATCTATATCATAGCGAATTATTACAAATCAATGAGTTACAAATAACACTTAATTTAGTAGAGAAGTGTAACTTTCCCCGGCACTAACTAAGACAAAACCGTCTTCCGGCAGTTCCATAGACCCTGGCATCCTTGCAAGATCGGACATCGTCATTAGTCTATTCTAGTATAGTATTTCTGATATTGTCATAATTATTTACTTTATAAATAGAGTCGTTTCATTAAGTAACATACTTCCAAAAGTTTTTATTCGAGCATTAAAAACTGGGCAGCCGCTAACCGACCACCCGATAATTCGCTCAGGAATCAGTGCTACAAGTCTTGCAGGTTTTAATACCGAACAGCGTATAGGCAGGACACCACTTGAACAGACCGGTAAACAACGGCACGATGGCAATCATTCCCCAGGGATAAAGTATTTCGGTAAACGGTCCAAAAAAAGTCGCTGCTAATACGCCAGCACCCACCAGAATTCTTAAAATACGATCAAATCCACCGACATTCGCCATGATTTGTCTCCTGAAAATAGTATGTATGGAATGTAAAGACTAGCAATTATCCCTGCTGTTTGCAGTGATAATGTCACACAAAAACAGTCAAACCCCTCTTAGCGCCTCAATATTCACCTGACTAACCGAGCCACGGCCGAGCACAATCCAGCCTTTTTTTTCAAATACCTTTAACTGGCGACTAACAACTTCGCGCGCTGTCCCCAGTTCGCTTGCCAGTTGCTGGTGTGTCATGTTAATTATTGACTGTTGGGTTTTGCTGTATTCGATTAATAGTTTTGCCAGACGACTATCCAGCCGTTCAAAAATCACATCCTCAATTCTCAGAATCAGGTCTGAGAGTCGCCGCCCCTGATTGGAGAACACAAATCGCCGAAAAACCTCGGAAACAGCCAGCCCCTGTTCAAATACTGGCTGTGAAAAAACCAGCGCAGTTGCATCTTCTTCGATAATACCTTCTGCCGGGTAGTTTTCATGACTGATCAGGCAGGATGTTGTGATCACACAGGATTCGCCCGGGTTTACCCGGTATAAAACAACGTCACGGCCGCTCTCTGAAACAACCTGCACTCGCACACAACCGGCAACCATCAGCAGATACCCCTGGCAGGGGTCGCCACGCCTGAACACCATTTGTCCGGCAGGCAAATGCACCGTTTGCGCCGCCTCTCTCAATTGTTGTAGATCCTTACTATCACCGGGCAACAACTTCATTAATAAGGTGGCAACAGCTTGCTTTTCTGGCACCATGATATCTCGTTCTGGTAGTATTGTTCACAGATGACTGGAATAGTATCAGAATACTGATGACATCAAACAAACAAACAACAGCGCCTGCTGATAATCTGAAACGCCTGTTCATCCTGCGCAATCTCACCATTGTCGCCGAGTTAATCATGCTGTTCATGGTGCACTCCGGTTTTGGTATTCACCTGCCTGTTACGCCGCTGATGACTATCATCGGCCTACTGGCCCTTGCCAATATCTGGACCTGGCGCCGCCTGAGTAGCCGGGATTCAATACCCGGGACAGAAATATTCCTGCAGCTGTGCATTGATGTTTTTGCCCTGACCGGAGTTTTGTATTTCACGGGTGGCGCCAGCAACCCGTTTGCCTGGTTTTTTCTATTGCCATTGATCATTGCCGCCATGGTTTTATCTGCCCGAGCAACCTGGCTGATGGCCGGATTAACAACCCTGTGTTACAGCCTGCTGATGTTCTGGTTCCGGCCATTAGCCGGCAGTGGTAATCACATGCACCATACAACCGATACCAGCTTCAGCCAGCATATCTTTGGTATGTGGTTTGGTTTTGTCCTCAGTGCAGCACTGGTTTCCTGGTTTATCGTCGGCATGGCAAAAACTCTGCGGCAGCGTGATCGTTCACTGGCTGAAGCCCGTGAACAGGCGTTACGTGATGACCAGCTTGTCGCACTGGGAACACTGGCAACCGGAGCCGCACACGAACTGGGCACACCATTAGCAACCATGGCGATCGTTTCTGGCGAACTGGAAAACCGTGACGATCTGCCAGAAGATGTGCAGAAGAAAATACAAATCCTGCGTAGTCAGGTACAACGCTGCAAGGAAACGCTGTCTGTCATATCCGCCTCTGCCGGTGAAAATCCTGCCGAATCAGGGCGTTTGACCCATGCGCACCACTTCATAGAACAGCTCATCCAGCTCTGGCAATCGCAGCGACTCGACAGCCATTTGCAACTGACTATTCTTGGTACAGACAAGACTGCGCAAATTCTTGATGAACGCACCTTGCAGCAATCCCTGATCAATCTGCTGAATAACGCTGCCGATGCATCCCCTGATGAACTGGCAATGAATGCCGACTGGACACATCACCAATTGACCATCAACCTGATAGACAATGGGCCTGGCCTGCAACCGCAAACCACGCCCATGCCTGCGAAAAGCAGCAAGGAATACGGTATGGGACTGGGGCTGTTTCTGACCCACTCGACCATTCAGCGCCTTGGTGGGACAATAGAGTTCATCAATCGCCAGGAAGGCGGTACCTGTACCCGAATCCACTTACCCCTGATAGCATGATACCTGACACCATGAATAGCGCCGATACTCTGCAACAACCACATATTCTGATCGTTGATGATGACGAGCTTTTCTGTAACGTGCTGAGCGACGCTTTCAGAAACCGGAATTATCAGGTGAGCAGTGCAAATGACATCAAAACCGCACTGATCCTGGCCGCCAGCGAACAACCTGAGTACGCAGTGATTGACCTGCGCATCGGCCAGACATCTGGCCTGACTCTGGTACAACAACTACATGAACAGGATGAGAACACTCGCATTGTTGTCCTGACCGGTTATGCCAGCATTGCCACCGCCGTCGAGGCCATCAAACTTGGCGCAGTGCAATACCTGACCAAACCGGCCGATATTGCCGACATTATCAGCGCCCTGCATAAAAACGAAGGTGACAGCAGTGTGGAAGTTGCCGACAGCCCCCTGTCGGTCAAACGGCTTGAATGGGAACACCTGCAGCGGGTACTGACAAAATGCAATGGCAATATTTCAGAAGCTGCACGCCAGCTAAATATGCACCGCCGTACCCTGCAGCGCAAACTGGGCAAACGGCCGGTGAATCATTGAAAATAACCTGTTCCTACCGCATCTAACAGGTTGTTGAAAAATCTCAGGCGAGCGCAAGACAAGGCAAAAATTGGCGAAAAAGCGCAGTGTACACGCAGTACATGAATATTTTGAGCCGATTTTTAACACGGAATTGTGCCGCATGAGGGTTTTTCAACAGCCTGTTAACAGGCTGTTGAAAAAGTCCCGCAAGCTCACTGGGTTTAGTAGAATACATTTTTCGATACATGAATCAGGTTAATCCTCCTATGCGCGGTGCAGACGTTTTCCAGGAACATCTTTTTTCAACG
>JAZGGH010000135.1:0-4000 GCA_036480335.1 Gammaproteobacteria bacterium | reverse complement strand
GAATCACAGGTCTGCATTGATATTGTCACGGGTTTATTCAATCAGAAGGCACTTGAACAGCGCGGTGAAGAACAATTGGCCTTTGCAGTCCGGCACAATACAGAACTGGCATTACTAAGTATTCAGCTCGACAAATATAAAATCCACTTTTTACGTCACGGCAAAGCATTCGCGCTGGATTTACTCCGCGAATTTTCTAAATTACTGTCCCAAGGCCGCCGCCGTGAGGATTCGCTGGCGCATCTGGGACATGGGGAATTTGCATTACTACTGCCCTCATCCGACCCGATAGGCACAAAATATCTTGCTGATGCACTCAAAAATCGCATTGAACAACACCAGTTCAACATAATGGGTAAGCTCCTGACAGTCACTGCCAGCATCGGTATTGCCGGAACCGTATTTAATCACAGCACTCAGTTCTCCAAGCTGTTAGAAGATACCCGCCAGCAGCTAAAAGTTGCTGAGCTTGATGGTGGAAACCGCATCCAAACTGGCGTCATAACATCCCAGCCAGAATCGGCCCAATCAAACCCGGTCGATGTGCCCGCCCCTGCCCCTGCTACCGCACAAGCGGATGAAATCATTCAGGCAATGACTTCACTGCGTTTCAATACACCAATGAGTGGTGATATCAATGCAATTGCCCGTGCTGTTTTCCCATTACTGGAAAGCTGGAATACTCAACACGGCAACCAACATGCACAACAACTGGAAACAATTCGACGCGCATTATTTAATAGCACGCCCGTCACGACAGACTCTGCAACAGAACCCGCCTGATCAATAATTAGCCCGCTCAGGTTTCTTATAACCGGCCGGACGAATAGCAACCCGGCAATGAACCCGGCTACACAAGCTGTCATCTTCCCGGTACAAACCATATTCAAATTCAGGTGTACTACGCCCCTTACTGGCTAATTCATCTTGAATCTGTTGTTTAATCACTGGATCAAACTCAAACCGCAATTCCAGATGCGTATTACCCGGCTTGATAAAATCCACATACAAAGTTCGCGTCCAGACATCACATCCTGGAAATTGCCGGGCACACGCTAAAGCAGCAATCGGATCAGCTACGGCGGCCACATAACCACCAAACATACTACTACCCATATTTTTTGACAGCATAGTCAAGGGCAATCGCAAACGAACCCGGTTCCAGTTTTCTTCCAGCTCAATCACTTTTACACCCATTAGAAAAAATGGCGGATACAGCTGTAGCTGCCGGGCAGGAGACAGAAAACTCGCCTTTCTTAATAATCGCAGAATATTCACTTGATAAAATTCGCCTTCCTGCTTAAATTCTTGTACATAGTATAATAGGCAACTTGATAATAGAGGAATTACCGATGCCATCCTTCGATACCGTATCAGAAGTCGATTTACAGGAAGTAATGAATGCCATTGACCAGACTGCCCGTGAAGTTGGCAATCGCTTTGATTTCAAAGGCTCATCCGCAGGCGTTTCGGGCAAAGAAAACCAGATTACTGTCAAAGCCGACAATGAATTCCAGCTTGGTCAGGTAAAAGATATTCTTAACCTTAAGCTGGCCAAGCGTGGTATCGATATCCTGTCACTCAAAGCAGGCAAAGTGGAAGCGGGTAATAATCAGGTCCGCCAGACAATCGAAGTCCAGCAAGGCATCAATCAGGATACCAGCCGTAAAATCGTAAAACTGATCAAGGAGAAAAAACTGAAAGTTCAGGCCAGTATCCAGGGAGAAAAGGTTCGTGTTACCGGTAAGAAACGCGATGACCTGCAAAACGTCATCGGTCTATTAAATGACTCTAAACTGGACGTACCCCTCCAATTTATAAATTTCCGCGACTGACTCAATAACACTTTTTGCCACTAAAACTTATCCAGATGTACCGCTTGGCCCAACTTGCTGGCGAATGCCTGTTCAAGGGTATCTTTTAGTGAAACGGAGGTTTTATCATCCAGCCAGTCGTTCTTATCTGCGTCAAAACTGAAATGCGCTGGGCCCAGCGGTGAAGCAAGCCAGATTTGCTCTGCCGATGACTGACGATTGACAATCATTTGGCCACCGTCTTCGAATTCAACCGTCAGAACTCCATCAATGAGATCCATATCCAGATCTTCCAGCGCCTCGACTGATTCCATCCTTTCCTGTAATGTTTCCAGTAGCAAGAGTGCCTTGTTTGAAAATGAAACTTCGCTCACTAATATCTCCAGTTACCCCTATAGATTGGGCCGAATAATGGGTCACTCGAACATACCTTGCAAGCAGGCTTTCTACTCGCTTCACATACCGTTAAAATAGCCCCTTCAAATCATTAAATAATCGGCAATTTATACATGAGTAACCCAGCTCCCTCAACCAAACACACTCAAAACCAGTATTCCTACGATGAACTGCTGCAATGCGCTCATGGTGAACTTTTCGGCCCCAACAATGCCCGCTTGCCCTTGCCGCCTATGCTGATGTGCGACCGCATCACCCACATTAGCGAAACCGGCGGTAGTTATGGCAAAGGCGAAATTATTGCTGAACTGGATCTCAATCCAGATCTATGGTTTTTTAAGTGCCATTTTGAATCTGACCCAGTTATGCCGGGTTGTCTCGGTCTCGATGCTATGTGGCAATTGATAGGCTTTTATCTTGGCTGGCTTGGCGGCCCCGGCCGTGGACGTGCGTTAGGTGCAGGTGAAGTAAAATACTCCGGCCAGGTCAGCCCAAAAGGTAAACTGATCACTTATAAAATAGACATCCGCAGGGTCATCCAGCGTAAACTGCACATGGGTATTGGAGACGCTACAATGTCACTCGACGGCAAAGAAATCTACGCCGCTAAAAGTCTGCGGGTTGGGCTATTCACTTCCACTGAATCATTCTGAGAGTTATTGATATGCGACGCGTTGTCATTACTGGTATGGGTGTAGTTTCAAGCCTGGGAAATAACAAGCAGGAAGTCCTGGAATCTCTGCGAGAGGAACGCTCGGGTATTGTGCACTGCGACAAATATGAAGAACTTGGATTTCGCAGTCATGTGCATGGTTCCGTTGACATAGACATCGAAAGCCTTATTCATAAAAAGCTGCGCCGCTTCATGGGCAGTAGTGCAGCCTATAATTACATTGCCATGCTGGAAGCTATTGAAGATGCCGGACTTGATGATGATCAGGTATCCAATGTAAAAACCGGTCTGATTGCTGGTTCAGGCGGCACCTCAACCGAAAATGTCAGCCTTGCTATTGACCTGATGCGTGAAAAAAGCCCGAAAAAAGTGGGCCCGTTTATGGTGCCGCGAACTATGGGTAGCACCAACTCCGCCTGTCTGTCGACCGCCTTCAAAATCAAAGGCATCAATTACTCTATCAGTTCGGCCTGTTCCACCAGCGCACATTGTATCGGCAATGGCTATGAACAAATTCAGATGGGCAAACAGGATATTGTATTTGCAGGTGGTGGCGAGGAACTACACTGGTCACTGACCTTATTATTCGATGCAATGGGCGCACTTTCATCAAAATACAATGATCGTCCCACCCAGGCATCACGCGCTTACGATGCCAATCGTGATGGTTTTGTTATCGCTGGTGGTGGTGGCATGGTGGTACTGGAAGAACTGGAACATGCACAAAAACGCGGTGCAAAAATCTACGCCGAATTAGTTGGATATGGCGCCACATCAGATGGCTACGATATGGTGCAGCCTTCTGGTGAAGGTGCCGTACGTTGTATGCAGCAAGCTATGGCGACGATCGATGCACCGATCGACTATATCAATGCCCACGGCACCAGCACACCGGTGGGAGACATGCGTGAGCTAGAAGCACTTAGTAAAGTCTTCGGTGACAATATTCCTGCCGTGAACTCAACCAAATCACTCAGCGGCCACTCACTGGGTGCAGCTGGCGTACACGAAGCTGTTTATTCATTACTCATGATGGAAAATGATTTTCTCTGCGCATCGGTCAATATCGAGGAACTGGATCCCGCCGCTGAAGGCTTTCCAATAGTTCGCGAACACA
>JAZGGH010000134.1:0-5162 GCA_036480335.1 Gammaproteobacteria bacterium | reverse complement strand
ATATATATTTATCTCTGTTGAGACGAAATGCCGAGTCCCATTTTTCCATAGGCAGTTCAATATATTTGGCAAAATCCTGACCTAAGTATTTTTCTATACCGGACGCATTGCGTTGCTTTGAAGCAATGTCGGTTTCAGCGATAACGCTCTCAACGTCATCTTTAGAAATACGATCTGCCGCAGATACGGTAAAGTTTATTAGCGATAGAACAAAAAGTAATAAGGTAAATTTCAGGATGTTCATTTTTTATTATCCTTATAATATTTTTTATAGTTATGGCCTGATTCTCTACGCCAGGAACCGTCCTGTCCAGCAAGGTGCTAGTCCTTGTTGTATAAACTATTGAAATTAATGGATATGTGTCAGGCTGCGTCGCAGTGGATTTATGATTACTTGCCTGAATAGACTTGTAATACTGGACTAATCGATAGAAATTATTTCTTGTTTTTCAGTAATGAATCGAGTGCGCCAAAGGGGTTATGTGTGGCCTGACTATCTTTTTTATTCGTGTCAGATGATCCCATTGTATATTCACCATCGAGTAAACGAGAATGTTCATTGTCGTGGCAATAAAGACAAAGCAATTCCCAGTTGCTACCGTCATCAGGATTGTTGTCGTGGTTGTGATCACGATGATGAACTGTGAGTTCGTGCAGGTTTGCGCGTGTAAATTCACGAGAACAGCGGCCACAAACCCAGGGGTACATTTTTAAAGATTTCTCGCGGTAGCCTAATTCACGTTTATCGCGATTGCGATGGGTTTCGGCGACGAGGGTGTCGAGTTTGTTTTGTTTAGATGGGTTGTTGTCAGTGGGCATATTGAGTAATTACTTGGAAATTTTATATTAATGTTGAGTTTCGGGCAGCCCACTTACCTATAGCGGCGATTAGATTGTTGTAATCCAGTGTTGAATAAGCAAGCGTAGGATGGGCGAAGGTACGAAGCCCATCGGGACTTTCGATGTCCTCCTTATGCCGCTTGAATGATTGCATCCTCAGCATTTTTTGGGAGTTCTATAGATATAAAAAAATCCTGAGGGTAAAGGTAGTCCTCACCTGATTCATCGATTACTCTGACCTGTTTACTATTTGCTGCATCGGTATCAGGTAATGCCTCGTATATTTTTCGCATAACTAGCGAGGCGGAGTAATCCTCGTTCTTGATACAGATTACAAAATGATGAGATTTGTGTGCAAATTGAGACATAACTTAATCCAGATATCGCTTGATCTTGAATTCTTTCTTGCCAATTCCATTGGCTTCATACCAGTGTATTTCAGCCAGCCTGATAATTCCACCCGGTAATTTGATTTTTGCTAGGCCTTTTCTCTTCCTCCATCGGCCTTTTCCGTATATTCGCTGCAAACGTATTTGTTCACGGATGCCTTTTCCTTTAGCAAAGGTTTCAACAGCTTCAATCTGTCCAATGATTTCAAAATACATACATGACAGTCCTTGTCATTAATACGTTTAGTATTGATCTATAGTATACACATACTCGTGTTTTACTAACGAATCGGTGGTTGTTCCAATGCGGCTGCCTGTTCCCGCAATGAAAGTATATGCTCTTCCCAATAGCGCGGCGAATCAAACCAGGGAAAGGCGAGTGGAAAAGCGGGGTCTTCCCAGCGCCGGGCGATCCAGGCAGCGTAATGCATGATACGAAGGGTGCGTAGTGATTCGATGAGCTGAATGCTTGAGTAATCGAAGTCATAAAAGGTTTCGTAACCCTCCAGAAAGTTATCCAGTTGATACCGCATGTCATCTGTATCGCCGGATAGCAGCATCCAGATATCCTGAATAGCAGGGCCAGTGCGGGCATCATCGAGGTCGACGAAGTGGGGGCCGGTTTCAGTCCATAAAATATTTCCGGGGTGGCAGTCACCGTGCAAGCGAATCCGCGCCACAAAATCGGTTGCGGCAAAGCGTGAATTTATGATGTCGAGTAAATCTTTTGTGAGCGTGGCGTAAGCTTCAGTCAGATAATCTGGAATAGTATTGCCTGACAGCAAATAATCTCGTGATTCGTCACCGAGTGATTTCACATCCAGCAGAGTGCGGTGCTGGAAATGATTGGTTGCACCGATGGCGTGTAATCTTCCCAGGAAACGTCCCATGAGTAACCAGTCATCTTTAAGATCCAGGTCTGGCCAACGACCGCCTGAGCGAGGATAAACAGCGAACATAAATTCGTTGTAATCGTTGAGTGTTTGATCGTTGGAGTTTTTAAAGGGTGCAATGACCGGAATTTCCTGCTCTGCCAATTCCCAGGCAAAGCTGTGTTCTTCAAGAATGGCATCACGGCTCCAACGGCCAGGCCGATAGAATTTGACGATCACCGGTGTATCGTCTTCAATACCAATTTGGTAGACGCGATTCTCATAACTGTTGAGGGCCAGCATCCGGCCATCGCAGTGGTAACCCTGTGACTCTACTGCATTCAGGATCAGGTCAGGGGTCAATTTTTGGTAAGCATGCGCTGCGTTGTTTTCATCCATCCGGTCATGATATCAATAATTCACGAACCGGATTGGCCAGGTTTCCAACGCTTCTATGGCTAAAGCTATTTAGTTTAAACATAAAGCCCAACTAACTTGGCACCGTTAGTTGGGCTTTATTCTCTGCGTTTCAGTATTCTACGCGAATACTTTATGATTATTAGGCCAAATGCCTGCGGCTTGATACTCCAATCAGTGAAACAATCCCAAAACCAAACAACCAGATAGCCGCAGGTAACGGGACAACTTGTACCTGGCCACGTATTTCACCACCAGGATTTAGTGCCGTATGTATATTGATGTACCATAATCCTGCCAGGAGATCTGTTGCTTGTGGGGCAGTAATCGTTGCAGAACCCACCATCGGGTCTAATAGCCCGCTAATATTTCCAATATTAAGCAGGACACCTGCATTTGATCCTGCCGGTGCTGCACCATGGAAATGTGCAGCAGTTGCAGGTCCACTCAGGCCATTAAAGGTTATATTCCAGCTCAATAGATTGGATATGTCGTCAAATGTCATTGACGCTGCGCCTGAACCAAGGCTAGTTACTGCAGGCACTTCCTGACCCCCATCGATTGTGGCAGAGAGATTAACAATAGCTGCTCCTGCTGCGAGTGGGAATACCAATACAGCGGCCAGGAGTAAACGTACAACTTTTGAATAAATGTTTTCCTGAATCATTTCTTTCTCCTAATGTGAACAGACATTACTACCAGGGTACCTGGTGTGGCCGGTGCCCTGGTAGCATGTAATGAGCTTTTCACCTCACCAACATATCTTTAATGAAAATCAAACCAGGTTTCACGATTGGCTGGGGATAAGCCGTGACCTAGACCGTCCTGGCAATGCGAGACAACGCGTATCATGAACGGCCCGCTGACTCCAGTGTTGTCTGGATCAACGATTGCCGTTGGCGTCGCCAGTGCAGCTGCATTCTTGTTAACCCGTATATCTGTGAGCGAGGCTGCAGAGATTTCGTTAAAAGGGTAGGTTCCGCCATGCAATGGAAAATTCAACGTTGTGCTGAATACGCCTCTGCCGTGACCATTCGTCATAAAACCATTTGCCGGGTTTGCACTGCCCGCACCGATCCAGTCAGCCGTCAGTTGATCCAGCGCTGACCCGGCAGCCAGTGGTGTAGCACCACCCCCGCTAAGCGGACTACCGCCGAAGGCATTACCATCCTGATCATTACCTTTGACTCGCAACCACACAGTATATAACGTGTTCGGCTTGCCATTTCTCAAGACAATTCTAACCCAGGTCATGTCACCTGACTGATAGGTTTTAAGCTTTGCTTTTGCAGGTCTTTGACCATGGAAATCACTACCGTCGAAAGCGCCACCACATTCGGCAATAACCGTGTGGCCACTGTTACTGTTTGCAGTCGGGTCAAATCGATCCAGATTAGCCCGTAAAACCGGGTTGAAACTGGCCAGGGCTGTTCCTGACAACAGAAACCCCAAGGCAAGACCTGCGACTGCTTTTACAGGCAGAGAAAAATTTTTCATTATTACACTCCTCATTGATTTAATTAGTTTATCGCTTAACAGAAAAGGCTTAATGATGATCATTAAATCGGGGATATGGCCCCAGATCCTTCTATACGGCTTCCAGAAAAAATTAATTTGCCAAGTTGGCAAGCCAGTTACCGATTACACGTATCACTTGTGTATGGAATGGTCAGGATGCGGACAGGCTTAAGACATCAGCCTTATTAAATCGAATACAATTGCTATACCGCATTTTCTGAATTAATTTTGCAATAGAATAGCTGCAAGCCTTATGCCACAAGGTTCATTCGCTTTATATAGCTGTTTATAAGGAGGAGAAAAGATTTGCCGGTGTCGAATGTAAAGAACGTCGTCTATATCGTTCTGTAGAGGCTGGATTGTATAAGCTAAGTGTAATTACATATTTAGCGTGTGAAGGTATTACACACTGTAATTAAATTACAGAAATTAAGTGTTAAGCTGGTCGTCTCTATCATATCGTATAGACAATATATCTTTTCGAAAATGATCTTCTTAACAGAGAGGGCATTTAAACGGGAGATTAATCAAGGTTGCATGACGGGTTTTTTCATTTCCCGTATGGCTTCCGTTACGCCAGGTGGTGCCTCTGGGTTGTCTTTATCGACGATTACCCTGGGCCAGTTTAGCCTGGGATTAGGGTTGTTAGGGGACTCCATTTTGGTTAATACTTTATTGCCCAGATCCAGTACGGGTCTCAGCGCGGTAATTTCTTCTTTGCTGGGCCAGTAAGTTGTGAATTTTTGTTCGATCAGTTTTTTGTCTTCGAGCCAAATCTCAAATACCCAGTCACCTTCGACCAGTTCGTAATCCTCATCGAAGCCGTAGCCTGTATAAACAATGACGTGGTTACTGCTGACTTTTCGTTTGACCTTAAAGTCAGAGCCAGTCGTCGTAGACCCGTCTGGCAGCGTCATTTCAGGATGTTTCAATACCCGCCTGAGATCAATGTAGGCAGGCTGATCCGGTAACGGCCAAATCCGGTATTGCAGATACATATGGGCGCCCTTGATCAGTGGAATACGCGCTGTTGATTCGACGAGTTGGATTACTGGCTTGGAAACTACTTTTCCAGTTGTTGTTTTAGGGTCATCCACCACTCCGCTGCTGCGCACCATTCGGTAAA
>JAZGGH010000133.1:0-2379 GCA_036480335.1 Gammaproteobacteria bacterium | reverse complement strand
ATACCCAATTCATCTCGCCGCGGCGTTCTTCCATCTCGGTATCCGATGGCTGATAGACATGTATCCGGTTACGGCCACCGTCTTTTGCCGCATAACAGGCGATGTCAGCCGATGCCATCAATTCTTCGCTCGAGTGGGACGCGTTGTTAATCTCGATGACACCGATGCTGGCACCCACTTCAAAGCTACGTTCTTCGTGCTGAAAACGGAAGGCGTGTAATGCAGAACGTAGATTTTCTGCAATGCGTGTCGCCTGCTCCAGGCTGCAATGCGTCAATAACACACCAAACTCATCACCACCCAGTCGAGCCAGGATGTCTGCATCTCGAATCTGGCTTTGTAACACTTCTGCCAGCTGCCTTAATAATTCATCACCAGCACCATGTCCGCAGACATCGTTGACAATCTTGAATTGATCCAGATCGACATAACACAGTGCATGCTGTTTTTTCTGGTCTCCAGCACTGTCGAGCAATTCTTCCAGACGCGCCTCAAATTCCCGCCGGTTATACAATCCAGTGAGTGGATCATGGCTAGCCTGGTAAGACAATTTCTGCGCCAACTGGCGGGCATGACCGACGTCACGAAATACCGTGACAGCACCGACCAAAGTACCATTTTGATCTCTGATCGGGGCGGCGGAATCGGCTATTGCGACATAGCTGCCATCGCGCCGCAGGAGTAATTTTTGTTTTTCGCAGACCATGCGCTCTTCTGATTGCAGACAACGCATTGTTGAGCTGGGCATCGCCTTTTTACTTTCTTCTTCAACCAATCGCATCATGTTATCAAAGGGAATACCAATGGCTTCACCGGATGACCAACCAGTCAGTTCTTCGGCTGCTGGATTCATATATTCGATATTGCCGGAGCCGTCTGTGGTAATAACAGCATCGCCAATCGAATGCAGGGTGACAACTGCTTTTTCCTTTTCTTCATATAGCTGGAATTCCGCTTCACATATTTGCTCAAGTGCCTGATGTAGCGCATTACGTTGTTCCTTGGAATAATCTAGCGCCTGGTTGATAAAACGACCCAGATAACCGAATTCGTCATTTTTTGATTCTACAAATCTAATATCCTCATCACCATTAGAAATGGCAAGAGCCGTTCCAATCATGCTGCGGAACGGGCGGGTTAACACGGCATTCAGAATTTTTTGCAGCAGCAACCCGAAAACCAGGAACATGCCACCCATGCCTAGTAACAATTCTTTGCGGCTTTGGGCAATCTGTGTTTCTACTGAGGTTAGACACAGGCTCAATTCAACCTGGCTGACCGCGATATTTTTAGTCTTGCCGGGAATAAAGACTGGCCGTGTATAGCAGTCCATCTGGCTAGTTGGCTGGCCAATTTTGGTTATTTCTTGACCCGACTTGATAGTGATAGCCTGAAAAGAGGAAACCACAGCCGACCTATCCTGGACATATGAGATGACGGCATCAAGCGTCGTGGACGGTTGCTTTACAATGTGTTGGCTCAGCTCGGCGGTAAAGCGATCGACTGAAGATTGCTGGGACTGGATAATAAATTCCTGTTCCTTGCCCAGCGCTATTACCACTACAAACAATCCAATCGCGACTAATCCCCAGAAAACGATGCCCGCCACTCGTACCGGTAGCGCTGATAGCCCATTTAGTTCTGAATCATCCAGGTACGATTGGTTGTCACTCATCGGAAGCCTGCCACCTTTAATGCTATCAGCATCGGGCATACGCCACTGACACCCGCACCCAACAGTGCAAAGCCAACAAACCAGGCCATCCACCAAAGTGTTTGTGGCAATATGAAGAGCGATGTAATCAACGTCGCGGCAACCAGTAGACGCCAGGCCCGTTCGGCGTCAAAGTTAAACTTTAGATGCGCTCGAGCACCACACATCAGGGTTGACCCACATGGCAGTAAAGATTGATTTCTGAGACGCGCGATCACCAAGGGTAGACGCCAGTTGGTCAGGCCTTCAAAAACGAGATAACCTACTAGAAAAGCAAGTATTGTTCGTTGGTCATAATAAAAACAGGCTAGCAGCGCCATTCCTAGCCCGAGCCGAAAAATCCGGTCAGTCATATCTTATTGATTCACATAAAATAATTTTGGAGCACACAGAATGCTCCGAACAGGAATGAAATCGGCTATTTCAGGACTTTCTTGAATGGGTTAAATAGCGGTTAGCCACGTCTCCACGTGGTGCCTTGAGGAGAATCTTCGAGAGCAATCCCGTTATCGAGCAACTGCTTACGGATGTTATCCGCTTCAGCCCAAGCTTTATTGCTGCGTGCGGCCAGACGTGCTTCGATCAGGGTTTCGATTTCGCTGTCTGTGAAGCCTGAATCTGACGAAATTTGCGGTGCTTTTAGAAAACTCTGCGGATCTGACTGC
>JAZGGH010000132.1:0-15640 GCA_036480335.1 Gammaproteobacteria bacterium | reverse complement strand
TTTTTCACTGGCTTCTTCTTCGGCATAATGACTTTGGTCTGCGCCTCATCACGGTCCTGTGTTTGTACCAAAGCCATTTTTTCGAAATAACCCCCTTTGCCCAGCGCCGCTTCGCTGGTCATTTCTGCGAACAATTTTTTCAGGGCAGGCAGTTTATCCAGATGTGCCTGTTTAACAAACATATAGTGTGGGCGCGCCAGCAGATAACTACCATCGCGGAGACTATCAAGCGATGGCATCACCCCTTCAATGGCAAGCGCCTGCAAACGGTCATCGCCCTGCAACCAGTCCTGCAAACTCATCAAACCGATAGCTGTTTTATCTGCAGCGATACGGTCAGCCTGAGATATCGATTTTTTGCCGGGATGCAGAATCACCGCGTCTTGCCGGGCACGAAAACAATGCGCTTTGTAGTAGGCGCGATAATGGCGGTGATACTGCATGTCCTTTATCCAGCTATACTGACTGCAGCCGGATTGCAAACCAAGGTCTTTGAAAGAATCGAACAGCGGGCTTTTTTCAACCGGTGCGATAAGCCGGATCAGCTGAGCCGGGAAAGCTTTGTTCAGGTCTTTCCAGCGTTTATGTGGGTTGGCAATGACGCGACTACTGGAGACCATTTCATGTTGGAAAACTTCCTTAGAAAAGGCGCGCCAGATAATTTTTCGATCCAGCAGTGGTAGTATCGCGGATTTTTCTGCGGCAAAGATAATCGCTTCTGTTCCCAGTGTTACACGAATAATATCGGTAATACCCCGATCTCTACAGCGCTCTAGTTCCTCGGTACTCATATTGCGTGTCAGCAACATGATATCAGGCTGATCTGCCCCCAGCCCGGTGCAAAATGTTTTAGTGCTTGTGACAGGTTCCGTATAGCGAATATTCATCTGCTGGTGGCCGACAGACTTGTCAGTCAGGATTTCTAAATAGCGTTGTCCATCTGGCGTGGAAAGTGCGATTACCTCGTCGCGGCCGAAAGTTTTTTTCGTTGTTGGAGCTTTTTTTGCGTTACTTTCTGCCTGGGCTGCCAGTGTTAGACAAAACAGGCTGATGCCCAGGATTATCTTTTTCATCATCATGGTTACAACTCCAGTAGGGTTAATCATTATTCAAAAAAAAGGGCGGCCAAAGCCGCCCTTCATTGTGCCTGATAAATCAGGACACGTCAGCTTATAGCTTACTGCGTGCTAATCCGCACTGACACACCATGTATATCCGATGTTTCAGCACCGGTATAGTTATGGCCTGCAGTTGCGGTTCCATAGCTGATTGGATCAGCTGGAGCGATAGTATTGGATGTTCTCAATACATGCTTCAGAGAACCACTCTTGCCGTGTGAACCAGCATCCAGCGTGATAATACCCGCACCCGGACAACTACCCTGACCAGCATGTCCCACTGTTACCGGAATCGGTCCGCGTTGTGCCACGAACAGGTACTTATTGTTCGGGCCAGTGGCCATAAGATCAGGTGCTGGGTCATTTGAAGGCAGACCAGCATCGTCAGTTACCCCATATTCACCGCAACCATTACCTGAGGTCAGATCATAGGTACTTTTTGCCAGTGTATCCGTATCGAATACTTCCATATTGTTCTGGATACGGTCGACCACGTGCAGGAAGTTGCCGGACATAGTTGGCGTCATGCCGTGGGCATCACGACGAGACGTAGTGCCTGGTATCTGGCCAGAGGTATTAGTGGACAAAGTACCACTATTGGACGCAAAGCCACCTATGCCTGTACTATTACCGCCTGTTTGTGTGTTAGAGAAATCCGAGAATAGTACATCAGGCTCAGGTAGGTTATGCTTGAATGTAACAGCAGCATCACCATCACCAAATGCAGAGGTACTCAAGCGGTACTGGGTAAAGGTAGATTGTGTTGCGCCTGCACCCGAAGCTGAAGCACCGGCATTCAGGAACACTTTACCGGCGATTTCAACACCGCCACAACCTGCACCGTTGACCACATCATTACCGTAGGCACCCACAATTTTCATTGGGGTTGAATCTGCATCAGCTATCAGTAAACCACCGCCACCGAAGGTGACAAACACCTTATTATTTGCCGAAACGATTGGGCAAACAATGACATTACCTGGACGACCACCGTCGATCGCTCCACCTGAACAGCCATTCTGACGGCAGATGGTGTCGCCATTAGCATCTGTAAAATCTACAGCAGTTGCTTCAGTGGCGTAACTACCCGTGACATCACCGATCATTGCATTACCCGCACCGTTTGTTCCGGTATAGGCCTTGGCAGAATCCGCAGCCGCAATGGAGGTTGCACCAACACCCATGCTGGCAGACTGGTTAAAATGCGCAGCCGTGATATTACCGTCCGGATCACGTTCAATATCGATACGTTCCAGCACACGACCATGCAGGTTTGCGAGTAGCAACTGGCTGCCATCGGCATTCCAGAAACTCATGTGCAATGAGCGACCTGTGTTTGTACCAGTAACGCGGAACAGGGCAACGGCTTCTTTGGTGCGTCCATCAACGATACCGACCAGGCCAAGCCCTGGTTTAAAAAAGTTGATATTCACATACAGATGCTGAGGATCAGGAATAGCACCATGTACACGACCAATTGGGCCGATATCTGCCAGCGTAGCGCCTGTTAGGCCGCCAGCATTGCTTTCGACCAGATTATCCGGGAACATATCATGAATGTTACAGGGTGCTGGGCTGCTGGCACCGCCATTGATTGGGCAACCAATGTCAGGGACAGGTGATCCATTGAGTCCTGCATCAGTTGGACCGTCGGCAAAACCATTAATTGCACCCGCACTCCAGATGTTCAACCAACTACCATCTGATCCTTTTGATGTTGCTGTTACGCCACTACGTGGAGAGTTAGACTGATCCGTGGCCCATAGCTCATAATCAACAGCCTGAGCTGTGCTAAACGCCATCAAGCCAGCGGCGGCAATTGCCAGTTTAACTGGGCTTTTTTTGAAAGTATGCATTAGTAAATATCCTCCGTTGTTTAAAAATACGCATCAGGTTATTAATTAACAGCTAAACCCGATACGCAGTGCTACATCTAAATCTTTAACCTCTACGACGTGCTACGCCTATCAGACCCAGCAACCCAGATCCAAATAGCCATACAGCAGTCGGTACAGGTACGGCACTGACGCCAGACAGGTTGAGTGTGTAACCCCAGTTACCTGATTGTGTGTCTTCTATTCCGCCAATTATCACACCATCAAAATTTGATTGATGTAAAGGAGTTCCGTTTCCACTGACAGGTGAATTGCCGAATTGAGTTACAAACAGGTAGTAGTCACCTGCAACGGGGTTACTCACAGAAAATGCATCAGCAGTGGTGCTGGGTAAAAGAGGATCATTGGAAGCGACCTTAATTTCATTCGTAATTGGATTCGAAGGATCTGTCATACCTAGAAATATGATTGGATTATAAGGGGCACCTAGTACAGTACCTACTAAGTCAATTGATGCTGAGAATGGTGTGCTACCATCGAGAGTAAACCTATAGACATCCTCATCTCCGAATAAATCGGCACCATTAAATGGGGTTGTGCCACCAAAGCTTGAATATAGATCTGAATTAATTGTGTAATCACCAGAACCATCACCTACTGGTAGAGTTTGTCCACCCGCAAGAAGATCTACAATTGAGTTACCAGTTGGCCCGTTTTCGACGCCTGTTACTACTGTAGCTGCCATGGCAGTTCCAACACTGGACATCAGTAAAGCCGCGACCGCAGTAGACAGGCCTAATTTTGTTTTAATTCCAAACATTTGAATCTCCTCAAAAAAACGTTGATTATATTAAGTAATAAACAACATGATTTGACTGTTAACGCACTCCAATGACATTAACGGTTCATGTTGATATCTGGGGAGGTGCAATTAGCAGGCCAGGTTGAAATACTTTAATAAATACATTGACTTGCAATCTATACTTACGTTTACTGCGACAAAAAGACGCACCGCAAAAATAATATGTAAAGTTTTCCGTCAATGAGGTCTAGAGACTTTCGTGAAGGGATCAGGAAGAAATTTAAAATATATAGTATAAACAACAAGATAAAGAAGAATAAGATTTCCAGAATTATCCTGTGGAATTCTAAGTAATTGATATATTAAATAATAATATACTAATGTATATATTGAGCTTTAGTATATATTACAATTAGTTAGCCCGATTTATAGCTGTTAGTTTATCCGACAATATACCTTGAACACTATATTGTTATATCAGGCGTCTATTGTGTTAATTAACAGTAAAATAACCGCAGCGGGTTAAACTGATTTTTCAGAAACAATGGCTTGGCAAAAGCAATTTGAGGACAATGATGCTTAGATTTTGCGGTGTTTTTTTTAGTGTCCTGCTGACGCTTTTTGGTATCGAGATGATCAACAGTGTACAGACACATTTTATTCTGCCTTTCACAGCACTCATTGCTTCTACTAGCGCAGCCATTGTGATGTTTTTTGATACTGGAGTGGTAGCGTTCAGCAACCGTCTATACGACACGCTATCCGGTTTCAATGTGTCGATTGAACCGGGTTGTAATGGCATCGAAGCCAGCATCATTCTGCTGGCCGCCATGCTGGCTTTTCGTGCCACGTGGAAACAAAAAGTCATCGGCATCCTGGCAGGAACAGTCACTATTCAGGTTTTGAACCTGATACGGGTAATCAGCCTGTTTTATCTGGGCCAATGGCAAATTGAGCTGTTTCATTTTGCTCATCTGTATCTATGGCCGGTCCTGATCATGCTGGATGTGCTGATTGTACTGGTGGTCTGGCTAAAATTCGTAGGCGATTCCAGTAACAGGAACACGGCAGAAGTAAAATGACGCCTGCCAGGTTATTACTCAGAGTAATGGCGGCACTGCTACCGGTATTTTCAATCTGGTGGCTGTGTGGATCACAGTGGCTACAACCTGCAGTGGGTCTGGCTGAAAATATGCTATCAGTATGGCTGCCACGCATCTTTCATGAACTCATACAGAATGGTGATTCGGTGCAGGCGCTGACACACTGGGAACGGGTCGGCGATTATCTGGTTCCGGCTGCCCAGGTTGGTACCTGTATTGCCTTTGATGCCAATCTGCGCTTACTCAGTTATTCCTTCCCCTTTTATGTTGCTCTGCAAATCGCGTTATGGGAATGGTGTGGATGGATAAAAACTGCGTTAGCCCTGTTGGCGCTTTATCTTGTTCTGGTTGTCAGTCTGACTTTTGTGGTTGCGAAAGAGATTATGCTTGGGCTGGAAGCGGTATTTTTAGAAACATCGATGCATTGGTACACATATCCCGATTTTATTATTATGGGCTATCAGGTAGCTGTGTTGCTGCTGCCCGCACTTGTTCCGATACTTCTGTGGGTGGCGGTTAACCAGAATGTTTTACGGCGGCATTTCGGGTTGAACTGATTATCTCAGTTCAACCCCGGAAGACTTTACCGCTTCAATGCACGCAACAGCGGAATAGCAAGAATCAGTAACACTGCAAACCCGGCTGGCAGGGCAGGTATGCCAGGGCCACTACCATCACTCACCGTGATCGGTTGAGGATCAGGAAGATCACCGGTCAGTGTGCCAAGAAAATCAACAAGCTGATCAACCTGTGTTTGTGTCAGTGTGATATTAAGCTGTCCGGCCGCCATGATGCGGACTGCTTCGTCAAGGTCCGCAACACTACCGTTATGGAAGTACGGTGCTGTTTCCGCAATGTTCAGCAGGGATTGAACCTTGAAGCGATTGTTATCGGAGGTATTTCCTGTCACTTCTGCAAGTCCGAGATCGGATGTCAGGTCATAGCTTGCATTAAATCCGATAAAGTCCGCATTGGCTGGAAATTTAGGAAAGAGCTGCAGGAATGGCTGGCCAGGTGCACCTTGACGGGCGAGCAGTACATCCCTGTGACACTGGACGCAGTTAAGTGATTCGAACAGAGCCATACCTGTTTGTTGATTGGCCGTCATGGCAGCAGTATTGCCGTTTATGAACTGTTCGTAGGGACTATTGGGCGTCAGCAGAGTACGTTCAAATGCGGCGATAGCCTTGGTGATGTTATCGATGTTGATCTGGCCTGAGCCACCAAATGCAGCATCGAACAGGGGTGTATAGCCACTGACCCCCTGCACAATCGCCACTACAGATGCATGGCTAGTGAGCCCATGTTCGACCGGATTAATCAGCGGTGCCTTAGCCTGTTCTTCCAATGTAGGTTCGCGGCCTTCCCAGAACTGGGCGGACATGAGTCCTGCATTTAGCACTGTTTGTGCATTACGGGTGCCTTGTAAACCACTCACTCCAGGTGAAGTCGATACGTTGTCGTCGCCGCCTTGATTCGGTAGATGGCAGGAAGCACAGGCAATCGTACCATCAGCTGATAATCGTTTATCAAAATACAGTGCCTGACCTAGAAAAACCTTTTCAGGACTGCTGGGGTTATTGGCCGGATCAGGTATTGAAGACGGCAGTACAGCTTGCCACCACAAGGGTGCTGCCAGTGTTGTTGCTGAAACAACCAATAAAGATATGCCTGTTATGACTTGTCTAGTATTCACTTCAAAGGTTCTCCTGATATGAGTTAGAGTGAGCAACAGGTTTGAGAAAGAAATCTGACGCCCGGATGCTGAACTTGAAATTAGAAGGCAGCAAACTCAAAGTTTGCCGCCATAATCAAAGTATTTTAGTAGAGATAGAATTACTTATGTAAGCTTGCGTCGTGCAATACCGGCTAATGCAATCAGACCTGAGCCGAATAACCAGACAGCCGCGGGAACGGGTACAGGTGTGAATTCGATCGTGAGAAGAGGGACTCGAGTACCACCACTGCCAGTATTTTCACGGCTCGAAAAACGTTTTGAAGAACCACCGTTTATTTCGTTACCACGAAGAATCCAACCATAATTGTCGCCATTGTCGACCCAGTTTTGTATATCGGTAATCAGGCTGGCGCTACTCCAGTTATGGAAACCGAGGCCATCAACTGCTGTGGAAGCACTGGCTGTCGCATTAAAATCTCCACCGGCCGTCCAGGCGCCATTGCCGCTGTCAGTCCAGGTTGCGTCACCGGCAACTGCTGTAACGCCGCCACCGCCGCCGCTGTCTGCGTCACCTGAGCCGTTGGCAGCTTCATTCCAGTCTGCATTCAGAGCATTCAGAGTGATATTTTCGGTAGCACCAAAAAACCCCTGTGCATTGACGTGCATCGTTAAAGTAACGTTGTCAATCGTTGATCCAGCAGGGATTGCGCCAAGATCAAATGCGATCAGACTGCGTTGTACTATGTCATTACCTGCCTTACCAACAAATACCCCCTGACCAGTACCGTTAACACGACCATTGTCGTATATAGATGTATCTTTGGAAGCATGTAAATCAATGCTTGCTGCTGAAGCTACTGTGGAAAACAGTAAGCTGCTTACCAGGGCTATACCGGGCAGAGGGTGTACGTTTTTCATTATTTGCTCCTAAATCAAGTCAATTGCTCTTACAAATCTTCTGATAGAGCGTATGCAATATTTAGGCCTTAGATATTATTTGCATTAAAAAACATTAAGTTAGCGGGCTATATCCCCCTCCAATAATGCGGTAATGATGCGTTTTGAGCTGATAAGTGTAAGAAATATCGACAAGTCCTTGCAGCGTTATTTTTAACACCGCGCATCTATTCTTAAATAATATTGAAATACAATGTGTTAGCGTGATAATTAAGCACATCAAAATGTTCTAATATGAATGACAGGAGTAACATATATACTCTATATACATCCACATGAAAGAGTAAAAATCCTTATATTACAGTAATATAGAATTAAATCAGCGTTGTTAATAAAGCCGACACAGCAGCCGTAGTGTCAGGCTGATTGCTATATTCATCTGACTTCCATTCTATGTGTGGATAGTGCGTTGTTTCCACAACATATAAAGCACCGGCAATACCAACATCGACACCAGCGGCGCCGTGATCATGCCGCCAATCATTGGTGCAGCAATTCTTTTCATAACTTCAGAGCCAGCGCCACTGCCGAGCATAATGGGCAACAGGCCGGCAAAAATAACTGACACCGTCATGGCCTTTGGCCGTAACCTGAGTAACGCTCCCTGGATCACGGCATTCCGCAGTTCGGCTCGGGTCGTGGGCTGTTGTTGCGCCACGGCCTGATCCAGATAAACCAGCATGATCACACCGAATTCGGTGGCAACACCGGCCACCGCAATAAAACCCACTGCCACAGCGACTGACAAATGATATCCCAGTAGCCATAACAGCCAGGTACCACCCACCAGTGCCAGTGGCAGTGCCAGCATCACCATCATCACTTCGACAAGATTTTTGAAAACAATGTAGAGCAATATCAGGATCAGGCCCAGAGTGAGCGGCACAATCACGCCAAGTCGAGCACGGACACGTTCCAGATATTCGTATTGGCCAGACCAACTCAGTGAATAACCGGGCGGCAACTGTACCTGTGTGGCGACTTTATCACGCGCTTCTTCTAACCAGGAGCCAAGATCACGGTCTGCAATATCGATATAAACCCAGCCATTAGGACGAGCATTTTCACTCTTGATCATGGCCGGGCCATCGCGGATAACAATGTCTGCAAGATCCCCCAGAGTAATCCAGCCACGCCGGGTTTCCACTGGCAGTTGTCGCAAACGCGGCAATGAGTCACGGTATTCACGCGCCATGCGTAGACTAACCGGATAGCGTTCGCGGCCTTCCTGAGTCCAGGCCACAATTGAACCACCGACTGCCGTTTGCACAACCTCATGCACATTCGCCACGCTAATGCCGTAGCGAGCAGAGGCTTCGGGATCCATTTCGATATCGATATAGCGTGCGGAGTCGACCCTTTCAGCAAAGGCTGAGCGGGTACCCGGTATGTCGTGTACGGCGGCTTCAATATCCCTGCCAATCTCTTCTATCACGGCCAGATCCGGGCCAGCAACCTTAACGCCGACCGGTGTGCGTATGCCGGTCGCCAGCATATCAATACGTGCCGCAATCGGCATTAGCCAGGTATTGGTAAGACCAGGCACCTGCACCACACGATCCAGTTCGTCGCGGATACTGTCGAGGCTGACACCATCACGCCATTGGTCCTGCGGCTTGAGTCGGATAGTCGTCTCAAGCATCGTCAACGGGGCGGGATCTGTCGCGGTATCAGCACGGCCAATTTTGCCGAAGACCTGCGCCACTTCCGGTACGGTCATGATGAGACGATCAGTTTGTTGTAATAGCTCCGCAGCTTTGCCGGCCGACAGGGCAGGCATGGTGCTCGGCATATAGAGAAGATCACCTTCGTTGATTTCAGGCATGAACTCAACACCCAGGCGCGCATAGGGTAACAGGGCACTGAGCAGTAACAGACCAGCCAGTAACAGGGTTTTGCTCGGGTGTTCGAGTGACCAGTGAATGACCGGGCTGTAAAGTGCCGCAAGGCGGCGGTTAAGCGGGTTATCCTGTTCCCGGCGAATACCGCTACGCACTAGCCAGGCGATGAGTGCAGGCACCAGAGTGATAGATAAACCCGCAGCGGCGGCCATAGCATAGGTTTTTGTGTAGGCGAGCGGAGCAAATAAACGGCCTTCTTGCGCTTCCAGAGCAAAGATCGGCAGAAAACTTGCTGTAATGATAACCAGTGACAGGAACAAGGGTCGGCCTACTTCACTCAGCGCAGCAGACAGCGTGGCATCACTGGCCACATCTGCGCGCCCTTCCAGGCGTTTATGAACATTTTCGATCATGACGATAGCGGCATCCACCATGGCACCGATGGCTATGGCAATACCGCCAAGCGACATCAGGTTGGCCGTGATGCCCTGCAATGACATGACAATAAAAGCGGCCAGAATACCCACCGGCAGGGACAACAAGATGACCAGCGAAGAACGCAGATGGAGTAAAAATGCTGCACACACCAGTACCACAGCAACCAGCTCCTCAATAAGACGGTGCTTGAGTGTGTTAACCGAGCGTTTGATCAGACCGGCACGATTGTATGTTTCGACAATTTCCACACCTGCAGGCAGCGACTGCTGCAACTCAGTCAGCCGGTCGCGTACCCGCTGGATAGTCGCCAGTGCATTTTCACCGCGGCGCATGATAACAATGCCGCCGGTGACTTCGCTTTTGCCGTCAAGTTCTGCGATGCCTCGTCGGGTGCGTGGCGCTTCCCGTACGTCTAGCAGGTCTCCCAACCGCGGCGTGGACTGGCTTTGGTCCCAGAGCTGCAGAATCGGGACCTGTTTGATATCCTCAATACCCCGCAGATAGCCGGAGCCGCGCACCAGATATTCGGCTTCGGCAATTTCCAGCACCGAACCGCTGACTTCGTGACTAGCATCATGGATGGCTTTCTTGATACTGGTATAACTGAGCGACAGCTCCTCCATACCCATTGGATCCAGCTGGACTTCATACTGCTTCTCTATACCGCCGATCGTGGCAACTTCGGCAACCCCCTCAACGCTTGACAATTCGAAGCGCAGGAACCAGTCCTGCAAGCTACGCATTTCTGCCAGATCCCGTTTGCCACTACGGTCTACCAGCGCGTACTGGTAGATCCAGCCAACGCCACTGGCATCGGGTCCCAGTACGATACGGCTGTCAGCCGGCAAGCGTTCGCGGATTTCAGACAGGGCTTCCAGCACCCGTGTACGCGCCCAATAAGGATCAGTGCCGTCCTCGAAAATAATATAAACATAGGCATCGCCGGTAAACGAATAGGCGCGCACTGCTCGCGCACCGGGTGCCGACAACATGGCCGTTGCCAACGGGTAGGTGACCGTATCTTCCACTACCTGAGGATCGTGCCCAGGGTAGTGGGCACGGATTATTACCTGCACATCGGAAAGATCCGGCAATGCATCCAGCGGGATACGGTTGAGTATGTGGATACCGGAAAAGGTCAGCATTAACGCCAGCAACAAGACCATTGGCCGGTTGTTGACAGACCAGATAATAATTTTATTAATCATGTCTGTACTAACCTAGGGTGTTGCATTGCCTTCCTGCAGCCGCGCCAGACCGGCGCGCAAGCTGGCTTCCGAGTCGATCATGAACTGACCTCGCGTAACGACAGTGCCACCGGCTTTCAGGCCGGAGATTATTTCAATCCAGTCGGGACTCTCGAAACCGATTTCTACATCCAGCACTCTGAAACGCCCCCCTTCAAGCATACGCACCACACGGGTGTGGCGGTCACCAAATATCACTGCGCTTGCCGGTATGCGCAATACGTTTTCCTGTCGGCCCGCCTGGATATAAGCGCCAGCGAAGCTACCCGTGAATATAAGGTCATCCGGCAATTCAAAGTGGACTTCAGCAACGCTGAAATACGAAGACTCATTATGCCTGACGTCGACCACCCGGCCAGGCCAGGTTCGGCCAGGCAGATGAGATAACTCGATAAACGCTTTATTACCGACTTCAATGGCGCGTGCGCTGCGCGAATAACTGCGAAACTCCACTTCGGTCAGTTTTGGCGCAGACAGGCTAGCCAGTAGTGCGCCTGGCTCAATAGAGTCGCCCACATTGACATGCAGAGTATCAAGCTTCCCCGATTGAGGCGATGCCACTTCAAGATGCTCGGGCAACGCGCCCAACAGAGCGGGTCGCACCAACGTCTCGCGGTCTGCTCCCATGGCGAGCAGTTCCTGCAGGTATTGGGTTCTTTCCACATGTTGCCGGGTGGTACGAGCTTCGACATACGCATCCCGGACGCGCGTAAAATCTGCTGACTCAACCACCAGCAAAGCACCATTTTCACGCACCCAACCACCTGGCTTGATCAAAATCTGGCGAACAGTACCCGAAACCTTTGATGTCAGTTCACTGGTTTGCGCCGCGCTCACTCTGGCGATGACGCCTGATCCATAGACTTCCTCGCTAACCGGCCCGTATTCGACGGTGGCTGTTGTCACGCCCAGGCTGCGTTGCATGGCAGCAGAAACCACAATATCGGAGTCTTGTTGCTGGCTGGTTTTACGCGGTTCCAGAT
This sequence comes from Gammaproteobacteria bacterium, assembly GCA_036480335.1. Classification (GTDB taxonomy): domain Bacteria; phylum Pseudomonadota; class Gammaproteobacteria; order DSM-19610; family DSM-19610; genus JAZGER01. The sequence goes on along the minus strand of JAZGGH010000132.1, from coordinate 3,638 downwards.
CCATGCCACAGATTGGACAGCTACCGGGTTTATCTGACACCACCGAGGGGTGCATGGGACAAACGTAATTGGGATCCAGATGTTTGATGGCGTGCTCCCGCTCAGACTCACCCCCAGAATCGTCAGTGTTCTCACCGCCACATTGCCAGACGATCAAGCTGATGAATAACAGCAGCGCTATAAGGGGAATCATTCTCATCAAACTGTTTTACCTTGCATTATCTATCTTGCCGCATGATAGCACGACATAAACTCTTTCAGGATGGCATCTGAAATACCTGTGTTCGCCTTGTGAATAGCTTCAGCATAAGTATCAATGTCATCGATTTGAGCCTGCGACAACGCTGGCAGATAACTATCAGACAGTGTAGCTTTCAACTTGTTATACAGCAGAATGCTCGAACCATTGTAGCGCGAATTATGTTTTTGCAGGCAGCCAGAATAATGCACTTCAACAGCTTGTTCCGGTTTACCGAGTTTTTTCTTTGCATCTATTGCCAGCTTAGTGATTAAATTATGCACCATTATGCGGGCATCCTGATCCTCTGCCTTATAGATAATCGGCAATATTTGCGTAACAAGGTCAACATCCGCTGTAGCAGGCTGCAAGATTTTTTTGCGTGTTTTTTCCTGCGAAACACCCTGCTGACGTAATGTAAAAATACGCACTACAGCAAATGCAGTCATCGCAGACGACTGATAGGAGCGCGTTGATTCAAGAGCTGAAACTGATCGGCCAGGCAAGGTCAACAACAGAATAGAAAAAGCAATGAATCTTGCCGGGATGCGCATACGAAAAACCTCTGATAAAGTAACAACAGCGACAGCTATCATGTATTAACAATCAGCCATCTACAAGCCGGTAATGACAGGATGATCCTTATGGGTAACGCTGTTAATCGTCTTTTCGCCCGATGCCTGAGCCAGAGTTTCTGTCTGGTGCGTATAATCTTTCGACATAGCCGCCTTTAACAAGGCATCTTTACGATACACATCCGGCCTGAACTGGATATCACCCTGCTCGTCCATCCACGCAGTTTGATAGATCAAATGGACCGCCACCGGTTCAGGCAAAGCGATTCGCCGATTCTCCCCAGAGCGCAACACATGGTTGATGCGCTGCATCCCCCCTTCTCCCATCAGGAAACGCGCCAGCTTTAATGGTTTTTCCAGACGCACGCAACCGGAGCTGAAAGTGCGTACAGTGCGATTGAATAAGCCTCTGGAAGGTGTGTCGTGCATATACACACTGAATGCATTGGGAAACATGAATTTGATTCTCCCCAGGCTGTTGCCATTACCCGGATCCTGACGAAAACGGAAGGGTAAATAGCGCCTGTCCTGATACTCTGAAAAATCAATTGATGACAAATCAAGCTCGCTCGCATTCTTATCCCAGCCTGACAATACACGGATATGATGCCTGTTCAGATAACCCGCATGTTTCAATTCTTTTGGAATCAAATCTTTCACAGCCAGTTTGGTTGGCACATTCCAGTAAGGGTTGACAACCAGATAGGTCATCATTTCCGAAAACAACGGCGTTTTACGTTTTTTCTTGCCAACAATGACTTTCATTGATAACGCTGGCTGTCCAGCTGTAAATGCCTGCAAGCTGAAATCAGCGGTATTGACAAGTAGATGTCTTTCGCCAAGTTCACGGGGCAACCAGCGCCAGCGTTCCAGATTCATGACTAACTGCTCAATTCGCTCCCGAATCGGCACATTCAATGCAGCCCGCGTTTGCCTGCCCACTGCACCATCAACCATTAAACCATGTCGTTTTTGAAATTTTCTAACCGCCTGTTCGAGTTCATAGTCAAACATCGATTCATCTGCAACAGCTGAGGCCAGATCTCCCGTCAAGCGTAACTGCTTACGCAAAATATTCAGCGTAACTGTCTCGCCACTACCGTAAACAAGTGCAGCATCCAGTGCTGGCAGCATTGGCCAGCCATCGATTGTTTCTATCTGTCTGTATAGGGACAAGGCAGCGAGCAGAGATTTATATTGGGGACTGCGGGGTTCGACAGAATTCAGAACAGCCAATAAGCGATGATTCTGCAACGCATCCTGTAACAGATAAACGGGATCTATTTCACGTATAGCATGTCGCCAGCCTTTGTCAATGCTGGCTGGGTCAACCTGCCCCTCACCCATTGCCAACACATACAACATGAAAGAATCGGTTAATAAAATATCCAGCTTTGCCCGGTCTGCGCTGGCTCTGGATGTTGATAAAAATGTGATGAGATCCCTGTGAACATCTATCCCTGATAGCCCATGCTGCTCAGCAAGGTCTACTTTTTTAAATAACTCTGCGACCGTAGGTAATAATCCTGACATATCTGACCAGACAGGTTGAAATTGCCGGGAAGCATACAGCCTTTTCACATGGGCGATTTGCTCCAGCTCAGCTAACACACTTGCCTCGCTGAATAATGATAGTTGCGATGTCAGATGTTGCTGCAATTCAGAATTCGGACTGAGTGGATTGATCACCACAGCATTCGCCGGCCCTGTCAAAGCAAGAGACATCAATAGACAGAATATGACTCTATAAAAGAAACCAGCCATGCACATACAATGACGCATAAAAACCACCTCCGCGTATTCTATTTATTATTTTTGATCGTTATTATTTATTTTAGTTTACTACCAGCCGTTTAATACTTAAGTAAACTGAGAATATTTTAAACTGTTTTTTGCGATACAGATACTGATTAAACCATTAAAACAGGGAACAATTACCTATACAAACAGAATCAATAACTTGTCATACAAACTGTAGAATCAACTATGAAAACATCTTCAAAGCATTTGTTTGACAGGAGTTTTTACTGAATCTATAGCCCTATCCATGATAGTAAAGCGCGAAATAAACCGGTTTTTCTGATAAAAACGCATCGCTGCATCATTCTCTGACATCACCTTGAGGGCTATTTTATGGCAGCCTAACTGCTGCGCCCAATCCTCAGCCGCATGCAACAAAGCACTACCAAACCCTCGATTTCGGTAAGTATTTTCTACAAATAAATCGGATAAAAACACATAACTGACGTCTCCGGGATCGGTTGCTTTTCCAGGCTCGATCGGCCCCTGCACACAGACAAAACCCCGCAGTTTTTGATCAGCCCGTAACGTTAACATCACACCTTTCTCCTTATGGATCTGGAGCAACTGCTGACGGTGTTTACTGATCTCATCATGATCAAGAGGATAGTCGAGAGAATGAGGGAACTGGTGGTGATATAACTCAGACGCCAGTTGACTGAATTCAGCATAATCCGATTCAAGATACGTTGAAATACTCATAGCTGTGGGCGTTTCACTCATCAACAATCAGTCCGATGCTGCCGGATTAATATGCTCAATACGATCCATCGCCTCACCCGTCAACGCGAAAGCCTGACTAAACCCCTTCACAAATTGCCCTGATTGCGGACGCAAACAAAGCAGATGAAAATCTGCCAGGTTACGTAACACATCTACCGTCTTGCCAAACCGCTCAGTAAACTGGTTCATCAGCCCATCCCACTGTGAATTATCCCGCGCAATCACGGTAACAGAGCAACGATAACCGAGCCGTCGCCGGGCAAAGATATTTTTCGAAGCCGATTCATCCTCAATGAACAGGA